>JBGQIO010000001.1:0-54482 GCA_041498515.1 Anaerolineae bacterium
CCGGGCAGGCCATCCCAAGTACCATTCAGCCCATTGAGCGAGGTCAACGTCCAGGGGTCGGTGTTTGCTTTTACAGCCAGTTCGAGCAAAGACTCGCCAGGATCCGGCGTAATTCGCTGGGTCAAGTCTGTTGCATTATCCTGCTTTGGGATGATCATACTTGCACCAACGTAAAATTCCGTTGGGCTGACCACGTGATTTAACTTGCGTAAAAGATCGATCGGGATCTGCGTTCGTCGTACCAAACTATTAAAGGAATCGCCAAAAGCTATGATTTCAGTATCCAGCGTCCCGGTCACGCCTTCCAGGCCGGGTATGAGGAGCTGTTGACCCGTAGCCAGCAAATTCGGATTACTAATGTTATTTGCAGCCATTAGATCATTGACGGTGACGTTAAATCGCGTGGCAATCGAAGATAGCGTATCACCCGGCTGAACGATGTAAAAAGGCCCGGACGAGGGCGTTTGAGCGGCAGCTGGTCGAACGTCGAATAAAAGGCTGGCGATCAATGCTACGATCAAAAGATGTTTAAGCATTTTGGAATTCTACTTTATGTCCTACCTCATATTCGTTAAGGCGGGCAGGGTGAATTTCGAGAATGTAACGTGCCGCTCGGGCAGGGATGTAGGCGGGCCGCCAGGACCTGGCAATTACCTTATCTACTACCTCCATCTGTGAATTGATCCAGAAGACGGCCAAATCGAAGGGGACGAACAACATATGGATGGACGAGTCGAGGCGTGCATCGCGTTCGATCACGAGCAGCAGGCCCGCATCCAAGGCAAGCTGCGAGCGAAACATTAAGCCTCTCAGACGACAGGCGAACGAATTGCAGTACCTGACCCGCGCCGGCGCTTTGATCTTTTTGTCCAGGTTTTGTATAAAAATATCGGGGGACATGATCGAAATAAATTAAAACAACGCGCAAAAAGACGAATAGATTTTATTCGGAAGAATCCATAGATTTAGCCTCGGAGTCCGCTGAGGCAAATCGAAGGAAAGATCTAATATTTAGTGGGTTCAAATTAAATTTGATGGATGAACCGCTGCCTAAAACCCTGGTCTGGATTCAAGGTGTAGCGTTCTTCTGTCCGAGGATTTTTTCGACGCTGTTCAATAACTCCTGAGGACTGAAGGGCTTGGCGATATAATCGTCCACTTTGGCGATATGCAAGCCAAGAACTTTATCTATACTCTGTGCGCGGGCAGTGACAACGATGACCGGTATGTGCCGTGTTGATTCGTCGGCTTTCATTTGCTGGTATACTTCCCATCCGTCCATATCCGGCATCATTAAATCGAGCAACACCAGATCGGGCAGTTTTTCACGGACGGCTGACAAGCCTGCTTTCCCACCGGCAGCACCTGATACCTCAAAACCTCGGCGCACGAGGATGAGCCGGATCAGGTCGATCATTTCCGGTTCATCTTCAATACATAAAATATGTTTTATCGACTTGTTGTTATCCATGGACTGTCTTTTAATAGTTTACCATAATGCGGTATATAGGAAAAGATGAAGATTGTTACATGGAATGTGAATGGCATTCGCGCTGCGCTGCGAAAGAATGCATTGGACCAAATTTGGTCGCGCTCCCCGGACGTGATTTGTTTGCAGGAGGTCAAGGCGAGGCCGGAGCAGTTGACACCGGCACAGCAGCAGTCCTTGAGAATGCCCTTTACCTGGTATCCGGCTGAACGTCCGGGTTACAGCGGTGTGGCGACATTTTATCGAGAATCGCCGGATGAGATTACGCTGGGTTTGGACAATTCAAAATTTGACCTTGAAGGCCGGGTCATTCGGACCCGCCACCATGATCTGGTTTTATACAACGTCTATTTCCCGAGCGGTCAACGCGGGCAGGAGCGCGTAGGCTATAAGCTTGAATTCTATTCTTACCTGCTTGGCATCTGCGACAAGCTTCACAAAAACGGCGAAAACCTGATCATTACGGGCGATTTCAATACCGCCCACACACCGATCGACCTCAAGAATCCCAAGCAAAATCAAAAAACCTCCGGTTTTCTGCCTGAAGAGCGCGCCTGGGTGCAAAAATTCCTGGATCATGGTTTTGTGGATATTTACCGCTATATATATCCAGACCGTGTTCAATACACCTGGTGGACTTACCGCTCCGGAGCCCGCCTGAAGGGAGTCGGCTGGCGGATCGATTATTTTCTGGTTTCGGAATCGCTCATTCCGCGTGTGAAGGATGTGATCATCCATGAAAATGTGACCGGTTCCGACCATTGTCCGGTGGAGATGGAATTTATCTAGTCTTCAAGCATGTTTTAACCCTAAATACGTCGTGAGCAATTTATTAGAAAATCATATAAATAATTCCTTTGGGCTATTCGCCTGAAGCCTAGATTGGTATAATCCCCCTCGCAAGATTTTCGGAGGAATCAGTGAATTCTAATCGTACTCAGTCGTTTATTATCTACTTCTTGCTGATCGTGGCAATTGGGGCAATGCTGTATGTCGGATTCAGGCAAGGCAGCACACCCCAGGAGCCCTTAACGATCAACGAAGTAGCCGATGCCATAAAGAGTGGCACTGTAGGGCAGGTCGTTATTAATAGTGATGATACAATCCACGTCGTTTATAAGTCGGGCAAAGAAGCGGACTCGAATAAAGAACCGACCACTACTCTGGTGGATCAACTTATCAGCCTAGGCGTGACGCCGGCAGAACTTACCTCGGCGAATATCAAAATCGAAGTCAAGCCGCCCTCACAATGGGCGGGAATCCTGAGCAGCCTGTTATATATCCTGCCGATTGTTTTTATGGCTGGCGTGCTTTGGTTTATCTTCCGACAGGCGCAAGGAAGCAATAACGCGGCCATGGCATTCGGTAAATCGCGTGCCCGCATGTTTAGTGGTGAACACCCAACTGTTACCTTCGAAGATGTGGCCGGTATAGAAGAATCCAAACAGGAACTATCAGAAGTTGTTGAGTTCTTAAAAGAGCCGCAGAAGTTCATCCAGCTTGGGGCGCGTATTCCCAAGGGCGTATTACTAGTGGGGCCTCCAGGCACCGGCAAGACCCTGCTAGCCAAAGCCGTTTCCGGTGAGGCCGGTGTTCCATTCTTTTCCATCTCTGGCTCGGAGTTTGTTGAAATGTTTGTCGGCGTCGGCGCCAGCCGCGTCCGCGATCTGTTCGATCAGGCGAAGCGCCATTCGCCGTGTATTGTCTTCGTAGATGAAATTGATGCGGTTGGCCGGCAGCGCGGCGCAGGGCTAGGCGGTTCGCACGATGAGCGCGAACAAACCCTGAATCAGATGCTGGTTGAGATGGATGGTTTTGATACCGATACCAACGTCATTATCATTGCTGCAACCAACCGTCCTGATATCCTTGACCCGGCTTTGCTGCGTCCTGGCCGCTTTGACCGCCGGGTGACACTTGACCGCCCGGATGTAAAGGGACGCGAAGCCATCCTCAAAGTCCACGTAAAGGGCAAACCGCTGGACCCGGTCGTTGATCTTATGTCGCTGGCGCGCGGTACACCAGGTTTTGTTGGTGCGGACCTTGAGAACCTGGTCAACGAAGGCGCAATCCTGGCAGCCCGGCGCAACAAGAAATCGATCGGGCAGTCTGAGCTCGAAGAGGCCATCGAGCGCGTGGTGATGGGGCCCGAACGAAAGTCACGTTTAATATCGGACGAAGAGAAACGCATCATTGCCTATCATGAGGCTGGTCATGCCGTAGTGGCGAACGCCATACCGGAGGCGGATCCTGTTCAAAAGGTTACCATTGTAGGGCGCGGTCAGGCCGGAGGCGTGACCTGGTTCCGTCCCGATGAGGACCGCGTGCTCTACTCGCGCAAGAAGATGTTGGCAAACCTGGCCTATGCGCTCGGCGGAAGGGTTGCTGAAGAGATTGTCTTCGATGATATTACCTCGGGCGCTTCAAACGATATTGAGCAGGTAACGCGCATGGCGCGCACCATGGTGACTCGCCTTGGCATGAGCGGTGAATTAGGGCCGCTGCAATATGGTCAGAAGGAAGAGTTGATCTTCCTGGGACGTGAGATCTCGGAACAACGAGATTACTCCGAAGCCATTGCCGAAAAGATCGACCAGGAAGTTCGCAAGATCGTCGAAGAATCTTATGACCTTGCCAAAAGCCTGCTGACCAAGTATCGCAGGCAGCTAGATAGTGTCGCCCAAAAATTGCTTGAAGCGGAAACGATGACGCGCGAAGAATTCGAAGCTATCTTCCCCCCGCCGTTTCCGAAGAAGAGCGGTACTCCGCAGCCAGCTCTGGCGGCCGTACCTAATTAATAACCACATCAAAAGAGGTCTTCCAAATTCGGAGGACCTCCTTTTTATCACTTACTAAATTTCATCCCCTTGTTAATTTTAAGGCGGGGCTTGTGGCTGTGCCAACGATGTTCGATGGGGTTTACGCTTTCACAATTTCTGTTTCTTTGTGCTGTCTCACCAATTCGCGCCTTAAGATCTTACCAACGGTAGTCTTCGGCAACTCGTTCCGGAATTCATAATGGCTCGGTACCTTATATGGAGCCAGTCGTTCCTTGCAGAAGGCCTTGATCTCATCTGCCGTCGCCGTCTCACCGGGCTTGAGCACGATCCAGGCTTTGACCGTCTCACCGCGATACGGGTCGGGGATGCCAGCCACGCCGACTTCCAGCACCTTCGGATAGGCGGCAATCGCTTCTTCTACCTCGCGGGGCCAAACCTGGAATCCTCCAGGTTTGATCAATTCTTTTTTCCGATCGACAATGTAGAAGTAGCCGTCCTCATCCATCCGGACGATATCGCCGGTGAACAGCCAGGTTTTGCCATCTTTCAGCTTGCGCAGGGAATTGGCCGATTCGGTCGGCATATTGTGATAACCTTTCATCACCTGGGGCCCGTGAATGACCAATTCGCCGATCTCGCCTAATGGCATTTCGGTCTCGCCATCATCCAGGCTGATAACCTTGCATTCCACGTCCGTGATCGGCAAACCAATCGAGCCAGTTTTGTTAATACCCAGCAGGGGATTGATATGGGTGGCCGTCGGCGCTTCGGACAAACCGTACCCTTCGAAGACTTTTCCCCCGCTCAATTCTTCGAACCTCTCTTTTGTCTCACGGAGCAGCGGAGCCGAACCTGATATACATACCTTGATGGAGCGCAGGTTTATTTTTCCCGATTTAACGTCGGGATGATTGTTAATGGCATTGTATAAGGTGGGAACGCCCGGAAAATTCGTGGGATGATATTTATTAATGTTCTCTAGGACATCCGGGATATCGCGCCCGTTCGGTATTATTATCATCGTGGCGCCAATAGAAACAGCATAACTCAAGCCGGCAACCATGCCATAAACATGAAATAAAGGGATCGCCATTAAGAGGATTTCCCTGCCGTCATCCATGTTAACGAACCACCCTTTGATCTGTAAAGTATTTGCTACCACGTTGCGGTGCATGACCACAACGCCCTTCGAGACGCCTGTTGTTCCGCCGGAGTATTGGAATAAGGCTGTGTCGTCGGGCTGGATGTCCACGTGAGGACGATCGGAGGCTTGGTATTTGGAGATCAAGTCCTTCATCCAAACATCGCCTTCCATCAATCCACCCTCTATTTTGAATCCGCCTTTCTTTTCACGGCCCAGGGTAAACAGCACACGCAGGTGAGGCGGCAGGGTCTCCTTCAAATTAGTGACGATCAATTTCTTGATCTTCGTATTGGGCTGCGCAGTTTTAATGGTCTTGTAGAAATTGGTCATGACGAACATAATCTCGAACCCCGCGTCGCTGGCTTGATAAGCGATTTCCGGCGGAGTATAGAGTGGGTTTGTCGCCACAACCACGCCGCCTGCCTTCAATATTCCATAGTAAGCCATCACAAACTGTGGTGAATTCGACATGAATATCCCGACGCGGTCGCCCTTCTTCACACCCATATCGACCAGGGCTGCCGCAATGTGATTTGTGATATCGTTCATCGCTTTGAATGAAATGACCGCGCCTTTGAAAATCGTGCAGGCGCGGTCGGGATATTTACGGGCTGACTCCTCCAGGAAATGGAACAGCGGCTCTTTTGGATAATCAATTGTTGCCGGCACCCCTTTGTCGTAATGCGCGATCCATGGGCGGTCGTTCATAATGGTTCCTCCTTTGGCGGTTAAAAGAGTATATGCTGGAAAAAATTAAAAGTCAATTCTTCGGCGGCGATCCATTATTCGCGCAGCGCGTCCCGGATAAACGATTCAATCGCTTGTAAAACACCTTCCTCCCCTGCGTAAAACCACCTTATATTTGGATCGGTCTCTTTGAACCAGTTTGCCTGCCTTCGGACAAAAAGGTGCGTGGCATGCTGCATCACGACCTTTGCTTCATCAAGACTCCATTGACCTTCGATTACTTTGACGCATTCGCGATACCCAATGGCAGACATCGTGGGCATTTCGGGCGAAACTCCTTTTGCAAGCAGCCCATTGACTTCATCCAGCAGCCCCGCCTGGAACATCGCCTCGATCCGTGTGTCAATGCGAGCGTAAATTTCAGCCCGTGGACGGGTTAACCCAATCGTAAGGAGGTGATAAGGCGTAGCACCCTGCCCGCGTAATTCAGAAAATTTCCTTCCAGTCTTGAGAATTACTTCGAGTGCCCGAATAGTTCGCCTCACATTCCGTCCATCGATATTTTCCGCCGCTTTAGGATCAAGAGACTCCAACTTAGCATGAAGCCACTCTTTCCCTCGATCTTCTTTCAACTTCTCTAATTGAGCCCTCAGCCTTATATCGGGTTTCACTGGAGGAGGCCTCCAATCTTGTGTCACCGCCCGGACATATTGCCCGGTGCCTCCAACAAGCAGAGGTAGTTTGCCGCGGAGGTGAATGTCAGAGATAACCAGCTGAGCTTTTTGTTGAAAGACCGACAACGACAAGGTTTCATCGGGACTAGCAATGTCGATCAGATGATGAGGAACCCGAGATCGTTCTTCGCGGGTAGGTTTGGCTGTTCCAATATCCATACCTCGATAGAAGAGGCGCGAATCAGCCGAGACGATCTCGCCGCCAAGGTGTTCAGCGAGCTGGAGCGCGATCTCCGTTTTGCCGACCGCAGTGGGGCCGACGAGCAAAACCAAAGGTAATCGGTGCGCCACCCCTTCTATAGCAGGCTTGATAGGTAACGTTTTAGATTGCATTCTCGAAATGTGTAATTTCAGCCCTGCCATTAATCTCTTCCACTGCGATCACGTCAACCTGCCAATGGTCAATTTCATTTTGTTGGGCGTAGTGTTCAGCACAAGCCAGCATGTGTCCTTGTTTGCGGGGTGAAACGGCGATCTCTGGCGGGCCAAATACCCTCGAAGTGCGCGTTTTGACCTCGACGAAGATCGTAAAGCCGTCTTTTTGCGCTATCAAGTCAATCTCGCCGTAAGGTGTGCGTACGTTACGCGCCACGATCTCGCAGCCCCTTTTCATCAAGTAATTTGCTGCGGCTTGCTCACCCCATTTTCCAACGCGCTGATTGCGTGTCATTGCAGATATTTTTCCAACAGTCCGCGCAGCCGTACTTCCCAATTAACCCGGCGCGGTCGTGTACCATAGACAAGCCTCTCGTAATGCTCCAGCAAGATTTGCGTCGTCCGTTCGATGGCATAACGTGTGGATGCCTGGCGTGCTGCCGCGCCCATTCGTTTACGCAAGACGGGATCGAGACAAAGGTGGGTCAGCTTGGCGGTAAAGGCAGACAAGTCTTCGGTTGCGATGAAGCCGGTCACACCGTCCTCCACGGAATCGCTCAAGCCCGGTGAAGAGATACCCATGATTGGCAGTCCGGCCGCCATTCCTTCGATCACCGAAAGTGGATGGACTTCCGTTACCGAGGCAGTGATGAACACATCGCACATGGCGAGATACGAGGGCAGGTTTTCATACGTCACCATGCCTGTATATCGCACGCGATGGTTGATGTTAAGTTCTGCTGTAAGTTGCTGCAAATCGGCCTCAAACTGTTTTTGCCCACCACCTACAAGGATAAGCTTCACGTTTTCGAGCGCCTGTGCGACGCCTGCAAAGGATTGCAGAAGGAAAGACAGATTTTTTTCGGTCGCAAGGCGGCCAGTGTAAATGAGCAGGATGTCACTTTGGGTAAAACCGAAATCCGCACGTGATTGGGGTTCGGCATTGTGAAAACGATGAAGTTCCACACCGTTAGGGACCACCGCGATCGGGCTGGTTACATTCATTTCACGCAGGATTTCCGCCATACCAGCCGAAGGGGAGATGACCAGATTCATGGCTTCACAAAAAGGCGGCATGTAAGCCTGTAATAAGCCATCGCTGATCTCTTCCGGTAAGAGTGGAATATAGGCCTGGGCGTACAGGTCGTAACGTGTGTGATTGGTGAAAATGATCGGAATACGAAGTGGCTCACAGTAGCGCAAAGCCAGGCGGCCGCTTAAAAATGGATGGTGCACATGCACAACGTCCATCGTTTGTAAAAGTTTCTTGGCTGCCCGGTTGTAGCTGAAGGAGAGATAGTAACCGGTATCCACCAGCGGAAGTCCGGGAGACCGGATGACCCGCATTTCTTCATCGTGATAATCCTGATCGCCGAAAGTGAACACGAAGACTTCATGTCCGGCCTTTTCGATATAGCGTTTGTTCAGGTCTATATAATTTGTGATCCCGCTGACATGCGGTTTGTAGGCGTCCGCCATCATACCGATTCGCATGATTACCTTAACAATGTCAGATTATTCAAAAGATATCCGAATTTTGGGGTATGGGGTGGGTGTTTACCCCACCCCATACCCCAAAATTCTGGGCCTTCTTCGAATGTGACATCGGTAAGTTACATAGTACAGGCAAGCGGGCTTGCCTGTCAAGACGCCTATGGTAGAATGAAAACTCTCCTGCAAAAAATGGTCAAATTAATCCTACGGACCAAGGAATACGAAGTGAAGCCGGGGATGACCTTACTCTCGGCGCTGGAGAAGAGTAACATCATTCCCGAGTCGGTGATCGCCACGCGCGACGGTGAAGTCATTCTCGAGGACGAGATATTGAAAGATGGTGAGGTAGTCAAGCTGATAGCTGTGATCTCGGGGGGAAGTGATTAACAAACACGTAATAAGTTTTTGAGGCAAGAATTACTGGTTCGGAGTTTCCAATGAAATGTAAAAAATGTGGAGAGAAAGCTTCGGTCAATATGCGGCAGCACAGGCTGGCGCTGTGCAAGGAGCATTACCTGGAATGGGTACCCGAGCAGACCGAGCGTTTTATTAAGAAATACAATATGTTTACCCACGACGAGAAAATCCTTGTGGCAGTATCAGGCGGCAAGGACTCACTCTCCGTATGGGATATCCTGGTCCGCCTGGGTTATTATGCCGATGGGCTTTACCTCGGTCTCGGCATCGACGGAGGCTTCGGTTATTCAACAGAGTCGCATCGTCTGACCGAGAAGTTTGCCGACGAACACAACCTGAAGCTTATTGTGGTGGATATTGAAAAAGAATATGGTCAACCCATCCCCGTGCTGGCTGAGGTCAGTCACCGCGGGCATGGTAAACCCTGTGCCGTTTGCGGTCTGACCAAACGCCACGAGATGAACCGCATGGCGCGGGACCTTGGCTATGATGTACTGGTAACCGGACATAACCTGGATGATGAGGCGGCTGTCCTCTTTGGTAATACGCTTCAATGGTCAGGCGAGTATCTCCTCAGGCAGGGCCCCGTTCTAATGGAGATGCCCGGGATGGCCCGCAAGGTTAAGCCGCTCTGCCGTCTGTACGAACGCGAAATGACCGCCTATGCTATCCTGCGCGGTATTGAATATATATATGAGGAATGTCCTTTTGCAGAAGGGTCGACCTCGATCTACTATAAGGAACTGCTCAATAAATTGGAGACCGACCGCCCGGGTGCGAAGCTCACCTTTTATTTGCGTTTCCTTGAAGCCCGCCAAAGCGGATTATTCGTTGAGCAAAGCAGCAGCGATGTTCATCTGCATTCCTGTCCGAATTGTGGGCAGCCCACCTCCACACCGGATCTTTGTTCGTTCTGCCGTTTGATGGAAAAAGCAAAATCTGAATCTGCAGCCGTATGACTTCGCCCGTCTCCATACTCAACGCAGAACATTACTTATGGGGTGATTCATGCGATGGCTGGCTTTTGCTCAAGCGCGAGGATGTCAGCGTGATCCAGGAGCGCGCGCCTGCGGGCCATGCAGAAGTGATGCATTACCATCAAATCTCGCGGCAATTCTTCTTCATCCTCGAAGGCCAGGGGAAGATGGTTTACAAGGATCAAAGCGTGACCCTGCGAACGGGGGAGGGGTTGGAAATCCCACCCGGCGTCCCCCATCAATTTACCAACCGATCGCAAAGTGAAGTCCATTTCTTAGTTATTTCCGTCCCTAAAACTCAAGGGGACAGAATAAACCTATGAATCCCATCGTCATTTCGAAACAGACTGCCAGACGGTTCGTGCTCGGGCGTCAGGGTTTGTGGCCAGGCCGACGCTGGAAAGGAAAGCAGGGAACAGCACAAGCTCTCCGTACCTGCGAAGCAATTCAACTTGACCCTTTGACCGTGATTGCACGCAGTCAGGATATTGCGCTCCACAGTCGCGTCTTGGATTACAAACCCGAATATCTTTATCAAGTAATGTATGAGGATCGTGAATTTTTTGATTACGGCGGTCACTTGAATGTATATCCCATGTCCGAGCTCCCTTATTGGCGGAACCATATGGAGAGGCGAAGTCACGATAAGCGCGTAGAAGATTATGTGTTTACACATGCGGGTCTATTCGACCAGGTTCGTGCGGAATTGGCACAGCGCGGCACATTAGGGAACCGCGATTTTCAAGGGAATTCCGTCGGTGCGTGGAACTATCGCGGGCGGAAGGATACATCGTTGGCGATGTACGATATGTGGTTATCAGGCGAGCTGATGATCCATCATCGCGTGGGTTTTCAACGCTATTATGATTTTCGTGAAAATATTGCCCCAAAAGAATTTGATTCTATAGCCTCTGAGAAAGAGACCGAAGATTTCTTTGCGCGCAAATGTATAGCCATCAAGGGGTTGATGAACGAAGGAAGATGGAAAACCGATCTTGGGTACTACCTGCACCGCACGATCGGGCTTGAAGAAATGAGGGAACGACTAGGATGCTCGATCGAGCAGGGGCTGGTTGCGCGGCTCAGGGTTGAGGGAAGCGATGATAAATTCCTGATATTGTGCGAAGATCTTCCCAAGATTGAATCCCTCCAGGCTGGCAGGATCCCCAAAGTTTGGAAACCGATCCGACCGACCAAACAGGATGAAGTCAGTTTTCTGGCGCCCCTGGATATTGTCAGTGCACGGGGACGGGCGAACAAGCTGTTTGATTTCGAATATCTGTGGGAGGTTTATAAGCCCATCCATCTACGCCGTTGGGGATACTACACCCTTCCGATTTTATACGGTGATGAGCTTGTAGCGCGGCTTGACCCAAAACTAGATCCTTCAACTATGACCCTGCAGATCAATGGCTTTTGGCATGAAGACGATGCGCCTGTTAAAGACCCCGGCTTTGTGAGAGCGCTGGCTCTTGGATTGATACGTTTGGCAAAGTTTGTGGAAGCTGGGAAAATAGATTTGGCAACAATCCAGCCTCCACGAATGCGAACGGAAATTAAGAACCTCATCAAGGGCGCTTCGGAGATAATTGTAAAATAATCGTGTGGACTTTATGAGAGGCCAGGCCTAACTTTTCGGTGGGTTATAGGTAAAAGTGAAAGTGAAAGGGGTAAATAAACCGGCGGTTGGTTGAGGTTCCAACCGCCGGTTTATCCTTCTTTAATAGTTATGCTGCTTCTAGATAACGTTCGATCTCATAATCACTCACGCGCAGGCGGAAATCATCCCACTCTTCCCACTTAGCGCGGGTGAAGGCTTCGTAGGTGGTCTCACCCAGGGCGGATTTCACGACATCATCTTTCTCCAATTCATTCAGCGCTTCAGCGAGAGAACCCGGCAGTTCATGAATACCCATCTTGATCCGTTCCTCTTTATCGAGATGATACAAATTGACGTTGTTGAGAGGTGCAGGCGGCGTCAGGCCTTTCTCAATGCCATCCAGCCCGGCGGCCAGTATGGCGGCGAAGGCCAAATATGGATTTGACGATGGATCCGGGAAGCGGAGTTCGGCGCGCACGGCTTTATCGCGGCCTTCGGTGTAGCGCGGAATGCGGATCAATGCGGAGCGATTCTGCTGCGCCCAGCCGATATAGACGGGGGCTTCGTAACCGGGAACGAGACGCTTGTAAGAGTTGACCGTGGGGGCCACGACTGCGGCCAAAGCACGGGCGTGCACCAACTGTCCGGCAATAAACGAGTAAGCAAGCTTCGATAGATGTACTTCATCTTTCGGATCGAAGAACAGGTTGGAACCTTTCTTATCGAACAATGACTGATGGCAATGCATGCCGGAGCCGTTGATGCCAAAAACCGGCTTAGGCATAAATGAAGCGGTCAATCCGTGTTGGGCGGCGATGGCTTTGACCGTGTATTTCAAAGTTAAAACATTATCTGCCGTCTTCAGCGCATCTGCAAAGCGGAAGTCAATCTCATGCTGTCCGAGAGCCACCTCATGATGGCCAACTTCCACCTCGAGTCCCATCATATCGAGTGAATCCATCAATGCCGTACGCACGTGCGCGGCTTCGTCATCGGCGGAGAAATCGAAATAACTGCCGGTATCGTGAGGCACCGGATGGACACCTTCTCCGTTCATGCCTTTAAATAAGAAGAATTCAGGTTCCGGGCCGACGTTATAAACCCAGCCGCGGTCGTCCAATTTGGAAAGAATTCGCTTTAACGTGCCGCGTGGATCACCTTCAAAGGGATCGCCCTTTGGAGTTAAGATGTCGCAGAAGATGCGAGCACGCCGTAAATCGGACGACGTCCAGGGTAGGACGGCGTAAGTCTCCGAGTCGAGGATCAACAGCATGTCGCTTTCCTGAATACGGGCGAAGCCCTCTACCGAGGAGCCGTCAAACCAAACGCCATCCTTGAGCGCGCTCTCCAAACCATTGATGGGCATATCCACGCTCTTTACTGCTCCGGTGACGTCGGAAAATTGCAACGAAACGAACTTGACGTTATCATCCTTTACCCGCTTGAGCAATTCGATTGAATTCATATTTACCTCTTTTCGTTTTTCAGTATCGATGAAAACAATTTCAGTAGTGTATATTTTCATCTTGCAAAAGATCTCGGCAGGACACTTGGAGAGGCCTTTTGCTATTACCAAATCCTTCCTTGATCCAGAACAATGTTTCTTTTTCTGCCAAACTCGGTTCAATTATATTTCATCAATGCCTCTCTTACTCCGCTATGGGTGTTGCGGCTTCTTCCACTTGAATGATCTTTGCCTGCTTCGATAAGTTAATCACACCCACCGAACCAATTATGACCAGCGCAGCGATGATGATGCGACCGTTTATTAACTCATTTCCGATCCAAGCGCCTACAAAGATAGCCACGACAGGATTGACGTAGGCGTAGGTAGAGACAAGTGAGAGCGGAGCATTCCTCAGCAACCAGACGTAGGAAACGAACCCAACCAAGGAGCCAAAAGTGACGAGGTAGGCCAACCCAAGCAGAGAATTGCTTGTAATTGACGCGAGATCCAGCGACCGCCATTCGCCCGTTAAAGTCCCCACCAGGAAAAGACCCGCCGCGCCGCCGAGCATCTCCATGCCAGTGCTTAACAATGACGATTCGGGCATATCCGCATCACTGCCATAGACTGAGCCGATGGACCAGAGTAGGGAAGCCAGGATCAGCGCGCCAATGCCAAGCGGATTCATTCCCTCGGAAGCGCCGTCGCTCTTTGTCGAAGTGACCAGCAAGGCAATGCCGCCAAAACCTACCAGCAATCCAAGAACGATTTTCCAATCAGGTTTTATTCCCTTGGGACGAAGGGTGTCTATCAATACCATCCACAGAGGCACCGAGGCGATCATCAACGCAGCAATGCTTGAAGCCACATGCTGCTCTGCCCAACTGACCAGTCCGTTGCCCCCCAATAGGAGAAGCAGACCTACGATGAGCGCCGAGCGCCACTGCCGCGGTGTTGGGCTAGGGTCACCGACCAACCGACGCCAGACATACAAGATCAAACCTGCGACCAGAAAGCGCGTCCCTGCCATCAGGAATGGAGGAATCGTCCCCACAGCGAACCGGATCGCCAGATAGGTCGAACCCCAGACGATATAAATTGCTAAAAGTGCAGCCCAAACTTTGACCTTCATTCATCTCCTTCTGCTTGACAGTTGATCGCCTACAGTCCAGTATTAAATGCGGCAAGCTCGCTAACCAGCAGCGCTTTCTTGCGGGCTGTCCCATATCTATAATTTCCAAACTCACCCATCTTGCGGATGACGCGGTGGCAGGGGATGAGCACGACAATCGGGTTGTGGGCTACCGCGGTCCCAACCGCCCGGGTCGCGCCTGGTTGTCCTATTTCCTTTGCGATGTGCTCGTAGGTGGTCACACTTCCAGTTGAGATGTGCATTAGTGCTTCCCAGACTTTGATCTGGAAGTTCGTGCCGCGCAAGTACAAATGCAAAGCGTGTTCCCCGCGCCGGTGCATGTCAAAGATAGGCTCGATGAGCGGAGCTGTGGCACTGTAATCTTCGATCATCTTCGCCTGCCTCCAGTTTTCGACCAGCTCGTCCAAGGCGTCGGCTTCACTTGTTTGAATAAAACCGAGCTGACAGATACCTCGTTCCGTAACTCCGATCAGACACTTTCCAAAGGGCGTTGCATGCAAGCCATAGCGAATTGTAAGCCCTACGCCTCGGCTCTTATATTCGCCGGGTGTAACGGCCTCTGTGGTGACGAACAAGTCATGTAAACGGCCCAAACTCGAAAGTCCGACTTGGACCGTAGTGTCCAATAGATTCTCGGATCGGTCAAGTAGCTGCTTCGCGTTTTCCCTGGTCAGGAATTGCAGAAACCGCTTGGGGCTAATACCCGCCCAGCGTGTGAACAGGCGCTGGAAGTGGAACTCGCTTAACCCGACTGCACCCGCAACCTCACTCAACTCAGGCTGGTTGTGTGCGTTCTTTTCAAGATACAAGATGGCCTGCTCGATGCGCAGGTAATCCTCATTCAACTGGCGATAATCTGTGACAGTGATATTCATGTGAGCCTCCAATGATTTAATTACTCACATTTTATAGATATTTGTCGCAAAGGGCTACCCGATTCTTGCTCAATTGGCATAGAATGTGTCACCGTTTTTGTGAAACTCCGAAAGAATGAGAAAGGGGTGAAAATAAACCAAAAAGGCACGCCTGGGCGTGCCTTCTCAATAGCAATATGCTAATTAATAGAGCAGCCCTTCCATTTCTAACAGGCCTGGATCAAAAATATTTTGACCCGTTCACCGCGCCCGCCTTGTCTCACATGTTGCCATGTGGTTTTCGGCGGCGAGCAACAGAGTTTTTTAAACTGCTGCTCCTTGCGCTTTCTTTGGAAGGGAGAAGAGAGTCTGTGACAGACTCCAGAGGCATCCGCTGATCTATCCGATTTTTTCCCGTCAACCGGGATTAGCGCGTCCTTCGCGGGACGGAACCTCCACCTCGTGATCTCATTTTGCAATGAGACCCAGCCGCTATTTCTCCGTTATTCAATTGTAACTTGCGGGTGATTGTACACGCGCAATATAGACTCGTCAAGGCAGGCAGGAATAATAGGTGAGTTGCCAACACTCAGCCTCGTAGATATGATAAGTCATATTCGCCTCGGAGGTATGTATGAAACCTGCACATTCGATTCAAGATTATCTAGGTGTCATTCGCAACGGGATCCCTGCACCAGCTATGGATGGTCAAAGGAATGCAGGTCGACGGAAGAAGGTAGTGATCGTCGGAGCGGGTGTCGCCGGACTTGTTGCCGGCTATGAATTAAAACGCGCCGGTCACAACCCGGTTATCCTCGAAGGCCAGCAGCGCGTGGGAGGCCGCGTTTATACGCTTCGCCAGCCCTTTACAGAGGGACTGTATGCAGACGTCGGTGCGATGCGTATCCCGCGTGCTCACCTACTTACGCTGGAATATATCGCGAAGTTTGGTCTCAAGACCAATGACTTCACAATGGACAATCCCAACGCATATTATTATATAGGCGGACAAAAGATCCGGATTGCAGAGGGGAATGCCAACCCTTCTTTGCTTGGTTTCGATGTGTCAGACGAGGAGAGAGGCCACACGGCGGGAATGTTGTGGATGAAGACCATCCGTCCGCTGCTCGATATATTGGAGAAAGGCGGAGAGGCTGCCTGGGATGAAATAGTCTCCAGGTATGACCAGTACTCCACCCGCGAATTTCTTGAAGCAAATGGGTGGTCTGAGGGTGCGATCGAGATGTACGGCTTGGTCGCCAACCAGGAAGCGGTAATGAACTCATCCTTCCTTGAAGTATTCAGGGAAGACTCGGGAAACTACTACACCAACATGGTCGAGATCCAGGGCGGCACCGATCGTTTACCGCACGCTTTTCTGCCTGAACTCAAGGATCATATCCGTTTCGGCGCCAAAATGATCGCTATCGATCAATCGCCGGATGAAGTAACCATCCATTATCAAACTGCGGCAGGACGATTTAAGGAGACAGGTGATTATGCAATTATCACCATACCATTCCCGGTCCTGCGTCATGTTGAAGTGCTCAAGCCTTTCACGCGCGCCAAACAACGCGCCATCCGTCAACTGCATTATGACGCCTCCGCCAAGATTCTCTTCCAATGTAAACGTCGTTTCTGGGAGGAAGATGAGGGCATCTTTGGCGGTGGGACAATGACGGATTTACCCATTCGCAATCTTTACTATCCCGATCATGGACGGGAAACCGGGCGGGGTGTGATCCTGGCCAGCTACACCTGGTCGGAGGATGCGCAGCGCTGGGGTTCGCTCTTTCATCATGACCGTATCGAGCAGGCGCTGGAAGATGTAGCACAGATCCATCCTCAGATCAATCAGGAATTCGAAGTCGGCGCGTCGTGGATGTGGCACGATGACGAGTATGCGGGCGGCGCCTTCGCGTTATTCGACCCCGAACAGCAAACATTATTGTACGAACCGATCATTGCCCCGGAAGGACGCATCCATTTTGGAGGCGAGCATACCTCGCTGCACCATGCCTGGATCCAGGGCGCCATTGAATCCGGATTGCGAGAAGCAATTGCCATCCATCAGGCCCCGTAAATTGTTACTCCTGCAGTTCCATTACCTGGCAAAATAAAATGTGACAGGCCACCAGGAGCCGTCACATTTTATTATCGATAAAGGATATGGATAATACAGACCCCGCCTGTGCCGTGTAATGCTAGGTTTTGAACCTGCTTTCGCAGGTGGGCTCCGACCCGGAAACTCCGCCTTGGCTCTAGCCTATCGCGTCGTTCCTGAAAGATGGAAGCCCTTGTTATAAGTGTTGGCTCAAAACGGGAGTGCAATATCGCGAACACCGCAGGGTGAAAAACTTATACCATGAATCATATTGAAGAGGGGAGGGAAAGATTAAACTACGCCTTTCTTAAAGCTTATAAAAACGTAAGGTTTTCGAAAAGGAAAAATTCAGACTTTAAGAGGTCAAACAATTTCCCATTGCTTTTGTCCACATTTTGTGCTAACCTTTTAGGGTTGCCATTTTGAATCCAGCGAAAATAGGAGGAACCTATGACCACTGTGCCTGGGATCGACGTTTCCTATTGGGATTCGGGGATTGATTGGCCCAAGGTCCGTGCCACGGGGCAACGCTTCGTCTTTGTCAAAGCAAGCGAAGGAGAGACCTATGCAGACCCGACCTTCGAGACCAACTGGGTCGGCGCCAAAACCAGTGGGTTATTGAGAGGGGCTTATTGTTTCTTTCATCCAAACCAAGACGGGAAGAAGCAGGCGGATCGCTTTATTAGTGTTGTAAAAGCCCTCAACGATAATGGTGAGTTACCTACGGTCCTCGACCTGGAAGTGCCGGATGCAACTCCCAAGGATAAGATCATTGCCAAGGCCAAGATCTGGCTCGATGAAGTTGAGCAGGCCTTTGGCCGCAAGCCAATCATTTATTCAGGCGTCTCATTCCTTGAGACCAATTTCTCTGAGTTGGGCGGCGGTCCGCCTGTCTGGGTTAAAGATTATCCGTTTTGGGTGGCGTGGTACCCCAATCAATATACTCCGGGGATGAGTCCGTTGATGCCGCAAGGCTGGTTCAATTGGACCTTTTGGCAATATTATGACAAAGGATACCTCAACGGCATTAATACGAAAGTTAACCTTGACCTTTTCAATGGGGCACTGGATGATCTTTATAAATTTGCAGGTGTACAGGTGACTGACCAGACACCTAGTTCACACACCGTTGCCGCAGGTGATTCATTCGAGACGATCGCGAATAAATATGGCGTTACGGTCCGTGAGCTGGTAGGAGCCAATCCGCAGCTTATAAAGATCAGCGACAAATTGACGGTACCGACCCCTGTCGCCATCCCACAGGAAGGTGCTCCAGGGGCTGCACCAGCTCCAAAGCAGACGTATACCGTCCAGCGCGGCGACACACTTTATTCAATTGCCATCAAATTTGGTACGACCGTTCCACAATTGGTATCCGCAAATAACATCGCTAATCCTAATTTGATCCAAGTCGGTCAAGTGCTGGTGCTCCCTTAATGTAAACCCCGGAGGTTTTCAAAACCTCCGGGGTTTTTGGCCAAATCGTCCCGCATATTTTTAATTAACAGGTCGGCCCGTATTAAACCTGCGGGATGATGAGTAACATTCGAGTTCCACTCAGGGTAGCAACCTCAAATGCCCTTCAGACTGTGCCTCAATTGATCCTTGATCCCATAACATCGGATAATATTGAATATTGGACCAAAGACGGGACATATCAGCGTAATGCCGGTTATAGGCGTGGCCGGACTCGCCGGTGGTGTGGACGGTGAGCGAGTTGGTCAGGTTGCTCATATCGACGATCATGCGCATGGATGGCAGCCAGTTTGTCTCGTATCCGTCCACTACTGACCAGCCCGTTGCATCGATGATCGCCTCGCCGCCGCCAACCGGGAAAGGACCGCGGTTGAACAGATCCTCGATCAGGCCGACGCCGGATTCACCCAGCGTTTGATTCCGGAAAGTAGCGGCGTGCATATCGCCCCAATTCCATTTAGCGGGATCACTGCCGAACATTCCATCGAGTTCTTTTACCGCATCCGCCAGTGATTTCTTCAAGATGTCGGCCTCGGTCTCGACCACGATTTTCGTGGATTTGTCATCCCAGAATGGATCGTTTGGATTCTTGACCAGGTTGCGCATCACTTCGTTCCAACGCGAGCCTCCGTCAGGCCAATAATCTTTAGGCAGGTCATCGTCGAAGGTGTTTTGTAGAAGGTGACGCCAGAAAGATTCAAAAATAGCCGCGGCGGAGGAATCTGGTCTCGCCTGGAAGTCCCACGTCTTGAGCAGGTTGAACGCGGCGGATTGATCTCCGCTGAATAAACCTTCCAGTTTCAGGAGCAGGGGTACAAAAGTTGCAGCGTTCGCATCGTACATGTCGCCCTGCATCTTTTGAATATATGAGATATCAATCTTGCCCGGGGCGTTCTTGATCAAGTCCACAATGCGGTTGGCGCGGTAGCCATAATCCCAATCAGCCGTAATGAGATAAGGATAACCCGCCGGCGGTATTTCGTTGTTGGCTGTTGCGATATAGCCCTCGGCAGGATTAAAAGTGTAAGGCAGTTGGTCGAAGGGGATGAAGCCAGTCCAATCGTATATCCCGGTCCAGCCTGGCACCGGGTAGCGCCCATCGCCATTTTTGCGGATGGGCACATCACCGGGCATTTGATAACCAATGTTACCCTGTGTGTCTGCATATAAAAGATTCTGAGCCGGCACGTGGAAGTTCCGTGCGGCTGCCCGGAATTGATCCCAGTTCCGGGCTTTGTCAAAACCCCAGATCGCTTCGAAAGGGCTGGAAGGGTTGAGCGCAGTCCAGGCTAACGCGAGCACATAATGCTCAGGCAAAAAGACACCTGACTGTTTTTTGAAAGGAATAAAATCAGGGACGTTATCAGTATTCGTGTCTTTCAACGGACCATACGTATCCGAGATGACCGGCCCGTGGCGCGTCGAGTGCACGGTGATCTTAACAGGTTTATCGCCGACTACATTTATGGTCTCCGTGCGGATCTGGAAGTCAACCCATTTGCCGTCAGCTTCGTATTGATTGGGGTTTTCGGGGTTGACCTTTTCAATGAATAAGTCCATCACATCCGGACCGGTGTTGGTGAATCCCCAGGCGATGTTCTCATTGTGACCGATGATAACCCCCGGCACACCTGCGAAGGAAAAACCGCCCATTTCATATGGGCATTGATCGTTCTTCGGAAGGCAGTGCATATCGACCTGATACCAAATGGAAGGCATCTGGATGCTGAGGTGCGGATCGTTGGCCAGGATAGGCAGGCCCGTCGTGGTATGCGCACCGGATATCGCCCAGGAATTGGAACCTATTCCGTCACCCTGCCGGCCCAACGCACCGTCCAGTAAGGATACGTTCTGTTGGATGGCGTCCAGGGCGTAGTCAGGAACTATAGGTGTCTCAGATGTTGAACCTTTCAAAGCAGAAGAGGCTGTGCCATTACCGATCTTGTTGACAATGAGGGGATGATCGGGAGGATAGGGCGGGAAGAGCTGGTCAACCTGCTGGGCTGTAAGGGTTTTTAGCAAGACGGCGCGTTCGATCTCTTCATCCATATTGCCGCGCAAGTCCCACGCCATCGCCTTGCCCCAAGTAAGGCTGTTCACAGGAGTCCACGGCACGATCTTGTAAGCCGGGCTAAGCAATCCAAGAACGGCATATTCGAGGCTGAGTGACGCACCATTATGATCTTCGAGATAGGCATTGACACCGTCAGTGTAAGCCTGCAGGATGGACTTCGACTCTGGCCCCATACCGTCCCATTCAGCTTGCGCCACTTCGCGCCAGCCAAGCGTGCGCAGGAACGCATCGGTTTCCACCTGACCTTTGCCAAACATCTCGGAAAGCGTGCCGGAACCGATATGCCGCCAGGCATCCATCTGCCAGAAGCGATCCTGGGCGTGGACGAAGCCCTGCGCATAGAACAGATCGTGCAAAGTACTAGCGTATATATGCGGGATACCCATCTTGTCGCGATAGACATCCACCGGGCCATCCAGACCTTGCAAATGGATCACACCGTCAATCTGCGGGAACGATCGGGGTGCGACGGCATTGGGCAGATAACTCTTGAAATAGAAAAGCCCGCCTGCCGTGAGCAGAAGGGCGATGATGACCACTCCAATTAGTAAACGACTCAGGACATTGCGTGCCTTTTTCATGTCTGCTCCGGTGTGTAATATTGAAGATTATCTGACCGATGGAACAAGAAACGAAGTACCTGGTAATCAGGTCGTTGACTATCGGATTTGAGCCGCAAAGGGCAGCGCTAAATTGAGCGCAATATATATGAAAGAAATGGTCGGAAATGATGCCCGGTCGAATACGCGAGAAAATTCCTGTTCGCCGTTGACGGCAAATCTTGATGAAATGACGGTCTGTATTAGGCAGAGAAAAATAGTTGCCAGTCCGATAAGGTTGATTTGATCCAGAAGTGTCATTGTGCCTGTATCAGGCAGATAGGTCGAAGTGATATAGGAATTCGCCACGGCAGCGAAGAAGCCGCCTACCAGCAGTTCGATCCGAATTTCCTCGTGCGCCTTGAAGAATCCAGATAACAAGGCAACGCCGACTGCGGCGAAAAGCGCCTGGAATAATTTTAGATAAAAACCGTAACCCTGCCGAAATATGAAAATACCATATCCGAACTGCGCAAATTCTTTTGGCCCTGACGGATTACCGAAAGTTGTATCCTCAGAAACATCCTTTGCGCCCATTATGCTGCGCGTGATGATATAGCCGGGAATACGGATGGAGGGATCGACGCGTGAATTTACTTTATCAGCAACATATTGAATTTGAGGATGGATAGGATCCTGAATGAACATGCTCAATAAATGATCATCCAATGGATAGCGTGCCACATTAAATGGATAGTTGATACTGGCAGATACGCGGTACAGGACATAATGTTCATCTCCATTTACCATGTCTATGATTTTCTGTTTGTTCTGTACCGTTCCAGCAACGACCTGAAATGCTTCGCCAGGGTTAAAGGCCGGGTCATCGGTGGGCTGCTGCCATTTGAACCAGACATAAAAGTCTGCGTTCCAGGCAACGTTCTTAATTGAAAAATCAGAGATCTTTTCGATCGATATCCCCACCTGTACAGGCAGCTTACCGTTCTGGGATTTATTCGAAATGGCCAGGATCTGTTGATACCCCGTAAAATCCTGATTCTTATTGAGCAGAGCTGGTCGCAAGGTGAGCCAGGCGGCCAATAAACCGATAGCGACCAATCCTGCGACCCAACCAATTAAAAATCTACGGTGCGACATCGATCCTCTATTGGCAACAAAGTAGCCGACCAGAAAATTTCGCTGATTATACTGCCCAGGGATTAATCTTTATTTAGTGAAAAAAGAGACGTTCGTATGAACGCCTCCTTTGTTATCGTCATTACTTTCTGCCTGGCTGTACAAGAGATTATGACGACCGATAAATATTTAGTGATGAAAAATTTAATACTTCCTGACTGCGACGCTTAGGAATGGGGCATATAATCAAAGATTAAGAGGAGCGAAAGTAAAGCAACCATGACCTCAGCGTCGATTCACATCCACGACCTGCATAAAACTTACGTTGTCAGCAAGCGGGAATCAGGGGTATTGGCTGCCCTCCAGAGCCTGGTCGTTCGCCATACGGAGGAGATCCCCGCGGTGGACGGTATCTCCTTCCACCTGGATCCTGGTGAGGTTGTAGGTTTCCTGGGTCCTAACGGGGCAGGGAAGACGACCACATTGAAGATGCTCTCGGGTCTGCTGCATCCAACTGCGGGCGAGGTAACTGTGCTCGGCTACGTGCCCTGGAAACGCGACAAAGCCTTCCTGCGGCAGATCACATTGGTTATGGGGCAGCGCAATGAATTGGTGTGGGACATCCCCGCACTGGATTCTTTTGAACTTAACAGAGCCATCTATCGCGTTTCACCCTCGGATTATCGCCTAATGCTCAACGAGTTAACCGAACTGCTGGAGCTGGGACCGCTTCTACACAAACCTGTCCGTAACTTATCACTGGGTGAACGCATGAAATGCGAGATCGCCGCCGCTCTCCTGCACCGCCCACAAGTGGTCTTCCTGGACGAACCAACGATCGGACTGGATGTAACCATGCAGCGGCGCATCCGTAAATTCATTGCGGAATACAACCGGCGATTTGGGGCCACCGTCCTACTCACAAGCCATTACATGGCAGATGTCGAAGCACTCTGCCGCCGTGTTATTGTCATCCATAACGGCAAGCTCTTGTTCGATGGCGAGCTTTCTTCCCTCGTGCAAAAATTTACCGCCCATAAGACCATCGTGGTGCAGTTGGATGATGTCCAAGCAGACCTGCGCTCCTACGGGGAGGTAGTCTCCCGCGAGGACGGTCATATCACTCTGCGGGTCCCAAAGGCTGAGACGGCGCGTGTCACCGAACGATTGCTGGCGGACCTCCCGGTGATCGACCTGCTGGTTGAAGACCCGCCAATCGAGGAAGTTATCGAGCGAGTGTTCGCTCAGGAGTCTTCATGAGAGACATGGCGGTCTTGTACATTCAACAGTTTAAGACCACTTTTGCCTCCATGCTGCAATACAGGGCTTCGTTATTCATCTGGATGATCGGCGCGGTGTTGGAGCCCGTTGTTTATCTCGTTGTATGGTCTACGGTCTCGTTGTCCCGCGGTGGAAGCGTGGGCGACTACACAGCCGGACAGTTCGCGGCTTACTTTATTGTTTTCATGCTCGTCAATCAGGTTACCTATACCTGGATCATGTACGAATATGAATACCGCATCCGGGAAGGACTGCTGTCGCCCGCGCTGTTGAGACCGGTGCATCCGATCCATGCGGATATTGCTGAAAACGTCTCATCCAAATTGATCAGCCTGCCAGTCATGGTCCTCATTGCGGGCGGGTTGGCGTTGATCTTTAAACCCACGGCAACCTTTCTTTCCTGGTCGGTTTTAGTCTTTATCCCGGCCTTGTTTTTGGCTTTCCTGGTCCGGTTCCTGATTGAATGGACCCTGGCACAGTCCGCCTTCTGGACGACCCGGGTCAGCGCCTTCAACCAAGTCTATTTTGTCCTGGTCTTATTCCTCTCCGGCCAGATCGCACCGCTTTCTCTCTTTCCACGGCCCATTCAGGTCCTGGCTGACATCATGCCCTTCCGCTGGATGATCGGCTTTCCGGTGGAGCTGATCCTAGGTCGCCTCACTCCTGTTCAAGCGATTACCGGTCTGGCAGCACAGGCCTTCTGGCTGGTCATCAGCTTGGGCTTGGTAAGGATCGTATGGCGCGCTGGTATCCGCATGTACTCGGCGGTGGGAGCATGAACTACCTGCGCTTGTTCGGTGTATATTTCCGGCTCAGTGTGATGGGTGAACTTGCTTACCGGGTGAATTTTTATGTCCAGCTTTTTCAATCTCTTGTGGAGTTAGCTACTGCGTTGACTGGCCTGGCGGTGATCTTCTCCTACACAACGGTCCTGGCAGGGTGGACCTCCAATGAAATGCTGGCTTTGGTTGGCGTTTACTTTATTACCGGAGGATTGATCGGTCTGGTGATCAGGCCGAGCCTTGAACAATTTATTAACTCGGTGCGTGATGGTACGCTTGACTTTACGCTGGTCAAACCTGAAGATGCCCAGTTCCTCATGAGCGTCCAGGTGGTGAATATTTGGAAGTTGATCGATATCGTGATGGGTTTTGCAGTGTTGACTACAGCACTCATAAGGCTGGGAGGTAAAGTGGGAGCGGCGCAGGCAACCTCATTTGGCCTCATGCTGTTAATCGGCGTCCTCATCATTTACAGTTTTTGGTTAATCCTGGCCACGCTGTCGTTCTGGTTCGTCCGTGTGGAAAATATCCTGGTGATCTTCCAAAGCATGTACGAAGCCGGCCGCTGGCCGATCAGTTTGTATCCAGGTTGGCTGCGTTTTGCCCTCACTTTTATCGTGCCGGTGGCTTTTGCCACAACAGTACCCGCTCAAGCCCTCACCGGACGCCTCACCGGTGAAACCGTGCTAGGCGCGGTGGCAGCAGCCTTCGTCTTATTGGTGGTTTCACGGCTCTTCTGGCAGATCGGTCTACGGCGATATTCCGGCGCCTCGGCATGATAAAGTTGGTGGTTGGGTTCGAGGATCTTAACCCGTCATGGATACCGCATCTCTCTGGATGCGTATACGCCAGATCGCAATGGAGGTTGACAATATTGATTTGACACCATCCGAACCTTGCGAAGGTTTCAGAAGCCACGCAATGACTTTTGTTTCAAAACATCAGTCGTTCCTGCAATTTAGGAAACCATAGATACTGTGGCTATATACTATCAAGGTGTCGGTTAATATTAAACTTATTATTATGTGATTGTTAAAATAATTATTTCTATTTACTCTTTTCCCCTTGTACCAACCAGACTCCGGCAATGGCTACGATCACGCCGAGACCCGCCCCGGATAATTGTTTCCAGCCAATGCCCGGTGCACCGCCAATCCCCAATGAATCGGCTGCCAATGAAACGATCAATAAGATCACACCGAGCACAATGAACGCCATACCTATCGTTCTTTTTGACATAATCCACTCCTTTGAAAGATATGATACCTTTCGGCTAATGAATTATAAGTGATATTAAGAGTATTGCTTCGGAATATAAACACCCACCGGCTGACTCTTACCTTTTAGTTCAAGTTCGGGGTCTCCAGGTTTTTATTTCACCACGCCCGTCAACCTCGGGAACCAATACCACAAAAGATCAGCAGCAGGCTTGCCGTGAACGGAAGCAGATTTATCCTGCAGCAGGGCAGGCGGATAGTATCCGCGGCTTATGACACCACCCACCCATGTGCGCGTATTAATGAGGGTTAAAATTGCCTCATAGAGATCAGATTGTCCCTGCAAGTTTAGAGAGACCGAACCGGGGTTATTGGGTTGGTTGAGAGCGGTCCAATCCAAACAGCCGCCTTGTCCATCATTCAGGCAACCATTGATTCCGCCGCTTGCGGAGGGATAAGCAAGCGCCAGCAGGATGGGCTTATTCAAAATGGAAGCCAGGGGGGAGATTTCATTGTCTAATATTTTTCCGGCCTGATTTGCCATATCTGTTTTAGATTCGCCGGGCATCGCTGTCAGGGGTGCGTTCCATAACAGGTAAATTCCGTCAGTGGCTTGAAGAAAGTTCAATGAGGTTTGGAAATTGCCGGGCGTGTAAGGCAAAGCCCATAACACTTTACCGGTAAAGTGCTGACGTACTTCGCTCACGATTGCGTTCCAGCGCGCGTCTGCATCTGCAGGCACACCCGAGGGCGAGCCATCTGCTAAGGTCCCATTGGGTAATGCCGGGCCGAGCCAGTCTCCACCTAGGATTACAGCCTGCGATCCGGTCTGAGCAGCGAGGTCGGCGTAATTGACGGCGAAAGCGCGATAGTGATCGAACCAGGTCTGCCACCAGGCTGCGTCGCGCGGCGCGCTTTTCCAGAAATCAGCTGATTTGGTGTTCGCAAAATGTGGGATGGCGAAAATACCTACGTTCAAATTCATGGCACGCGCCTGGCTGACCATAATGGCCGAATCGAGCCAGAACGGGTCCTCTTCAGGCGCCAGTCCAAACTCCAAGGGCGATGCACGGTTAAATGTCCAACTGGGCGTGAAGAAAACCCAGTTCGCACCCAGCGCCTGTACATTCTGCACGGCTTGGGGGATGAAATAAGACCAATTGGGTTGATAACTTGACTGGAATTCAACACCGCTAACAAATCCGGCTCCCCTCGACGTGATGGCCGAGCCAACCAACGTATTCGGTTCGGTGTTGGTCAACCAAGCCCAATCGGTCACCGTGTCCTGAATATCCTGTCCGGTCAGGCTGGTGGTTACTTCACGCCCCTTGGATGAGTCGCTGGCGGTGGAATTATCGTCAGCGCTGCCGCACTGTCCATTACGGCAATAGCGATAACGGAGGGTGCCCAATGTGTTGAGCGGTCCGTATAATTTATAAGCCCATTTATTATTACCCAACGGCCACATTGGGATAGGTTCGGTCCAACCATAAGGGTTGTACTGGATATAGATAAGATCACCGGGAGGCGTGCTTGAGGGGACTGTCACTTCAAATAAGATGGATGAAGACGTCCCGGATTGCCAGGTTTGCACTTGATCCTGGACGACGAGATCCTGAGCGGGGACGATCATCTCGCGCATTTGAAATTCGCCGGTGGTTTTATGTTCGGCATTCCAGAACCCATCGCCGAGCGTGTATTTGTATTGCACATAGGCACCTACCGGCAAATTGATGGTCAAGCTGTAACGTCCATCGGGCTGCAGCGCCATGACGGGCATGCGGTCTGCGATCGTGCTGAGCCCGCCTTTGAGGTTAGCGAAGGTGTTACCGAGCTCGAGCAGGTTACCGGCAATGCGGATCGGTACACCCTGTATATCTTTCGGGGCGGTGGCGTAAAAGGTCACGTGTATTAACGGAGCCGCTTTGATCTTTATTTCAACCTCGGTATTGAGTCCCTGGGCGACGGTCGCGCCTTGCTGGAAGGTTTGATAAGTTCCATCCAGAGCATATGCCACCAGATTATGAGTACCCGTCGGAAGTCCTTCAAGATCGAAACGACCCGCAGAATCTGTGAACGACCGCTCGCCTCCTGCGGTAACCAATATATTCGGGATGGGCGCACCGGTATCCACGTTGAGGATGCGACCCTGGATGCTGCCTGTTTGTCGCGAATAGGTCCTATCGCTCCAACCAGCCAGGATATCTCTTACCTCAGCCTGGCCCGCGACATAATACAGACGATAGCGGATCGTTTCACCCAGTGCCGTATCTTCGGGAGCTTGGGTGCTGCTGAGCCTTACATAGTGATACTTAATGACCGCATTGTATGGAAGAGCCAGGGTGGCAGTATAGGTATATCCATCGACGGATTGCATTGGATACAGCACCGGGTCAAGCGACAGGCCGGTGACTTCGTCCACCACGCTCAAGGCCAGGCTTTCACCGGCGAGCAATTGTGCGGGCAAAGTGACGTTAAAGATGGTCTGGGCTTTTGGCAGCAGCGTTGCAGTGGGAATTACCGGGACAGGTAATTGAGTGGAAATAGCCGGGATGGTTGGGATTTGAAATAATGAAAATGTGCATGCCAGGCTGCTAACAACTACGAGGCAAAGGGCTGCAGAAACGGCGCTCTTGGTTTTGGATTTCACTGGGATCCCTCCTCAACGGTTTTTTTCTTAGTTGGTATTCTTCGTCCGCCATAGGCCATATAACTCAGACCGATACTAATGAAATATAACCCGATCATGGGCAGCATGACCAAACCCATATTGACCGGGTCCACGGTCGGGGTTATAGCTGCTGCAACAATGGAGATAATAACCACCGCGATGCGCCATTGCTTCGCCAGGACATTCGGTTTGACAATGCCGATGGCTGTCAGCACATAAATAACCAGTGGGAATTCAAACGCCACGCCAATCCAGAACATCAATCCAGTGATGAAAGAAAAATATGACGAGGGTCGCAGTTGCGCTTTGATCCCCAGGAAGTTTAGCAGGAAAGGCAGGGCGCTGGGAAGTAACATGTAATAAGTGAATGCAATCCCGCCGATAAAAAATACGGCCGCTAGCGGAATGCCGACCAGACCAAACATTCGCTCACGCGGTTTTAAGCCGGGCGCGGCAAACAACCAGAATTCAAAAGCAACATAGGGAAGAGATATAGCCAGGCCGGATAGCAACGCGACATTCATGAACACACCGATCGATTCCGTCACTTCGATAGCTTTGAGCGCTTGCAGACCGCCGACCGGGATCGCGAGGAATTGGACAATTTGTTCGGTGAAGGTGAACGAGATGCCCACCCCCACGATGATCCCGAGCAGCGCACGCAACAGATGACTGCGTAGGGCTTCGATTTGATCCCAAAATAATTGCCGGGCTTGTTCATTCTGAGTGAGGTCCACGAATACATCGCTAAGAGGGTGTTCCTCAGGCTCGGTCAGCATGAAGCTTTTCATTGTGGCGAAGGTGCGAAATGGAAGAGTAATAATCCACCACACTGCACGGAACGGAAATGTGATCACCCGCCAAACTTTGCGCAGGAATCTACGCATTCTTCACCTCATCTTCGGTCGGAGAAGAAGGAGGGGGTGAAGCAGGTGGCGAAGGAAGGATCGTATTCTCGGGTTCAGAGGTTGAGTCTAAATTGGGCATGTTAGGTTGGGCCGGCTGGGAGGTCCCGGGAGAAGCGTCTTCTGAAGGGCGGCTGTTTACGCTTAGCGGCTGCTTTAGGTCTTTTTGCAATTCCTTCAATTCATCCAGCGCGGCTTCGCGCATCAAACGGTTGGGTAGCGTTTGGATCTCACGCGAAGTCTGTTGGAATAGTTTCCAACCGTCAGAAGTGATGACCTTCCTCATCCATTTACCGATAGTCCTCCCCGCTTTTTGCATGTCTTTCGGCCCCAGAACGATCAGGGCGATAATAATGATAAAGAGGAGTTCAGAAGGACCAATACCCAGGAATTCCATACACTAACCTTTAGGATCGGGAGACTCGGATTTTATTGACACAGCGAGAATCGCATTCTTGAGCAACTGTTCAATCTCGTGTTGATGTTCAGCCAGGCTGCCCAGGACGCCGTTGACGAAACGCGGCGCGCTATCGGAACCATACATCTTTGCCAACTCGACCGCTTCATTGATCGCAACTTTAACCGGCGTCTCGCCCTGCACCGCCAGTTCCCAACAGGCCACGCGTAATATATTGCGGTCAATGGCTGCGATTTGATGGAGCGGCCATTCGGGTGCATACTTGGCAATGATTTGATCGAGTTCGTGGGTGAGAGGTAAAACGCCAAACGTGATCTGGCGAGCAAACTCCGCCAGGTCATCCGAAAGCGGGGAATCCTGCAGCCGATGTTGGAGCACGTCGGCTGGAGGATGGTTAGTTATATCAATTTCGTAAAGTGCCTGCAGGGCCAGGCTGCGCGCCCTGGTGCGGGGCTTCATGGAATCTCAGGCCTCGGTTCCCTCGTAGGCAATATTTTCAATGTGAATATCAACCTTTGCAACATCCATGGCAACCATTTCCTGAATGGCGCGGGTTACTTGTAGCTGCACGTTTCGACCAACTTCGCGTATGTTAATATCGTCCTTGACGATCAAATAAATGTCAACCAGGACTGTGTTCTCATGGACGGTGATCCGAATACCGTCATCTATACCTCGGCGAAAGATGCGATCCACACCACCTGGAACCGGGGCCATGCTGCTTACGCCTGGCACGCTCAAAACGGCCATGCGCGCAATGCTGGTGAGTACTTCCGGCGAGACCGTGGTTTTGCCCGGAGGGCGATTATGATCTGACATCCTATCTCCTTGGTTTCAAACGTTTACAAGGATTAATAACTACATCATCGCCATGCCGCCATCCACACCGAGGACCTGCCCGGTGATGAAACCGGCCTGGTCAGAGGCGAGGAAGGCGGCTGCGTAAGCGATCTCTTCTGGCTTGCCTTTGCGTCCCATCGGCACCATTTTTAGGGCGGCCTCCAGCGTTTCGGGGGACATTGCATCCAGAATTTTAGTATCTACAAAACCGGGGGCAATTGCGTTCACCGTGATATTCCGGGAGGCTACCTCACGCGCCAGCGATTTGGTGAATCCGATCTGCCCGGCTTTTGAGGAGGAATAATTAGTCTGTCCGGGGTTGCCCATTTGTCCGGCTACCGAAGCGATGTTGAGGATGCGTCCGTAGCGCTTACGCATCATATGTTTGACGGCTGCTTTCGAACAATTGAACGTGCTCTTGAGATTGGTCGTTATCACCGAGTCCCAATCTTCTTCCGACATCATCATGATCAACGTATCACGCGTGATACCGGCGTTATTGACGAGAATGTGCAGGTCACCGAACGTTTCCACTGCAAATTTGACGAGATTTTGAGCCTGCGAATAGTTGGAGACATCCGCCTGGAAAATAGCGGCTTTTCCACCGGTCGTTTGAATATCCTTTGACAATTCTTCGGCGGCCTCGGCGGATTTGTTATAGTTCACGACCACAGCCGCCCCGCGTCGGGCAAACTCGAATGCAATGGCTCGTCCAATGCCGCGCCCTGCTCCGGTAACGAGCGCAATACGATTATCAAGTGTGAGGGTATCGGGCATCGTTTGTCCTATTAAAAGTATTATACATCATGCAATTGACACTTCGGTCTTTGTTTTTGACGAATTCAGACCATCTTCTCGATGCTTCGAGAAGGAAAGACATGGATAAAATCATCATTAGATCTGTTGGACATTTATCGAATCAATGTAGGCGGCAAAGGTTGACCCTGTCTGGTCGTATTTATAAGCATTGATTACTATGAATTAAGATAGAAGTCAGTGGGATGGGATCGTCAAGCAGCCTTCTTAAATGTTACCCTCAATCCGAATGCCAATCCAAGCGCGCCCAGCGCGGCGATCAGGCCAATATACAGCACGGCGTCTTCCCAGAATTTCAACGGATATAACCGGATTAAGGTATCGGAATAAGCGAAGAGCCAGGTGTCTCCTTTAAAGAATAGACCGTGAAAATCACTGAAGAACTGCCAGAACAGATCCCCAGATCCGCTCGTACCCAGCGTTGCGATCACTCCCGCCGTTCCAGCCAAACCTAGTGTGAGCCAGCCGCCACGCTTCAAGCCTCGTATATAAGCTGGCAGCCACTTGCCGCGCCCTGCCAACAACCCAAGCAGGATCAGGATCGCCAGGTCCAGGTACCAAACAAGCAGGAAATCCTGAGTAACAACTTTGACATCGTGCATATGGCTGAGCTCGCGATCGTTGAAGAGCGATCTACCGTCGGCGAATTTGAGATCACCTAGATAGGAGATATCCGCGTTATTGAGCAGATAGTTTATTCCGTATGGTCCCCAGTGCAAACGATCCTGCAATGTGAAACCATAATCATCGGCTGGAAAGTCCGGCAACCGGTACTCGATATTTGGGAACAAGGGCGTGAGCAGGATCCGCACACCAAGTCCAATTAAGGCAAGAGGAATAAAGAGGGCGAGGAGCCACGGGAGAAAGAGATAAAGTTTGTTCATCATCGAATTTTCTATTGCAAAGATGCCATCATCGACCGAAAGGCTCCGCCTTAATCACCACGATTTTATGAGTCTTCGCAAATCCGCAGCCTTGGGCTGTGTTTATGATCTTCGGTAAGGTCACTGTTTTAATCCTTCCAACTGTCCGCTTAAAGCAAAACGCACGACCATATCGTTGACGATCCATTCGATCGGGGCCAGGTCGTCGGTAAAGACTTGTGAAGTTTCGTAACCGGGTTTCATATTCGCAAAGGTCGTTTGCATCGCTGTGAGCAATAAAGGATGAATATCGCTGCGATGGGAAAAAAGCGAAAGGTTCGTGGCGAAATTTGCAGTGGTGGTCGGTTGTTTGGTTGCAAAGATCATGGTGTTCAACGTCCCGGGGATGTCCATGATGTGAATGGTTGGGAAGAGGGTGGCCATCGTGGTTGCCAGCCCATTGATCAAGCGACGGTCGCCGGGCACACTACCGACGTTGATGGTGATCACACCTTGATCTGACAAATGATCGTAGCAGATTTGATAAAACTCCTGCGTGGTCATATGCGGAGGGATGTATGGTGGACGGTAAGCGTCCACGGCGATAATGTCATATTTATATGGGCTCTGTTCGAGATTCCAGCGTCCATCGCCGATATGGATATTCAGGTTGGGAAGATTTTCGTCGAAGTATTTTTTCCCTACATCTATTATTTTCGGGTCAAGTTCATAGCCGTCAATCGGTATTGGGCCATAAATGGCTGTCGCCTGCCGCGCAGTTGTACCGGCTGCCAACCCGATAATGGCGATGCGGTGTACGTCTGAGGGCTGTGTGTTTGAATAAAAATAGGGCCCGACGAGGAATAGTTCCCATGGACCCCCGTAGTTCAGAGTATTGGGATTGTACACGGAGTGTATCCCTTCTCCGTCATTAAGCCTAAGCATCGTATAACCGTGTACCTGCTGCACCTGAATGTAGTTATAAGCCGACTCGGTTTCATATATCTGACCAGTACTGTTCTTTAAGGATTGTCCGGCTAAAAGCGCGGCGAGGATGATCAGCACCACCGGCATCCACAAATTCTGGAGCATGAGCTTCCGGCTGCCATATCTTCCCAGCCCGACCAGCGCCACAAAAAGAAGCAAAAGGCTGAAAACTAAGAACGTATTGCGAGTTCCAATGGTAGGGATGGTGACAAGCACCGGCAGGAATGTTCCAATGAATGAACCCAAGGTTGAGATGCCGTAAATCGTACCGGCGGTCACTCCAGCCGTTTTGGTATCCTCCACGCTGAGGCGGATTGCAAAAGGCGAGATTGTTCCCAGAAGAGTAACCGGTACACTGAACAAGATCAGCACTGCTGCAAACGAGCCGAGCAGCACAGCCACATCCAACCCTTCGAAAGATCTGGCGGCAAAACGCAATACGGGGTTGGCAAGGTAAGGTACAACACCCAACGAGAATGCGCCCCATGCCAGGACTCGATACATCGAAGCTGGCTCGGGCCAGCGGTCGGCCCAACGACCGCCAAGGAAATAACCCAGGGTAAGATAAATGAGAATAAGTCCGATGATACTGGCCCATACGAGGTTGCTTGTCCCAAAAACATTACCGATCAAGCGGGACGCCGAAAGCTCCGCGGCCAGCGTGGTCATCCCGGACACAAAGACGGTGAAATAAAGATATTTTTTCATAAACTCCCGGTTTGGCGAGGTTCCGGTTATTATACCGTTATGGTATTTGGGATAATGACATTGACGTGTAACCCTGCTTAACTTTACAATTTGAAGTGTGTATTATGCTATCCTCCATTATGAGATATGAGAGCTGCCATGCGGACCATTTTCTGGGAACATAATGAACTCAAGATGATCGACCAGCGACGCTTGCCGGATGCGCTGGAGATCGTCGCTTATCAAAGGCATAAGGAAGTTGCGCAGGCAATTAAGGATATGGTCATTCGCGGCGCGCCAGCGATCGGGGCGGCTGGCGCGTTTGGACTTGCTCTTGCAGCGCGCGAATCCGCCTCTGCCACAACTGGTGAACTGATTGCGGATCTGCATGCCGCCGCCGATATTCTTAAAGCTGCACGTCCGACCGCGGTCAACCTGGCTTGGGCGGTCAATCGATTAGTGGGGAGGATCGAAGAAAAGAAATTGGATCTGGATGCGCTTCGTCAGGCTGTTTTGGAAGAGGCGCAAAAGATCGCTGACGAAGATGTGGAAATCAACAAGCGAATGGCACAGCATGGAGCGGCCCTTATCGATGATGGCGATACCGTTATTCATCATTGCAATACCGGCGCGTTGGCCACCGTGGATTGGGGTACCGCCCTCGGCGTGATCCGGATGGCACATGAACAGGGCAAGCACGTGCACGTTCTGGTGGACGAGACTCGTCCGCGTTTGCAGGGTGCTCGGCTGACAGCCTGGGAATTGGCACAATATGGCATATCATATGAGATCATCAGTGATAACATGGCAGGTTACTTTCTCAGTGCTGGTAAAGCTCAAAAGGTCTTTTTCGGCGCGGATCGTGTGGCTGCCAATGGCGACGTAGCTAACAAGATCGGCACATATATGTTATCGCTTGCAGCGTATGACAACCGGATTCCAGTTTACGCGGTTGTGCCCACTTCAACGATAGACCTTGCATTGAAGGATGGAAGTTTAATTCCCATTGAAGAACGCGATCCGAACGAGGTGCTGGACATTCAGTTTCACGGGGAACGGGTTGTACCCCAAGGAGCTAGAGCTCGCAATCCGGCTTTCGATGTGACGCCCAACCGTTTGATCTCAGCCATTGTGACGGAAAATGGAATTGTTTATCCGCCCTTCGAGTCAAATATCCTGGAATTTATCCTGCCTTGACGAAAGGTTGCCGTCCGGCTAAAATTCAAGCCGTTCGACTTGCGCCTCCTGAGCAAGGAGGTGCATTTCTTCTGTGATTAAATTTATTGAATACCAGTGACGGATTCGTCCGTTATTGCAAACATATTCTAAAGAGCGAAGGTAACCCGCATCAGTCAATTGTAGTTTGATCGGGGTGAGAGGCGCTCGAGGAGATAAGATGGAGAAAGTTGTACTCAAAGCATCCAAACGTGAAGTGCGTGGTAAGCAGGTGGGTGCCCTGCGCCGTGCAGGTATACTGCCGGGAGTCATCTATGGACGCCACACCGAGCCGGTTAATATCGCCTTCGATGCCCGTAGCGCGAACTCGATCTTGAGCAAAGTCGGCTCGTCCAGCCTTGTCACCATTGACGTGGAGGGCAAGGAATATCCGGCTCTCGTGCGTGAACGCCAGCGCAATTACCTTAAGGGTAACCTGATCCATGTGGATTTCCTGGCCGTATCGCTGACCGAAAGGATCAAGGCTGAAGTACGTATTGAATTGACAGGTCTCTCGCTGGCGGTCAAGGATAGCGATGCTGTACTCGTCACAGGTTTGCACACACTTTCGGTGGAATGTCTACCCGCCGATCTACCGGACCATGTTAATGTGGATATTTCGCCTCTCGTGAAAGTGGGTGACAGCATCCATGTCCGTGACATCTCATTGGGCGAAAAAGTCCGCATTTTGGATAATGAGGACGATATGGTCGTCAATGCGACCTACGCCAAGATAGAGGTCGAAGCTCCTGTTGCCGCCGTTGAAGGCGTTGTCGTGCCCGAAGCCGAAGCTGCAGAGCCTGAGCTCTCCGTGGAACGCGGTAAGAAGGAAGAGGCTGAGGAAGAAACCGAGAAGAAGAAATAAACATCTTTGTTCAATCAAACTCCCCGTCAGATGGAACCTGAAGGGGAGTTTTTTGTTTTCCATTGGCGACTCAACCTCATGTAAAACGAAAACGGGTTTGGCATTGCGAACTCATACCGGGTTCGCGTTTAACATTAACCTTATGGAATTTCAAGTAAGTGCCAGACCGGTGATCTTAGTGATCTATCCGAGATCAAATTACAAATCCAATACTTTAAGAAAATCAACCGTCATCCTTGCGGTTGCGCCCCAGAGTAATTCGCCGTCATAAGGATGATATGCGATTAGAAATCGATTTCTACCTGGCATGGTAAACTCCCAGCGGTTCCGAGAGTCTGCCAGCCAGGTGAGCGGTATCGTGAAAACGCGCTCCACCTCATCCTGACCCACACGTAGGACAGCCGGCCATTGTATAACCCCAACTACCGGAGTAACGCGGAAGCTTGAGATCGTGATCATGTTGGTTAACCTGCCGAGAACCCGCACCTTACGCGCATCTATACCGAGTTCTTCTTCGACCTCCCGCAAAGCGGTTTCCTCCGGTGTGTTCTCGCCTTCGTCACAGCCGCCACCGGGGAAGGAGACTTGCCCTTTATGGCTTTCGACACGCTCTGTGCGGCGTGTAAATAGCAAGTGCCATTCGTCTTCATTCCATATAAGCGGAACGAGCACCGCCGCGCATTTTAGACGCGTTTCATTGGTCAGGTCGATCTCAGCATATCCGTCTGTTGAAGGTCCGGCAGCCTCGATTGCTGCGCGTAGTCGGTTTGAGATATATTCTTCAGTGAGATTCATTTAACAAAGAAGGCACACCAGCTATCTAGGCCTAATAATTACCGAACGGCAGATGAAACAAGAATCGCATTCCTGGCGGTTAATTCTCCCCGCGCACCGGGCTTCCACAGAAGGCACACTCGGCGGTAACATCGTCCAGCCATTCAACTTCATCGGGGCGGACCGGCGCTCCACAGCCGGGACAATGAGTTGGCAGGGGGGGTCTCTTGGATTGCGAAGGTGCTCCCAGGTTGGCATCAAAATTAGGCAACAGGCTCTTAATATAAGCAGTAATTTGTTGAGCTTCATTGCTCAGTCCGCGCAAATTTAATTCACCCGCGACCCGGTTCCCCAAATTGAAAACCTTCCCGTTCTGGCCGCGTTTTGCGAAAAGGCCCAGTCCGCGTTGAATGTATTCCACGCCACCGGCAGTCTGTCCAGCCATGACACGGGCACGTCCAGCCTGGATATAGAAGAATGGCGCGCGCGGTCCGCCGCGGGCTTCAGCGGCGCGGGCTAATTGTTCAAAGGCACTGGTCGCCTCTACGTAATTACCGGTGGCCATCAATTGGTTGGCGCGTTGGAGCAGGGGCGGGATATTACCGGCGAATGGTCGGCGGAAGGGACGACCGAAACCGTTACGCATAAGCTTTACCTCCTTGGAGTTGTATTATTTCGCTAAAATAAGAAACCCTGAAATATTTATTCATTAATATAGCTTGCACCCAGCTCTTCCGATAATTCTTTTCCGCGCGGATCTTCGCTTGGCTCGATCCTTCGTCCAAAAACCAAATAACCTGTATGGGCTACCATACGGTCAGTGGGGCGCAGGCGGGTCGGTTCGGCTTTGTAATAGCGCACCAGGATCTCACAGACTTCGATAAAGGCAAACCGCTCACGTCGCAAGGCGACCAGCAATTGCTCCACCTGATTGACCGTGGGCAGCAAACTGCAAACAAACCCGCCTGGTTTCAGCGCAGTACGCACCTGAGGGATGTAATCAAACGGATTCGGCAGATCGAGGAAAAAGGCATCGCCATCAGTTTCGTCGCAGCCCTCCTGAAGGTCGCGTAGTTTGAAGTCCACGCGCGAAGCCAACCCTACTCGTTCAAGATTCTTCTTCGCCAGATTCTGCATATCCGGCCTAACCTCATAGGAAAAGACGCGGCCCTCCGCGCTGACCGCGTAAGCCAGGGCGATCGTCATTGAACCCGACCCCGTCCCCGCCTCTATCACTTTTTTCCCAGGTCCTATGCCCATTGTTATCAAGATGAAACCAATGTCTTTAGGATAAAGGATTTGGGTAGACCGAGGCAGGTCGGTTAATAGATCTGCCAGCGACGGCTGAAGCAAGAAGAAAGGGGAACCCATGTGACTGAAGACCTGTGTACCCCACGGTTTGCCGATCAGGTCGTCGTGCAATAATATGCCGCGATGTGTTTCGAATTTTGCGCCGGCTTTAAGAGTAAGAATGAAATGCTTGTGCCGCAAACCGACCAGTTCGGCGATGTCTCCATCGCCTGCGTTGGATGAAGTTATGGTAAATGACATGAAATTATTGTACCCCCTCCATACCCCCACCCGGCTTTTGGTCAACCTCTGCCAAACTCTTCTCAGAGGTTATCGCGGAGGTCAAAGCGAGAGGAGTTCGTAACCGCCGGTTTATGAATGCCAAAGTTAGTGGGATCGCGAGGCACAAAATGACCAGCACTGAAATCCCGAAGAATACAAATACTTCTCCAATTGGATCCGGGAGACCAACATTGGATGACATTCGTAAGCCTCCAAACAAGATCATCATGACTGCTGCGTTCCATAAACTATGTAAAAACATCGCCAGCGCATACGACCCGATCACCCGGCGAGTGCTTTTATTGGTTCTGAAGGAGGCAATGCCCCAGCCGGTGAGGCTGGCCGTCAACATATGCATCATGGTGCTGCCACCGCGGATCATCAAGGTAGCTGCCCAACTAGAATCGGGAGTTGTGGAGGCCAGCAAACTTTCCACCAGGCCAAAGCCTGCGCCGCTCAACGTACCGATCACAAACCCTTGTGCAGGCGACTCCAGATGATCGAAGACTGTCCATGGTGCGATCGATTTGGCTGTCTCCTCGATGACCGGTATAAACCCGGAGAAAAAGAACAGGGCAAGCACGATGATGAGAGGATTGTTGAGCAGGGGCTCAACAATATGCAATGCGGACTCGATTCTCGAAGCATTTGTAAATTGATCGGTAATGTGCTTAAAGACAGATAACTGCTCCGGGTGGAGAAAAAGATATACAGCCCCGCCTGCCAATCCAATAATCACAAGCGTTGCTTCGGCGATAATGGATAAGGTCATACCCAGGGCTATGCTGGCAACCGGGATGCCCCAGAAGCGCTGACGCGAACCGGCGTTCAAACCGCCCGCAGCTAATCTGATCAGGAAATAGACCGGCGTGCCGATAGCCAACAAATATAAAGGTGGTGTGAACCATTTAAAAATATCATTATCTTCCAGTAGCTGCGCCAGTACGGCTGCACCGGCCCACAACAATACGAGCAAGGTGCCCTGCCAGGGCTTTAGTATTTTTGGCGCTGCTTCAGGAATATCTACCCCTCGCAAACGTTGAAAACTGTAATAAGCAGCAGGTAAAAATATTGCACCCGTAAGCATGATTCCGCTGGCAACAATGATGGCCTGTAAAGTGGTTGGTCCATTTTGGTTTAGGTCGGTGTGAACTGGTAAAAACACTGCATAAAGGATCATCAACACCGCAACGGCGAAACCGGACAAGGCGCCAGCGAGGCTTGCAACGCCGAGAAGGATCGAACGCCAATCATGTCCGCGGTCTGCCATTATTTTTCCTCTATGGTCACGCTGATGATTTTATCCCCGGGGGGTAAGTTAGAGGCTGTTGAAGGATCGCGCGGCGTCAAGCTTTCGACCACGTCCATGCCCTGGAGTACCTGACCGAAAATAGTGTAGGCTCCATCCAGGGTTGGCGCGGGCGCGTAGGTAATAAAGAATTGGCTGCCATTCGTATCCGTGCCCGAATTCGCCATTCCGACCACACCTGGTTTGTTATATTTCAGATCGGCGCTGATCTCGTTCTTAAAAAAATAACCCGGTCCGCCCTGCCCTGTCCCGCTGGGATCGCCCGCCTGGGCTACAAAGCCGGGGATCACGCGGTGAAAGGTCACAGCGTTGAACCATCCATTTTTCGCTAGGAACACAAATGAGTTAACCGCCAACGGCGCTTTATCCGCGTATAACTGGATCACGATATCACCCTTCTCTAGATGGATGGTCGCGGTATATTGCCTGGATGGGTCAATACTAAAAGGTGGACAGGATTTAAATTCACGGGCGCCGAGGGCAATCAAGCTAATGGTTGATTCGAGACCATCATAACTAAGCGCAGCTCTCGGCTGCAGGCTCCCATTGATGAAAACTGTTGGTATATTGGTGATTCCAAATCGTGTCGCTGAATCATAAAGGGATAGAGCCTGTGCACTTGTTTTTGAGCTTTTCATATCAATTATGAATTTTCCTCGGTCAAGCCCCAAATTGACCGCTTGGTCAGCTGCCCACTTTTCGAATTGGTTGCCAGATAGCTTTACCCAATCACTGTACTTTGTATGTAAGACATTCCTCATTTCCCAGAACTTACCTTGATCTCCGGCAGCCAGCATGGCTTGAGTTGAGATTTGTGACTTGTCAAGCGAGGCAACCAAGCTGACCGGTAGTGTGGCGACTACGCTGATCGGAACAGGAAAAGGCCGAAGGACAACTTTTAAATCGTTTGGGTGGTTCTTTTGAAGTTCATCGAGAACCCTGTTAAAAATCTCACATTGAGGTGACTGAAAATCGCAATACCATAACATAGTAACTGAGGCATTATCCTGCCCGCTGACGTAATCAGCGGATGTGATAGGGGGTAATGCCGATGACACGTTCGGAGTGGGTTCCGCCGTAATCGCGGTACATCCCATAACCGAAGTCGGGCTGGGTGGAATTAGAGTCGGGGTTTGAGAAGGGGCAGGGGTTGATGCTGGCCCCGATGAGCAGGAGCCGAGTATCAGTAGAATGAAAGATGAGAAGATAAAAAATAATAATGGTTTCCCGCGCATATGTTCCTTTATTTCAACGATTTATTTCTATTTTCCCACTGATTTCTTAAGTTGATCGAACGAAGTCATCCAGGCGATGCGGTTGATGAAATCAGCCAGCGATTTGCTTCGGGCGCGCAAGGCGCGGACGGCAGGTCCTACCGGATCTTCTCCGGCTGCGCCGCCCGGGACATCCGCATATGCTCCATAGAATGCGAAATAAGCCTGATTAAGTTTGCGAATGTAGTAACCGTTCTTTACAAATATTTGCCGGCGTTGTTCCATGTAAGCTTCGGCTTCACTGATTTTACCTTCGGCGAGCAGCGCATCGGCATTTACGCGTGTGGTATGCATTTCCGCGCGGAAGTCAAAAGGCGGGCGCTGTAAATCTCCGGGGTTGGGATGGACCTGGGGAAACAAGAGCAGGTTCGAGTCGGGGAGAGTTGCACCGAGTAATTCTGGATAATAACGCTTAATAACTTCAGCGCCAATCTCGTTTCCAGAAATGTCAGCAGTCGTTTCGTTCATTGTCCGCAGCTCGGGTGTATGGTCGTAGAGTAGCCCCAGCGGACGGAACTCAAGATAATTGTGGGTCCATTCATGGGCGATGGTGCTGGTGAGCCAGACGAGGTCGGTAGTGCGCATGATCATGGTGGGATATACACCCACCCCGCCGATCGGGACGACCAGGGAGGAAACATCCAAGCCTTTGTCAACGCGATCTTCAAGAGCAGCCTGCTCATCGACGGTGAGATCAGGCGACACCGAGATGTTCGCTGTCTGTTCGATATGGTTGCGCGGTGAAACGATCAAGGCGTTGGGCACCGGTGTCGAGTGATAGAGAACGGTCGGAAGAGGTTGGCCTAATGTCGTCAGACCAAAATCTGCCGCCACCAGGCTGATCTGCGCTTGTAAGACGGCTTCGGCGATGGGCGCGAGTGCTTCCTGCTGTTGGTAAAGTTTATTTAATTGTCCGCGGATATGCTCAGAAGCCGTTTGTTTATCAGTAATGTTTGCATCGGCGTAAATTCGGTTCAGCGCATCTTCTGATTGAATGATCTGTTGGGTGATATGCAGGTAATCCGTCACCGCAACCTTACTTGATTCTCTATCGAGGTAACCCGGCATCCCCACTGCTCCCTGTTGGATTTTTAACCGGGCAGCGTTGAGCATCCAGGAGGCATAATCGAATTCGATGTCACGTGTGTATGCGCGCACCCGGTCGACTTCATCTAAAGCCCGCGGCGAGCTGTAGGTCAAAAGGATCAAACAAACTATGGAAAGTATCAACCATTCAAACACCAGGTTCAGGCGATAAAACATGGCGCGAATTATAACCATGATTGTTTAGCCCCTGATAAGCGTAGAGACGGCTCACTCAGCCGTCTCTACATTATTTATATTGGTTATATCGCGAAACGCGATTTTAGGTGCCGGCTGGTACCATCTTGTTATTCAGATATTCATCTATTGCCAGTGCGGCTTTGCGTCCAGCGACCATGGCTGTCACAACAATGTCAGGTCCGGTTACGCAATCACCGCCGGAGAATACGCCTTCGCGTGAAGTTGCACCGGTAGCTTTATCGGTGACGCTGATCAGGCCCCAATCATGTGTTTCAAGATCGGTCGTGGTTTTACCGATGATGGGATCAGGCCAGTAACCCAGAGCGAGGATCGCCGTATCGCAAGCGACACTGAAGTTGGAATCCGGCACCGGCACCGGTCTGCGCCGGCCTTTGGTATCCGGATCGCCGAGCACCATTTCAATACATTCGACCGCAGCCAGGTGTCCGTCTTCACCCGGGATGAATTTTACAGGCTGAGTGAGGAAGCGGTATTTTGCGCCTTCATCACGGGCCATTTGGCGATCCTTTTTACCGCCAGGCATTTCCTTCTCAGTACGACGATATAGGCAGGTCACCTCGGCAGCGCCCATGCGCAATGCTGTTCTCAAACAATCGGAAGCCGTATCGCCGCCGCCAACGACAACGACCCGCCGACCGATCATAAGAGGCGTCTGCATTTCACTGGGGAGAAGGTTCTTGGCTACGTTACCGCGGATCAAGAAATCGGTGGCCTGGTAAACGCCGGGAAGATCTGTGCCCGGTGTATCATCCATTTTGGCATCCACCTCGGAACCGACACCGATAAAGACCGCCTCGAAACCTTCTTTGAAGAGCTCATCGATCGTTTTGTCTTTACCGATATAAGCGTTTGGGACAAATTTGACGTCGGCGCGTTCGAACTCTTCCCATTTTTCAAACCAGACCTTTTTAGATAACTTGAAATTTGGGATGCCGTACACCAGCAGACCACCAGGAACAGGCTTCGATTCGAAGATCGTGACGTCGTGTCCTTTTTGGACGAGGATATCGGTGCATGACACACCTGCCGGACCTGAACCGATAATTGCAACTTTTTTCCCGCTTGGCTCACCACGTGGGATTGAATAACCGGTGTTTCGGCGTTCATAATCCTCGGCGAAAGCTTCGAGTTCGCCGGTCAACACCGGCTCATGAGTTTTGTTGAGAACACAGGATCCCTGGCACAACTGCTCATGCGGGCAAACGCGCCCACAGATCTCGGGCAGGGAGCTGGTCAGATGATAAATTTGTGCGGCTTCTAGGAATTTGCCTTGTTCGATCAGCCACATGGCGGATGGGATGTCATTGTGCGCTGGACAGGCAAGCATGCATGGAGCCGGGTCCGGGCAGTGGACACAACGTGAGGCCTGAACCATTGCTCGTTCCGGATTAAATTCAATTACAACATCTTCAAAATCGCCTGTGCGAAGCCTGGATGGACGCAAATCCAGATCGTAAAACGGTTTATTTGCGCGTTCTTTCCGGTCGATGGCAAGGAATTCACTAGGAACAGCTTGCATAAGTGCTCCAGACTTGGCGTGAAAAGCGCCTAGAATCATCATACTCAAAGCCACTCGGTGAATACAGGCTCTTATGTCACATGTACATACGACAATCATCCCGGTTTTTGTATGAGGAAAAAATATGTTTGCATGCTATTGTACATTTCTTCACTAGGTTATTTTTCTTATTTAACCATCACAGCTTCCGGACGAAATATCCATTAAACGTTCCAATTCCGCGGATTTTTTTGTTTCAGTTTTTTTGTTTATTTTGCGCAAGCAGGTCGAGGAGGCCTATTACGGATAAGATGGACCGGATGCTATATTCACTTCCCAGGCATGCTCCTTCACCCGAGCTGGCTAATTCCATTCGAACATCTCATCACCGTCGCCATCGCAACAGACAGGTTTTACGGTGGGTGTCAGCGTATGTTTTGACACTGAGGGGCATGTCACACATATCCCAAGCTGCCGCCTGGCTTTCAACCAATGAGTTGTATTCAGCGTGAACATTCTGGTTAATTGATAGTGTAGATTATCTGAGCCTCGGGTCAATTCAATTCAATTGCTGTATCATTTATGGAAAGAGATGTTCTCGCTTCAAATCCTGGCAGGCTCATCCTTGGGTGTATCCATTTGGATCGGCGCTTTATTGCTGTGCCTTGCGATGTACTTCGTACTAGACGGCAGGCGGTTCAAAACTCACCGCAACCATATCCGAATTATCAGAAATGAAATTTTGTGCCCCTTCATTTCTGAGTTAACATAATATTTATATACTCGTCGTACACTTTCTGGAATATTATAGAAGCCATGCAAAAGGAATTAAAATGATATGCTTGCGTTTGACCATTATTGGGCTTGTGGTGATTGCCTTGGCCCTATGGGTTGTATTATTCGTATTGAATTTGCGTCCGGGATATGGGCAGGGAACAGTACGTTTTGATTTTCAGCCCCCGAACCCAATCAGTTTGGAAGGGCCGTTACCTCGTCTGCCTGCCTGGGTTTCATCCCTTGGACTCTTGATCACTTTATTTTTAGCAGGCCTTGCGAATTTTTATCTTTTTCAGGTCCGGGTAAGAAATATGCGCCAGGCATTGACATTAGGTTGGGCGCGGCTTGTCCAGTTGGCTCTCATAGGTATAGGTTTTGTTTTGCTGATCCTGGTCTTCGGCATTGGAGCGGTCCTGGCGCGCGCAACATTTCCTTTCAGCATTATCTCGGCCGTCGTCACCTTTTTTCTATCCTTCTGGTGGTTCCTTTCCCTGTCCTATGTTCGTGGACGCAGCTTATTGATTAGGACCGGATGGCAAGGACCTTCGCCAGCTTTATCCCTGGCTCTCGGGCTGCTACTTCTAATGCCCTTGGTTCGTATTCCTTATATAGGCGGTTTTTTTGTGATTCTCTACCTTAGTCTCGGATTAGGATTAGTGATTACCACTCATTTTGGTTCCAATGAACCATGGACTCTCACCCCATCGCTGGAGGAAGCCTGGAAATGAAAGCTTTTTTTTCAAGAATTAGCAAGAGGAATAGGATCATCATCGGTGTAGGTGTCGTGGTTTTGGTAATTGTTTTTTTGGTCGTCCGCGGACGAGGTAAATCAAACTCTACTAGCTTGTATCAGACAACACCCGCGCAGCGCGGCGAGCTAACAGCAATGGTTGGAGCGACGGGCAGCGTGCGTGCAGTGCAAAGCGCGGCGCTGAATTGGCAGACAACCGGAACGGTGGAAGTGGTGAATGCGAAAGTTGGGGATAAAGTTCATAAAGGCGACGTACTCGCCAAACTGGGTCAGGCATCCCTCCCTCAAAGTGTATTATCAGCGGAAGTCGATTTCGCAAGCGCACAGCAGGCTTTAGATGATATGCTGAATTCTGATACAGCACGGGCACAGGCTGCCGTAACCTTACAGTCTGCAAAGGACTCATATAAAAAAGCTTATGATTATCGGATGAGTCTCAACGGGAAAATTGTTATTGCAAATGTTACATTTGATTATGTCAATGGCCAACAAATCCCCAAAGTTAAATATACCAAAGGCTACGCAGATGCCGCAACCATTGCGAAAGCCGATCAAAGTCTGGCTTTGAATAAAGCGCAGCTGGATGATGCCCAGCGGGCATACGATCGCGTAAAAGATGGCCCCAATCCAACAGATGTTCAAGCGGCAAAAGCCCGCGTTCAAGCGGCGCAGGCGACTTTGAATATGGCCTTTATCATCGCTCCAGTCGACGGGACAGTGACACAGGCGAGTCCCCTGCCAGGTGATCAAGTCTCAGTCGGGATGCCTGCCTTCCGCATTGATGATCTATCAGGTCTGCTGGTTGATGTGCAGGTTTCGGAAGTGGATATCAACAATATAGCTGTTGACCAACCGGTCTCACTTACTTTTGATGCTATTTCCGGCAAATCGTATAACGGACAGGTGGTTGAAGTCTCGCAGGCTGGTGATCCTTCATCTGGCGCGGTCAACTTTACAGTCACAGCCAAGATAACGGATGGAGATTCCCAGGTCAAGCCGGGGATGACCGCCGCCGTTAATATTATTACTTTTCAAGTTAAAGACCAGCTTCTGGTACCGAATCGTGCAGTTCGATTAGTGGATGGAAACCAGGTTGTTTACATCCTAAAAAATGGTCAGCCCCAGCAGGTACAGATTAAACTTGGCGCTTCCTCCGATACGATGAGCGTGGTTGGCAGTGGTGATTTGAAGGAAGGTGACCTGGTCATCTTAAATCCTCCATCACAGGGCGGCGGTCCCTTCCGCGGTGGCGGAGGCGGATAATGGACTGGGTAGTTGAAGCGCAAGATGTGGTCAAAGTCTATAAAATGGGGGAGGTCGAAGTCCAGGCCTTACGGGGTGCTTCCTTGAAGGTCAAGCGAGGCGAAGTCGTCGCCATTATGGGGCCTTCGGGTTCGGGAAAAACCACGATGATGAACATCCTGGGTTGTCTCGATCGCCCGACCTCCGGTGAATACATTTTGGATGGACAGGCTGTTGCCAAGCTCAATGATGACCAACTTGCCAATATTCGCAATCACAAAGTGGGATTCGTCTTTCAATCGTTCAACCTGCTTTCACGGCAGTCTGCCCTCTCGAATGTTGAATTGCCATTGCGTTATGCGGGTCTGGTTGACGGCGGACGACGCGCACGGGCCAAAGCTGCCCTTGAAGCGGTCGGATTGGGCGACCGGCTCAATCACCGTCCGATGGAACTCTCCGGCGGACAGCAGCAACGCGTCGCTATCGCCCGTGCGATTGTCAACGAACCGGCTATTATCATGGCTGACGAACCGACCGGGAATCTGGATTCAAAAGTCGGGAAAGAAATCATGACACTGCTTTTAAATCTGAACAAAGAACGTGGCACGACGCTAATTATTATCACTCACGACCCTACGATCGGCGAGCAGGCGCAACGAATAATCCATATCCGCGATGGAGTGGTGGAAGATATTTCAAAAGGGAACTTATGAACCTATCTCAGGTGATCATTGAGGCACTCGAAAGCCTTAATTCAAACAAGCTACGCTCCGGTCTTACAGTATTAGGCATCGTGATCGGCGTTGCCGCCGTGATCGCCATGCTGGCTGTTGGTAATGGAGCGCGAGCCTCCATTACAGGTTCCATCAATCAGGTTGGAACTAACCTATTGTTCGTCTTCAGCGGCGCAAGGGAAAATCAATCCACCAATGTCCGACCACCGCGCCCGGTGACACTTGGGGATGCAAATGCCTTATTGGACCAATACGCGGCTCCACATATCCAAGCCGTTGCTCCTGTTTTACAGGGCAATGGAATTGCAGATTTCGGAGGTCAGTCGAAAAGCACTACTATTGTTGGTGTTACACCGTCATACAAACAGGTTCGCAACATCACCCTGCTCGAAGGCGATTTCATTAGCGATGATCAAAACCTCGGACGGGCCTCCGTTACGGTGATCGGTGTGGATGTAGCCGACAAATTGTTTGGACATCGCGATGGAATCATTGGAGAGACAATACGGATTGTAAACCAGCCATTCAAGGTTATCGGCGTATTAACTCCTCAAGGCGGAAGCGCGTTCGGTTCGGAAGATAATGAAGTAATCATTCCGCTTGCTACTGCCCAGGCGCGTCTCTTAAATAGGAAAAACCCTGATGCGGTTGATGTGATCTATGTCCAGGCAGTTGATTACCAGTCAGTAACCGAAGCATCGGATGAAATCTCTCAGATCTTGCGGACCCGGCACCAATCTCCCATTGGGCAGGACGACTTTACCGTCTTCACGCAGGAAAGTATTCTTAGCACCGTTCAAACCGTGACAGGAGTTCTGACCGTTTTCCTGGGCGGTATCGCAGCTATATCACTGCTTGTCGGCGGTATCGGTATTATGAACATCATGCTGGTCTCGGTGACTGAACGCACCCGGGAGATCGGGCTGCGGAAAGCCCTGGGTGCGCGCAAACGCGACATTTTGACCCAGTTCCTGGCTGAGTCATCCCTGCTAAGTTTGATCGGCGGGTTCGTGGGCATCATGTTCGGTTGGCTCATTGCCTTCATCGTAGGACGGGTTGCTGTTGCCACAGGTAATAATTTCACACCGATCGTCGGCATGGACGCGATTTTGCTTGCTACCCTGTTCTCGGCCGCAGTGGGTTTATTCTTTGGTATCTACCCGGCCAATCGCGCCGCAAGCCTCGAACCTGTCGAGGCGCTACGCTACGAATAGTGTCCAGCAATTGGCATCAGGGATGGACGATGTCTTCAAGACCCCGTAATAAATACCTTTGGTTGATCTTTCTGGCCCTGATTATTTCTAACCAGGCCTGTATCGTACCTAAAAGCCCCCCCGTGGCTGAGACTCAACCATCCATAGCAGCGCAAGCGTCGCCCTCAGAATCTTCAATCCCGCTCGTCTCCACACCTGAAGTCCTGATGAGCCCTGTTCCGTCGATTACCCCGACGATGGATAGTGTCATTCCTTCTCCGACAATTTCTTCCATAAAAATAACAGCGGTGAAGGGTAATTTATTCATACGACGAGGACCGGATTTGGCTTACAATCCAATCGCCGTCCTTCTTGAAGGACAGAGTGCCCCCGTGCTAGCTCACGATGTATTAGGGAATTGGGTTGAGGTTCCCATTTCTACACTCCCGGGGAAGACAGGATGGATTTCAATCCAAACCGTTTTCTCCTCAATTTCAGGCAATCTCATGGATATGCCTGAGGTACTCCCAACCGATTGGCCAGTTGCCTCCTATTTACGGAATTGCACCTATCACCAGATGCTCGTAGAGCCCGGTGATACCACGCTTCCAGCCCTGAATAATTCTCCTGATAACGAAATGTGGATTTTTCCCGGGATCCATAAAGTCTACGATACGGATGTTGAGGGTCAGCCCGAGGTCTTGTCCGTTGATTTGAGGGAAGGAATGAGAGTGGATATTCGTGTGGATGGAAACGGTGATCACAGAAAATGCCCATGAAAAAGCAATAATCTTTACATCATTAATTTTTTTTGAAACTCCGTAAATTTAGCATGGCTTCAAGCTAATCGTGTAAAATAAGGATATGCCAGATTTCAATATTTTGATCACGGATGGACTGAGCGACAATGGCCAGTCCATTCTTCGTGCAGCCTACAAGGTTGATGATAAAGCGGGCATCTCTGCCGCAGAGCTTGTTAAAGTTGTCGGCGACTATGACGCCCTGATCGTGCGAGGTCGTACCAAAGTAACTTCTGAGGTTTTTGATTCCGGAAAGAAGCTCAAAGTAATTGGTCGAGCGGGCGTGGGAGTGGACAACATTGACTTGGAATCCGCCAGAAAACACGGCGTCACGGTAGTCAATGCCCCAGTCTCGACCACGCTGGCTGTGGCTGAATTAACCTTTGGCCTCTTATTGGCCGCTGCCCGTGAATTCCCGCGTGCAGACGCGGCCATGAAAATAGGGAAGTGGTTAAAAAAAGAGTTTGAAGGCGTTGAGCTCAACGGCAAGACGCTAGGCATCATAGGCTTTGGCCGCATTGGCATGGAGGTGGGCAAGCGCGCCGCCGGTTTTGGCATGAACGTTATAGCCTACGATCCATTTGTATCGGAAGATGATATCAAATCACGGGGTGGTGAGCCGGTAACAATCCAGGAATTATACGAATGGTCCGACTTTATATCTTTGCATCTGCCGTTAAACGTTCAGACGCGTGACTTGATCGGGCAAATGGCTCTTTCGGAGATGAAAGACGGTGTGAGGATCATCTCTGCAGCTCGCGGTGGCATCATTGATGAGCCCGCTCTGCTGGCTGCGCTTAATTCTGGGAAGGTGGCTTGCGCGGCTTTGGATGTCTTCGCTATGGAGCCACCCGGTGCGACTGATCTAGTCAAACATCCAAGAGTGATCACCACGCCGCACATTGCCGCACAGACCATCGAGGCGCAGGCACGCGCCGCGGAGGATATCGCCCACGAAGTAATTTCGGCCTTACGCGGCGAACCGCTACGGTGGAAAGTAAATTGATCTAGCCCAGTAGAGGCATATGCTTTCCAAAAATTTCATTAAAAAACAATCATATTTAGCATATATCACCAGGAGTATTGCATGCACGATAAATTGAATCAATTGAAAAAAATCATTGGGGAGGTAGCCGATCTAGGCAGCGCAGCCAGCTTGTTGGGCTGGGACCAGCAAACATACATGCCCATAGGAGGCGGGGAAGCCCGCGGCCAACAACTCGCGACCATCGGAAAACTTGCTCATCAAAAATCCACTTCAGAGGAGGTCGGTAAACTTCTGGACGAATTGAAACAGGAATTCACAGGCGCAGAACCGTCTTCAGATGACGCGGCCATGGTGCGTGTTGCCGCGCGCGATTACGACAAGGCGGTGCGTATTCCCGCTGAGTTTGTTGCAGAACAAGCCCTCGTGACAACCAAAGCTTTCGAAGCCTGGGCGGAAGCCAGATCGAAATCGGACTTTTCTATTTTCCGGCCGCATCTCGAAAAAGTCGTGGAGCTTGTCAAGAAATACGTAAGCTTCTTTCCGCCGGCGGACCATCCGTATGATATTCTGCTGGATGATTTCGAACCGGGGATGAAGACAGCGGACGTGCAAGCTATCTTCAATGCTCTGCGGCCTAAACAAGTGGAGCTGATCAAGGCGATCGCGGCTCGTCCGCAGGTCAATGACAAATTCCTGCATAAGAAATATAACGAAAGTAAAGTATGGGAATTCAGCGCAGGTGTTACGAGGAACTTCGGTTACGATTGGAGCCGCGGACGGATGGATAAGGCTCCCCATCCGTTCGAGTCTTCTTTCAGCGTTAATGATGTTCGCATCACTAACCGTTTCGAGGCAACCAGCCCCCTTGCGACCTTGTTCAGTGCCATGCACGAGTCAGGACATGCAATGTACGAACAGGGAATTAACCCTGATTATGAACGAACCTCCTTAGCTCATGGGACATCCCTGGCGATCCATGAATCCCAATCACGCATGTGGGAAAACCTCGTAGGTCGATCTCTGCCTTTCTGGGAATTCTTTTATCCCCAACTTAAGAAAGTCTTTCCTTCCCAATTGGACGGAGTCGGCTTAAAGAATTTCTATAAGTCCATTAATAAAGTTGCGCCTTCTTTCATCCGCGTTAATGCAGATGAAGCTACTTATAACCTGCACATCATGCTGCGCCTGGAGCTTGAAATTGCCATGGTGGAAGGCAAAATTGCGATCAAAGACCTGCCCGAGATATGGAACTTGAAGATGAATGAATATCTTGGAGTAACACCGCCAAATGATGCACTGGGTGTTCTGCAGGATATTCATTGGTCTTACGGTTCGATCGGTTACTTCTCCACTTACGCTCTGGGCAACCTGGTTTCTGCTCAATTATGGGAACAAATCAACAGGGATATTAAGGACCTCGATGCCCAGATTCGCAAAGGCAAATTCGACGCGCTGCTTGGCTGGCTGCGGACCCATATTCACAAACACGGTCGCAAATATGATCCGCAGGCCCTCGTCCAAAAGGTGACCGGTTCAAAGATCACCCCCGAACCTTATGTCCGCTATTTGAAGACCAAATACTCCGACATATACGGGCTGTAAATCTCACGAGAAAAGGAAAGATGGACGCCCTCCATACGAGGGCGTCTATGTTGTTGCTTATGCTGCAAAAATATCTTCTCATCGTCTTCCTCTCGATATTATTAGGTGGATGCGTACTTCCCGGAACTAATTCAGCACCTTCACCCTTTCCTGCGGGTTACATGCCAACCGTTATATACCTCACCGCCCAATCTATTAACGCGACCATCTCCGCAGGTATCACTCCGACCGAACCGCCCACAGAGACACCCACTTCCATCCCACCCACACCTGCCCCGACCATAACGCCTACGCCAGCCCCCGGTTTCTCTCTGGCTGCTATCCAGATCAATAAACCTGGCCCGAGCTCCAGGATTGTTTCACCCATAGAAGTCCAAATCCTAGCTGTGGCTGCCGATAGTAAAAAGATCGAGGTGGATTTGTTCGGTGAGGACGGTCGGCTTCTTAGCCGTACTGTAAAAGTCGTACCTGGTCATGCAACCGGTGATTTTCTCTCGGTGAAGATTCCATTTGAGATCCGAGCAGCTGCAGAAGTCGGGGTGATCCAGGTCAGCACGAAGGATCAATTGGGTCTTCTGCAATCCCTGGATTCAGTTCGTGTACTATTATTATCAAACGGCGTCAGCCAGATCAACCCGGCAGGGAATGCGATTTACGAACGCGTGACTTTCTTTCATCTTACGCCGAAAAGCGTCGTATCCGGAGGCAGGCTGGCGGTTGATGGACAGATCACACCCTATAACCATCAACCCGTCATCCTTGAGTTGGTATCTGAGGCCGGCACGAGTCTGGGTTTGCGTGTGCTCACTTTTCCAACCCTTGACCCTCAAGAATTCAACACGACCATTCCTTATAAAATCAGTCAGCCAACGCAAGCACGCATCTTTATTCATCAGGCAGACGATGTTCTGAATGGGCCAGCTTATGTTTTTAGTCAGACAATAACCCTAAATCCGTAAAACACTTCCAAAGCGAACATAAATAAGAGTCTCCCGTGTTAATAACTGAAGGATCTCCTATTCTTGGTTATGCGGACGATTCAAAAAAACTTGTTAAAATCCAACCCGGTAGATACAAATTAATGTATAAGGACTGAACCAGACTATTCTGCATTGCTCTACAATTGCCAAATTCCGGTTCACAAAATCAAAAAAGAAGCAGTATAATGCTTCGTGCTTTCGGGGCGTGGCTCAGACCGGTAGAGCGCACGGTTCGGGTCCGTGAGGTCCCGAGTTCAAATCTCGGCGCCCCGACAAGTCATCGTTCACCGCCTGCCTTGGCGGTGATTGATTTAATCGATTCCTAAGCTCCCCTCGAGGGGACTTTGTTTCTAATATTCTGTCCGATGATTATTCGTTTATACATCTCCGATTTGCGACTGTTCCAAGTGCATGTAACTCGCGTTCGGACGCGCAACCCCCTTATTCCTTGTGCAGTATGAAAATCTAGCGCGATCTGCCTAGGCCTGACCCAGACGCCACCTTCGGAGAATTACCGAAGGTGGCTTTTTTTACTAGATTAGCCTCGTCAATCGTAGTAGGCGTCTTGCAATGCTGTAAATTTCGCTACTCGTTATGCCTGTACCACAATCATTCTTCGCCGCGCGGATTCCCAGCGCCTGCCCAATAGGGACACAAGTCGCAAGGTGGGAATCAACAAGATCAACCGTTTCAATTGGCGATTGATAAACCCCGGGATGACCATCGGTTTCCCTTGTAATGCCGCATCCAAAGCCTCATCCACTACCGTTCCAATATTCTGAGTCGTAATCAGGCCCAACCATCCTTGCCGTTCAATAGCATCGATCGTTTCTGGTACCGTGGGCATTCCTGCCGGACAGAGTGCGGTGACAGTCACTCCATCGGACCGCACTTCTTCGCGCAAGGCGATTGTAAAGTCCAACAAAAAACGTTTGGAGGCGGCATACATCGCTTTGAGCGGCATCGGGGAGAAAGCGGCGGCGCTTGCTACATTGAGAATGTGGAAGGGTGTGTGTGGAGTGTGCAGTTCCAGTAACTCGCGAGTCATTTCGAGCGTTCCTTCAATATTCAAACGAACGATGGTGCGAATTTCCTCTCGAGCGCGTTCACGGAAAGAGCCTTCGAAATCCAATCCCGCCACGTTTATCAGAAATCGAAACTGCCGCTGCGTGGCGCGAATAAATTCAAATAATTCGGTCCGGCTCGTCGATTCGGTTAAATCGCATGCATGCTGCAAAACGTGAATACCATACGTTCGACTCAACATATAAGCCAACATCTCGAGCGCCTCGGGATGGACATCCGTCAGGAATAGATTCCAACCGCGGCTGGCGCATTCGACGGCAAATGCTTTACCCAGCCCGCCGGTCGCACCCGTGATCAAGACAGAAATTTTTTCATTGGGAAAGTTCGGCGCGGTCAGGGATTGCATTTCCTCCTGAGGCGCCGCTCCGTCCAAGCCGCACATCCGTGCTGAAACTTCCCACAACTTGAACGCAGCCGCGCAGTCGAGGGATCTGCGGGACACAGGTTGAGGTATGCCCTGCCTCCACAAATTTGCAGGCGAATTATGAATCGTCGGCTCATTTAACAGGAACACCACACCGCTCGCCGACTCTTCAGGCGTATCACCGCCTGACCGACGCAATTCCCAA
>JBGQIO010000002.1:0-52453 GCA_041498515.1 Anaerolineae bacterium
CCGGCGATATTAGCCGAATACGTGGAGCCCAGGGCAGTCAGGTTCATGTAAGTAAGGCCAGCCATAACGGTCGCCGCTACCGAGAAGGCACCGCGTTGCCACCCGAGCGCCGCAGCTTGCTGGAGTACGTTTTGGTAATCAATGTTCTGGAGCGTCTTCATACCGTTGGCGATAATGGTGGGATTCACACTAAGCATCACCCAGGCATATACGCCAAGCATGATCCAGGTCAGAACCACGGCCGCCCATACGAATTTCATGAACAACTTGATGCCGCGATAGATCACATAGAAGGACAGGATCAGAGATATGGTTCCCATGATCCAGACCAGCCAGGAGCCCTGCGGTCTTGCCATCTCGGTGCCGAGGTCGAACAGGCCTGTGTTTTTATAAACCAACCCGAATTGCATGAGAGTATGGCCGAATCCCCAGTTGATCACGTAGTTGGTGTTATTCCCCTGCCAGTTCAGACCAACGATCGTCAAGGTCCAGGAGGCCAGGAAACCCAGGAACGGGGTTAACACGCGACTTATGTAAATATATTCTCCACCCGAGCGAGGCATGCTGGCTGAAAAATATACATAGATGGCCGCGAACGGCAGCAGGGAAAGCATGAACAAGATGGCATACGGCATGTTCGCACCGGCGAAAAGGGTCACTGCCCATAGCAGGTAAAAGCTCGCCTGGGTAATATTCGGTGCCACGAAGGAATAGGCCAACGCCGTCCATGGGCTAACCACGCGCGTCATCCCGGAGGCTTTGCGGGCAAAGACCTGGCCCGCTTGTTCTGCAGCTGATTGAGCCGCATCAGTGGTATTTACACTCATGTCCATTCTCCTTTCAGTTGTATTATGTCAAACAACCTGCGGAACTCTTGATCACTTCCGTTCTTTATTACCGAACGTTTTTCCAGTTCCTCCTTTCCCAAAAGGTATCGACCCGATATTGGAAGACAAATCCCTTGGGAATGTCGCTCATCGATGGGGGCCTTTGCGATGAATGAGAAAAGTGATTTTGTCTGACAGGTGATATTCATCTGAATAAATGACGGGTTGATGGTTTTCATCGTAATCAGTCTGGCTGATCAGCAGCAGGATATCGTTTCGATGGATCTGAAGCCTTTCCGCAACATCCTTGGGTGCCGCGATCGGCCGGAGCACAGCCGTGCCCTGAAAGATTCGGATGCCATGATTCTTTTCCAGATAATCGTATAGGGATTGGGTTTCAAGATCACGCTCTCTGGGCACCTTGCTATCCAACATCGCAGCCGGCACCATATCCTGCGACCAGACAATCGGTGTATCTGTGGCCAACCTTAGACGATTCACGACGATAATGGGTGCACCCTCTTCGATCTCGAGGTGCTTTGCCATTTTTCCGGAAGCATTTTCCTTATGGATCTCGCATTTAATTGTTTTCGGTAAAAAACCGGCTTGAGTGATCATTTCGGTAATACCAAAATTGATGCTCAAATCTTTGACGATCGATCTCTCAGAGACAAATGTCCCCAGTCCCCGCCGGCGATTAATGGTATTCTGTTCCTCCAGCGTTCGTAGGGCTTCACGTAAGGTTGTGCGGGAGACCCCCAGGATTTGCATGAGTTCGAGCTCGGAGGGCAGCTGGCTGCCCGGAGGATACTTATTTTCCCGAATGGCGTCCGCAATGGCAGTCACAGTCGCATCAGTGAGAGTTCTTCGCTTTGGTTTGACTAGCATGGGTTGGGAGTTATTGGGCTTATCCGTCATGGTTCCTATCCTTTATCGTCTTAGGAAAATAGCGGACAGAGAGCAGTGTATAGATCGATATAAGTCCTAAATGCATGATCATATAAAGGGATGTTCTCTTGTTTGGGTTCAAAGCGTGCCTTAATTTGAACCATCTGTCCCACGGCTTCAGGGACACTCGAATAAATCCCCACGGCTTTACCAGCCAGGATGGCTGCCCCCAAAGTGGCCGCTTCTTAATTATTAGTGGTCAGCACCGGCCGGCCGGTGACATCGGCTTCGATTTGCTTCCAAAACGCGCTGCGGGCACCTCCACCGAGTGAGCGGATCTCATCGACCGGTACACCGATCCCCTCGATCACCTCGATATTGCGGCGGACTATAAAACAGACGGCCTCCATAATGGCACGCGTAAAATGTCCACGGCTGTGTCGGAGAGTGAAGCCATAGAAAACACCTTTGGCTGCAGGGTTAGCCTCGGGTGCCATCGCTCCCTGCAAATGGGGAAGCATTACCAGGCCCTCACAGCCGGCCGGGACTTTACTAGCCTCGGCCCCTAGTAGGTCATAAGCGTCCATTCCACTGGTTCTTCCGACCGACATTTCCATTTGTGCAAATTCATCACGGAACCAGCGCAGTACAATTCCGCCCCCTGTAAATGTGTGGAGCATATACAGACCAGTCAAGCCGTGATAATGGCAGGGCATCTCACCCTTGGGATCTAGCGTAGCCTGTTTGACGGTTGCACAGATGGCCAGGGCTGCGCCGGTATTTTCGCTGAAAATTCCAGGCTGGATATTGCCCACACCGATTGCCCCGCATGCCTGGTCGAGGGCTCCGGTACATACCAGGGTTTCAGGATCCAGACCCAATTCCTCGGCTATACCCTTGCGGAGCTTTCCGACCACCTCACCCGACTCATGATATTCGGGCAGCTGGCTAGGTGTGATGCCAAGTTCGTCCAGCATTTCAGGCCACCAGTCGTGCAAGCGGAAATTCCAATAGCAGGTGGAGGTGACCAGCGATCCTTCACAAACGAATTCACCCGTCAGGCGATGCAGGAAATAATCTTCCAATAGCAGGAATTTGCTCGTCTTATCGAAGATCTCAGGTTCATGATTCTTTATCCATAAAATTTTCGAAGCTGGCCAGGTCGGTACCAGCTTCACTTGACCGGTAATCTCATAGGCCCGATGGTTTCCAAATTTTTCCACTAGAGTATTGGCTTCCTGTTGAGCCCGGTTATCCAACCAGACAATGGCAGGGCGCAATGGTTTGCCATTTTTATCTGTTAAGATCAGTGTTTCACCCTGAGCTGATAAGCCCAGAGCCCGGATGCTGGTCGGGTTCACATCGGTATCCTTAAGGACATTTGCCAGGGCAGATCTGAAGGCCTTCCAATAGGTCTCCACTTCCATTTCAACCGATTCGGCATCCGGTGTGATGAGTTCATATTCCACAGCGGCTTTCGCGATGACATTTCCATGTAGATCATGCAGTGCACATTTGAGCGCAGTCGTGCCGAGGTCAAAAGCGAGGATGGTCTCCATGCTTTTTTACTGGCCGGGAGCCCCGGCCCACACCAGCACGGCTGTTTCTTCCCCGATGTTTATGAGAGTATGTGGTAATTCTTCTGGAATAAATATCGAATCCCCCGCGAAGAGCTCATAATAGTGCTTCTCATCGAAAAGAAGCACATGTCCGGTGCACAGATAAAAAACTTCCACGGAGTCTTTGTGACCGGTATCGATATTTCCGCGTTGTCCGGCGGGTAGGGTGGAGGTTCCCATCCACATCTTTGGCTTTTTTACAAATTCCCGGCAAAGTTCGGGACCTTCCATGAAGGTTCTGGCTTCCGTTGAGCGAATGATGGTAGCTGTTTTTTCACTCATACTTCCTCCATCGTTGACCAAGGTCCTTTGATGCGTGGAGCACCGGGCTTATCATGAATTTGACAAAAGCAAAGTGAGTGGCTATAATAATAACAACTAATACATCACGATGTCAGACATCCTAACATACTATACAATATAGCAAATAAAATATCCATTGTCAAGTACCCATCCTCTCTCAACAATAAAAAGGATCAAAAGAAGGGAACCGGATCATGAAACCCGAATTCATCCTCATGCTCACCTATAACGACCAAACCGTAGCTAAGGCTATTGAACTGTTCGAGGAATGCAAAGATACCCCGGTTACCCATTGGGGATTTAAAGATGTTGGGCTGCCTGCCCCGAAAATGAAGCAGCTCGTCAAGGCCATGAAACAAGCCGGCAAGATTACCTACCTGGAAGTGGTTAGTCTATCGGAAGAAGAGGGATTGGCTGGGGCAAAGCTGGCGGTCGAGGCAGGTTTCGATATCCTGATGGGAACGGTATTCTTTGATTCGATCCAGGCCTTCCTCAAAGATAAGCCGATTAAATATTATCCATTCCCGGGCCATGTTTACAATCACCCCAGCATTCTCGACGGTGGGATCGACCAGATCGTAGAACATGCCCGTTTTCTAGAGAGCAGAGGGGTCCAGGGTATGGACTTGCTTTCCTACCGCTATGTCGGAGACGCCCCTGCCCTGCTGCGAGCGGTCGTAGCGGCCACTTCGGTACCGATCGTATCGGCAGGTTCGATCGAATCTTATAAACGACTGGAAGAAGTCAGGGACGCAGGAGCCTGGGGCTTTACCATCGGTAGCGCTTTATTTGACAAAAAATTCGTCCCAGACGGATCCTTTAAGGAAAATATCCTTGCAGTTTGTAATTGGTTGGAGAAAAAGAACGAAATCGAGCCTGAAAAATCTCGTTAATGATGGAAACACAATTATTTGTTGAAACAAGTTAATAAAAATAGGGTCGTTTTCAATCGAGGCAAGGCAATATTTCTGTCATATTCTTCGTAATCCGATCAAAAGCTAGATATTGCCATCTAATTTGATGGAAATTTATTAAGAGGTAGAGAGATTGCTTGCTCAGCCAACCATCTCTCCAACTTATATGACGATGCTTATCATCGCCAATGCGCCATGCATCGCATCCTAAAACTTAAACAAATAATTATTGGTTTGGCGCTGAATAATGATATCTAGGTGACAGTCACCTTCGCATGGCGAGTGACTTTCGCTGAGCCTTCGTTATTCTTCTACGGCGGGGATGGTTTCATGAGGTGCACCGCCAAGTTTCGGTTCGGGATGGTTGAGATATTGCTCCAACAAGGATGGCGCGTCTGGATGGTCCACATGGAGGGCATGGTCATAATCACCTGCCATGGCGGGAATTTCATAGCGAATCGGTCGGCGAATACCAAATAGTTCAAAGAAGTGGGCAGTGCCAACCAATAGGGAATAACGGTATTCCTGCATTTTGAGGGACTGCCATTCGACGATGGATGCCATCGCCCCCTGGACACGGGCTTTATCACGCACAATCCGATGGATTTGTTTGGGATCACGATAACCAACCGGTGACAGGAGCACAAGGTGAGCGGAGATAAAAAGCGTACTGAATGTCAGCAAGCGAACCCAACCCCCTTCTTCCCACTTTCCAACAATTTGACCAACAAATACGACTCCCGCGAGGACAGCAGCGAATATGGCGCCTCTCGCGCCCCATGTACGAACCTTCCCCTTAAAGTGTTCGAGGATATGTTTGCGGACAGCCAATCCCATCATCATGATCGGCATGAATACGCCAACCCCGTAGAATGGAACTGCCACACTTGTTTGCCCGCGCACGAGCAGCATGATTATGACTGAGATACCGAAGGTGATCGTCACCGAGCGAGTGAACGTACCGCGCGGATCGCGATAGATGATGGCTTCAGGGATTTCGCCAATCGCCACATCGCGCCATTCGGTTGCCTGGGCGTCCTGGAAAGCGGTCATGGAAGCCGCGGCCAGCATGAGTACAGCCAATAACTGGTACGCCCAAAAAAGAATAACGCCGCCGGGAATTTGAGAAAAACCGATGAAAGCCAGGTTGCCGATCAGTGTGCGACCAAGAGTCCCGTCGAAAACGCTGAAACGCAGCGAAAAGTAGGTCAGGAAAAGGGTGGTCAAGCCTCCGTAGAAAAGAAAGGAAGTCTGCACAAAACGGCCCACTCCCGACTTCCCGCTGTAGAAACTCCACAAACGTTCCCAACGCGGAAATCGCTTCCTGCCCCACTTTACAAATTTCACGTCTTCGTTGATGAAAAATTGAACGCCATTCGATACGGCCTCCAGCCCTGTCAGCGCGACCATGCCCTTCATCGATGCGGTCAGCATGTGCAGGATGGCTTGTCCCAGCGACGCTGCTTGAGTTGTTTCGACAGGCTCTGGTGGTAACCCTTTCAGGTGGGCGATAATCAGACCGATCGCCATAACGATCGTTAAGAACAAAAAAGTGCCAAGCAGGGTGAAAACAACCCTTGCCGATTCGCCTCTTCCACGGATGGTGATGTACCATGTCGCTGCCGCCAACACCGCGCCAAGAGCAAAGTGCCATATCCAGTTCGCTCCATAAGCATTTAGAATCGAGAGCAACTGGTCCCCGCCGGACAGGGCCGAGACGACGATGGTCAACACGTAATCTTCGATCAATGTGATTGCGACAACGAGACTTAGCGTGGGGGCTAAATACCGCATGGAGGCCGTATACGACCCTCCGCCTTCGTTGAACGGTCCAAGCGAATACATATATAATGCGCCAAAGACCAGATTGGTAAATGCGATGACAACTACCGTTATATAACCGTAATGTTGCAATCCATAGGGATGCAACGCGCTCATCATTTCGCCGGTCGCATAATAAAACGATGTGAAATAGTCCACGCCAAAGAGGGCAACAGCCGCCAACAAGCCGATCTGACCCGCGCCATGAATGTGAGCGTCCTCCTGTCTCACTTTCGGAGCGGCGCTCAGGGAAATGACTACGGCAACAATTAATAGGGCAATTGAAAATAACATTGTAGTAACCTTGTTTCAAAAAGTTTCAAATGCTTGTTCGATCAGTTCAAGCAAATGGAGCAGATGGTTACGAGTGGATTGGTTAAGGCGCGTATCCTGGCAGACTTTCATTTCCTCCTGACGCACGGCGCGCACAACAAACGCAGGGATGAACATGACCCGTCCCGCAGGAATGACTTCGATTTTCGTTATCTTGATACGGAGGTCCTGATCGTCGAAATATGGCAGGCTCAGCCTGAGTCCCCGGTTCAAGCTGGCGGAGGCAGCGCGTTCTTTAATGAGAGCAATGATCTCTTTGGTCTGATAAATTGCCAGCGCCCGTCCCTGATTGACCAATTGACCGAGCATCCCGTAACGCTTCTTGTTGTATTCATCATCAGCAGAAATATACGGCGCGAGAGCCGCGGCGAGAAATAGTATTTCCATGAATCTCTGCATGGATTTAATACGAGCTTCCGCCTCTTCCACAGATTTGACTATCAAATCGCCGTTCTCATCAAAAGCCACCCATTGGGGCAGGAAGAATTTTCTAGCATGCGGGATGAAAGGCACCACCAGCTCACCGAAACTTCCTTCTGTTTCAGAATTCCCAGCAATCGCGTCAGTTGCGGCGGTGATAGCTGATTCCGATCGGGGGAGATTATCTTCAGGAACGTTGGGGATCGATTCCCCTTCCTCTGCATTTTTGTATGTTACTGGTCGCCCTGCGGGAAGTATGTTGTAAACCATTTGCATAACGGTGGAGTGACGTAATAGACTCGTCGCGAAAGATACAGCGTGGTCTGGCGATTGTTCCAACGCATTGAGGGAGAGAAGAAATTGCTTATAAAGTTCAATCTTTCGCAACCGGTTTATAAAACTGCCCGCCGAATACGAGCGTTGATCCTGCGGGATGGTTACCAACCCGCTCTGATCCACGTTTTCAAGCGGGTAAACGATCCGGTCGGGAAGCGAGAAGCGGACTTGGATTCCTCCATTGAGGATGGCTTCCGCGATCTGTTTTCCCTGGACCTCCAGATAACGCTGGATGATGGCAGGTTGCCCGGAAACCAACGCCTGCTGGCGTTTGTATTCTTCCATCAGGCAACCTGAAAATGATTTCTGTTTTGATTTTGTTTCTATCATTCACAGCCTTTTGAAAGGGATGAATTTGATCTCATGCAAATAGCGAATTCCATAATAAAATGAAGGCAATCTCTATAAAGATGCAGATATAAATCAATGCAGTGTGTGACCCATCCTGAGGCAGCTGGACAAGTTTCACCTCCACCCAGAAAAATCCCCCGATGATCGCAAATGAGCCCAACCAAGGAAAAACCTGCAAAGGTAACATTGGTTTCGAATTTTTGATCGTTTGAGCACCTGCGAGAATGTAAACCGGCATATCCGAATTGGACCGTAGAATCTGATCCAAAGGTTTACGGATGAGGCCCACTTTGTGGCCGGCGTAACAGGCTACAATATCCCCTGTCTCCCAAACCTTTTTAACATGCCCCACCCAATCCCTTCCTTGTTCGATCATGATGGTAGTTGATACGTTGGGGTCTTTGATAATGGCGGCCATAGTAATTAATTTGCGTCGAAGTTGGGATTCTTCATCAAAATCATTGAAGAGACCAAGGAGTAGAACGTTCAATTGAAGCGATTGAGCGATCTCCCAAATTCGATGGGACAGGTTTGGGGTGTCTACCTCTGAGGCAGGGAAAAGGACAATCAGACGGTGGGCAGGGGAAGCGTCCAAATGGGAGGCGGGGGAGACTCCGAAAGATGAGGTTAGTAGACTGGAGCCAAGTTTATTCATGTCACCTTGTTGATAAATCCATCCTAACAACCGCCCATAAAGCGCAGACAAAAAAATTACCCAATCACATAAAGAAAAAATAAAAATGCCCCGGCAAGGGGCAGATTAAGAAAAACGTCACTATTCAATTAGTGACGAAAATTACTCGTCCGAAATAAAGCGATAACCAATTCCTGGTTCGGTGAGGATAAATTGTGGACGTTCAGGGTCGGATTCGAGTTTTTTGCGGAGTTGGCGCATGTAAACCCGCAAGTACTCGGTGTGGTCGGCATCGGCTGGACCCCAAACATTTGTGAGGATGCTTTGATGGGTGAGTATGCGTCCGTGATTGGTGGCAAGATAAGCAAGTAGTTTATATTCGGTACCGGTCAATTTGATTTCTTCCTCACCGCGTTTGACAATGTGCCAAACCAGATCAATCCTGAGCGACCCTGCTTTGATTTCCTTGCTTTGTGTGCCTTTTCTGCTCGTCGAATGCCGCAAGGCTACCCGCACACGAGCCAACAGTTCTTCAATACCAAACGGCTTGGTCAGATAATCATCGGCGCCTTTATCAAGAGCGGCGACTTTATCGCGTTCGCTGTCGCGCACAGAGAGAATAATAATCGGGCACTGAGACCATTCACGCAGGCGGGTGCAGACTTCCACACCATCCATGTCGGGCAGACCCAAATCTAGAATGATGATATCGGGTTCGTTCGCCGCGGCGAGGGTTAGACCTTCTTCACCGCCACTTGCAGTCGTCACTCTGAATCCTTTTTCAGTGAGGATGGTGCGAATTGCCCGTTGAATTTTGGGTTCATCATCAATCACAAGGATGTGCGGCTCTGTGCTCATTCGGTCTCCGTGTCCGATGGAAGTTGCGGGGGTGATGCACCGTCCCAAGTGAGCGGCAACGTGAAATTGAATGCCAATCCATCCTGAACATTCTCAGCCCAGATGCGTCCGCCGTGTGCTTCGATGATTCCTTTGCATATCGAAAGGCCGAGTCCGGTACCTGTCACCCGGTCTGCGGCGGTAATGCGATAAAACTTGTCGAAAATACGTTCCAAATGTTCAGGCGGCACTTGCGGTCCCTGGTTGCTGACTTGCACATGAATTGCATCGCCTTCAATATTTGCTTGAATATGAATCACGGAATTTGAAGGCGCGTACTTCAAACTGTTGCTCACCAGATTCGTGAAGACCTGCTCCATTTGTACGTAATCCACAGGAACAAACGGCAAGCTCTCAGGCACATCAATTTCAAGTTTATGCTCCTCCGCTGAATGCTTCATGCGCCCCAGCACGCTCCCCACGATTTCAGACAAAATATTCCATTCGCGTTTTGGTTTGAGAGCGCCCGATTCAATGCGAGACATATCGAGCAGATTTCCAACCAACATATTCAAATGGTCTGCTTCATCGTCAATTGCCGCAATCAACTCGGCACGCGCCGGCGAATCCCAACTTACCTCATTTCCGCGCAAGCTCGAGGCGGCGGCTTTGATGGTGGATAGCGGCGTCCGCAGTTCATGCGAAACAGAAGACAAGAGTATGGACTTCAAACGATCACTCTCTTCGAGGACCAGTGCACGGGACTCAGCTTGTGCGAGCCGTCCACGTTCAAGAGCCAATCCACCCTGACTGGCGAAGGTTTCCAACAACCGCATGTCTCCCGCTGAGCTGGCGGGTGTGGCCCTCCATAGCAGGATATCCCCGAGAATACCTCTCGCCGCTTGAATGGGGACGGTAAACTCAGGTGGACGATCCGGTGGTGTAGTTTCCGGTAAATGAAAAGAAAAAGGTTCCGCGTCTGTTACATCGACTTCCACATGCTCTCCTTGCGAAACGGCCTGCACCTGTTTGGCAAGAATCTGTGCAATGGAATGGTCGTTTTGCAAGCCAGTCAATGCGATGCTCAATTCATAAAGTTGCATAGCTTCACGTTCACGGGCTTTAGCCGCGACGAGACCGCTTTGCATGCGCCCAACAAGTTGACTGATCACCACCGCCACGACCAGAAAAACTACTAATATCGCAACATCCGTTGGGCGATGAACTGAAAGAGTGTAATAGGGCGGAATAAAAAAATAATTGATCGTGAGGAACGTGATCAACGCGCAACTGATACCCGGTCCGAGTCCCCAAAAAGCGGTGATCAAGCCAAGAGGGATCAAATACAGTAGTGCTATAACTGTAGTATCAAGACCTTCCCTCAATGCATAAAAGATCGCCGTAACGGCAGCGATCAACCCCATAGCGAGAAGATACTGGCCAAGGCGCGATATCAAGGATGAAAACCGCATGTTTACGGATTTCATTATACTCTTTTGGGATTCGAAGATAAACGTGTTATTTCCACCCGAACATTCTTGATACGGCGGAAACGTATGGGGTTTTTTTTGATTCTCATGCACAAACGCTCAAATATCAAAGTCATGGAAAGATAACCAGGAAGAAACTCACAATGCAACTCTAAGAGAAATGGATGGAATATTAACAAAGCTGCTTGACCTAAAATGCGATATCAAATTTCCTATTTTGTTGCATACCAAGCAAAAAGAACCTATCAGATTGTGTGTACCCTGCCCGAGCAGATAATAATCCAAACATATTTGCAATTACAAAGAAATTGTTAAACCCTGTAGAGTTAGTTTTCATTTGGAGATAATAACCGATCAAAAGTCGTGCATTCTTGCTCGGTTATGCAACTGTTGGTATAACAATATCTATTGATTCACATCTTTTACTAGGTATCAGTGAGGAAGCTGATTGAATATCTTATCGATATTCGGTCAGCTTACACATTTAAAATAGGCGGATTGATTGTGCTGATTAGACGAATAAATCCCCAAAATTCGAATAGATTGGACTGAACAGGTACAGTTTTCTCTAAACCTAATTTATCACGCATGAGGTCGGGTGTTCGAATGCTCCACGATCCGCGCCCACCAAAATTCGGAAAAATTACAGCGTAGTTTTTAAAGACTTGAAACACTGTTCTTCTTTAAAATTTTTTAACATAAAATTAAGTGGACAGCTTGGCTGGGCTTTCTCAACCTGTATGGGCTGATTCAGGCTGGGTGATCCTGTTTCTCGAGTTGATTTAAGTTTGCTTTTCCCTTAGAATCACGCCATTTCCGATTTCACTCACCGAGGCAGGACTATGCCTGATGCCCATCTTAATGACCAGCTTCTCGATGATAAACTCGCGGAACTCGAAAAGGTTCACGCCTGGAGCCCGCGTGTCATTTCAAAACTTGAGGCGCTGATTCGCGCCTCCGATGAGTATTCGCTATTTCGCATCAGCCCTTTGCAGTTCGCGCAAGAAAGGGGGTTGACCGAAAACGAAGCGATGGATCTGTTTCTCTATGCGGCAAAGATCGGGCTCTTTGAGATGGATTGGCATTTGATTTGTCCCGTATGTGCGCACGTTGTCGAAAGTGTTTCCTCGTTGAATCATGTGCACTCGCGTTTTCTTTGCAACACCTGTTTCGCAGAATCCACTGCGACGATGGACGATTCCATTCAGGTGACCTTTACCATTTCGCCGTCCGTGCGCGACATTGTCTTCCATCATCCCGGATCTCTCACGTCGCTCGACTTGACCATTAAAAATCATTGGCCGCGAGGCATCATTTCCGATCCCGGCGGTTTTCACTTGGATGAATTGTGGACATCCTATACACGACTGTTCGAATTCATCCAACCGGGGGAAACCCGATCAGTCGAATTCGAAGCCGAATACGGTACCCTTCATCTGCTCTCTGATCTTCACGTGGGTACTGTCGCGCCGTTTTTCCTTGTCGGTGAACCAATCGGAAACGAATTGCAAACACTCGAATTTCGTCTTTCCGCGGGCAAATTCAATCCCGTCAATCGCAAACTGGCTCCGGTTACGTTTAAGCTGAACGAGCGATCTTTTACGATAAACGAATCGGGCGAGGTAAACGCGGGTCCGGTGCGTATCTTGGTCACGAGCGAGATGGAGGCACCCGGGCCCCTGTGGATTGTGAACTTGCCGATGGACAAAACGCCGCAGCAGTTAGTATTTCCACCATTTCTTTCTGGCAAACGCCTGCTGACGAATCAGACTTTTCGCGACCTCTTTCGCTTCGAGAACGCGGCGACGGAAGCACTTGACGTAAAAGACATCACATTCTTGTTTACCGATCTAAAAGGTTCGACCGAATTGTACGACCAGATCGGTGACCCGCAGGCATACTTTCTCGTTCGCCAGCATTTCGAAATGTTGGAGAGCGTCGTCGCACTTTGCTCCGGCGCGCTTGTAAAGACGATCGGCGATGCGGTCATGGCAAGTTTTATGACCCCTTTGGATGCAACACGCGCCGCGGTCGCCATGCTCAATCAAATTCAGGAATTCAATCGCGGCATCTCCGCGAAACTGATCCTGAAGATCGGCATCCACAAAGGTCATTCGATTGTCGTCACCCTAAACGACCGCATTGATTATTTTGGACAGACCGTGAACATCGCTTCGCGCGTTCAAGGTCTGGCGGACGGGAGTGAAATGTGCCTGACCGAAGACGTGTATGACTTTCCGGGCGTTGGCGACCTATTACACGCCCTGCGTGTCAGCGCTGAACAAGCCGCGCTAAAAGGCGTCAGTGAGACGATGAAGGTTTATCGGGTGGCGATGCAGGTGGAGTGAGGGAGACATACAAAGGAGGAAAAAAAGCAGCGCATCGATCCAAAGCGTCCCTTGCATTTATTTTTTGTTTGAATTCTTAACAATCCCTATATTTGCCTTGACATTTTCCCTATACCAAATATAATTGCCTTTTGAAACTATTATTAAAGGAAATAAAACCTTGCCCTCCCCCCGTCAAACAGCTGCCTTGGTAATGGACAATATCCCGCTGCTTATGCGGTTGCTTCGGACAAAATTCCGCGAAAAGCGAGTAGGCGACCTGTCTATGGCGCAGTTCCGAACGCTGGCCTTCGTGGATGCGAACCAGGGCGCTTCGCTGTCCGAAGTAGCCGGTAACATCGGGCTGGGTCTGCCCTCTATGTCCAAATTGGTTGACGCGCTGGTCGACCATCAGCTCCTCACGCGTGACACGCATGGTACCGACCGCCGCCGCATCTGCCTGACGCTGACAGCCCAGGGCAAAAGCGAACTGCACGAGGCTTACCAGTACACGCAAGCCTTCTTTGCCGATAAATTTGCCGAGCTCACAGAAGATGAACGGACACAGATCGCTGGGGCAATAAATGTGATGAAGAAATTGTTCGCGCTCGATCCGAAGAGGTCAAACCCTGAACCATCCGAACAATAAGCAACACCGGTTTACCGTTAACTTTTTCAAAGGAGTCATACAAGAAATGGAAAAACAGTATTCCCTGTTTGGGAAAAAGATTGAATACAAATGGATCCTCCTGAGCGTGACGACCATCGGAGCACTAATGGCCGCCATCGACAGCACCATCGTCATCCTTGGGCTGCCGGAGATGATGGTCAAGCTGCATGCGGACCTGATCGAGATGATCTGGGTCATTATGGGCTATATCCTCGTCAGCACGGTCTTTCTTCTGACCTTTGGTCGTGTCGCCGATATGTTCGGCCGCGTGCGCATGTACAACCTCGGCTTCGTTATCTTTACGATCGGCTCGGCCCTGTGCGGTTTTTCTGCCAACGCCACCGAACTGATCCTCTTCCGCCTGGTCCAAGGCAGCGGCGCGGCTATGATGGTGGTCAATAGCGTGGCGCTTATCACCGAGGTCTTTCCGGCCAACGAACGCGGTAAGGCGCTTGGCATCAACGCCATCACTTTCTCCATCGGAGGCGTGGCAGGCCCCATCCTGGGCGGCCTCATCCTGACCCTGGCCGATTGGCGCTGGATCTTTTTCATTAACGTACCGGTCGGGTTGTTCGGCGCGTTTTGGGGATATCGTGTGCTGCGCGAGCTGTCCATACGCAAGCAGGGTGAACGATTCGACGGGATTGGGGCACTCAGCTTCAGTCTCGGCCTGACCGCCCTGCTGATTGCCCTCACGCTTGGGATCCAGTTCAGCTTCACGTCGACTCCCATCGTCGTTCTTTTCGGTGTGTTCCTGGTCGGGGTTGCATTTTTCCTATGGTGGGAGCGCCGTGCGACGAACCCAGTGCTCGACTTGTCTCTGTTCAATAACCGCATCTACAACTTCTCCGTGCTGTCCGCGATGATTCAGTCACTCGCCCTCTTTGCGGTGAATTTCCTGATCGTGTTCTATTTGCAGGGCGTTCTTGGCTATGACCCTTTGAAGGCCGCGCTTTTGCTCATCCCCCTGCCCGTCATGACGTCCATTGTTGCTCCGCTGGGCGGAAATATCGCCGACCGCATCGGCGCGCGCGTTCCTGCCACGATCGGGCTGCTCATTCAGGGCGCGGCTCTGGTTTGGTTCATGCGCATCACACCGGCTATGCCCTATTGGCAGATCGCAATCGGTTTAGGGTTGATGGGCTTCGGCGGCGGTCTGTTCTATCCGCCTAACACCAGCGCCGCGATGAATGCTGCTCCGAAGAACCGGCTTGGCATTGCTTCCGGGACACTCGCAACCCTGCGCCAGGCCGGCATGGTCACCAGCTTCGCACTGGCCCTGGCGGTTGCCTCCAGCAGCCTGCCGCGCGACGTGATGATGCAGCTATTCGTTGGTAACAACGTCACACTTGGCTCGGCGCCGATGCTGGCTTTCGTCACCGGTATGCATAGCGCTTTTCTGGTTTCCACGGTATTGGTAGTCATCGCCGCGGGCATCTCCTTTGTGCGCGGCAAGGAAGACCGGAGAGCCCTAGCTGAAGAAGCCGCCGCACCCGCTTCGAAAGCATTTGTCGAATAAAGGCCGCACACACCTGGCAGTATGACTCTTAGACCCATAACAAATCCAAAAATATCCAGTCTCACCAAACAAATTCATGAGGTGAACGTCCCCCATTGTGCCCTAAAACTGGAAACCTGGTTGCTGGGAGTATATTCACCATTCGGCAAATTTGGATTGAACATTGGACAAACTGGGATAGGTGAGTGCCATAGCAAATTCAAATCAAGAACCCGGCCAAGGTCGAGAATTGTGAAAGAATAACTCTGGTTAAAGCAGGAACGCCGTCCTAATGGACGGCGTTCCTTGCCTAGGAGGAGAAGAAAAAAGCTGATCGCTTTTTCACATATATAGACGTCAAGTTATTCACTGCTCTTACAAAATATCCGAAACTCTGTAAGCCCTGATACGCCACGGACTCGCTCTACCTTGACTCCAGAACATTTGTTCTGTACAATCATTTCATCTATACTCAGAGATTTTGACTGATATTGTCTTGACAGAAAGCCCGCAGGGCTTCTATTTTCTAAGCAGGGGTTTTAACCACGGCAGAATTGAAAACAATGAACAGAATTACTGTAGGTCAAATGAACACTTTCTATGCAACACGAAGCAACCGACTGGTGGGAGAATTTGAATTAGATTCGAACCGCGCGCAATTCCCCTTCTTAATTGGGATGCGAACCATAGCGGAGCGTATCCTGTGGACGCGAAGCGGTGTCACTTATAGAATCGTCACCAAGTGGCTGGAAGTTCAGTTTCACGTCACCGCGCGGGGAGGATTTGAACCTCAATTGAACCCTTTTTTTCTCCAACACAAAGCGACCGCGTCCGAGAGAGGGGTCGAATAAGAGTCGAATCCGGCGCGAAATACCGTAACTCTGCACATTTTTGAGAGCCAAAGAAATCTAACAACCCAGGCATCTAACTCCCCTTCCCACGAGTGGTAGGCGTTTGCCCTACCATTTTGGATGCGAAGCACGCGAAGCGGTATCACCACCAGAATCACCACCAAGGGGCTGGGGGTCCGTGGATGAAGTCTAATGAAACGCCGGATGTGAACCTCAAATAAATCCTTCGCGTTCAAAAGAAAGGAGCTCCCGCGCTTACATTGATTTTGTTATAAGACTAAGAAGCAGTATAATTTTGCAACTCATGCCTACACGATCCAACGAAACCTGGCTTTCTGATCTCCATTCCGAGGGCGAGCCGCGCGAAATCGCATTAACGGATCTGCGCGAAGTGATCCAACACGGATTGCCTTACGCGCTGTCGCGCTGGCTCTCGCCCGATGATCCGCTCTTTACGCCGCTAGTCGAAGAGGTGACGCAGGAAACTCTCCTGCGCGTCCTCGACCAGTTGGACACCTTTGAAGGGCGCAGCCTGTTCACCACCTGGGTGCATAAGATCGCCGTCCGTATTGCCCTCACCGATCTGCGTCGTAAACGCTGGCAGGATTCATCCCTCGATGAAATGCTGGACAACGAAGAAACACCGCCTCCTCCCCGCCTCATGGCGGACCGCTCTGCCGGTCCGGAAACTCTTGCCGAACGCACCGATATGGTTGCGCACATTCGCCGCATTCTGGATCAGGAGCTGACTCCCAAACAGCGGGAGGCGCTCGTCCTATTAGGAATCCAGGATATGCCACTCGAGGAAGCCGCCAAACGGATGAAGACCAATCGCAATGCCCTCTATAAACTCCTCCACGACGCACGTCTGCGCCTTAAGCAGCGGCTGACTGCGGAGGGGTTGAATCCGCAGGAAGTTCTTTCAGCTTTCGAACAAAAGTAGCGGCTCTCATAATGTTGTAAGATTGGGTTCAGGTCAAACGTCAGAGGTTTCGCATGAACATAAAAGAATTATTCCAACACCTTGCAGGCCACTTCAGGCAGGACCATCAACAACTTCCGGATGAAGTCGTGGAACGATTTTTACGGATCCTGGAAGAGGTACGACTCGAGGACATGCCCTGCAGTCAGGTGTATGCCCATCTAGACGAGTATGTTGAGAAAGAAATGCACGGTAAAGACGCCTCGCTGCTTATGCCCCTGCTTAGAGAACATCTGGATTTATGTCCCGACTGTTGTGAAGAATATGAAACGCTTTTGAACGTACTGGTGGAAGAATCCTCCGGACGGACTTGAAAGTCCGTTTTTTTGTTTTTAATGCTCTGAATCGAATAATTTCTCCCCCGCCCGAATGGGGACTTTCAGCCGGTTCTCGAACGGCGTTAGCGGGCAGGACCAATGCTCGTTATAGGCACAATAAGGGTTGTAGGCGATATTAAAATCGACCAGGATCCGTCCACTCGGTAGGAATTCAGGTTCGAGATAGCGGCCCGCGGGATAAGTTTCTTTTCCGGCTAACGAATCGACAAAGGGCAGGAAGAAGCCATGCGGGCCTTCGTAAATAATCAATTCAGCGTCCTTTCCTTCCACCTGGAAATGGATTCGACTGTGGCGATAGTAAACTTGTATGTCGCCGGTGGATGTCTGCATCTCGATGCGGTCTTTTGAGGGCAGTTCCTCAGCCTTGATCTCTAATCGCATATCCGGGTTTTCGGGGAAATAATTCAGACCCTTAAAGTGGCTTTTTTGTTCAGGTGTCAATGGGCTTTGTGGATCCTGTCCAAAAAAATCGTCTTTATCCCTGCGAAAGGCTTCGAGTTCGCTCATGCTGCCTCCAATTGAAATCTACGTCAGAACAGACAGCCGGATATGCAGATTCCTTACAATCCCTTGCTATTTCGCTTATCTTGTGCTATTTTATTCCAGAGGGTCCCCTGCATGTCTCATGCTCAGAAAATAATAATGATCATCGAAGATGAGCCGGACGCCGCCGAGCTTTTCGCGGAGATGATGCGCTTAAATGGGTTTCGTGTCATTAAGACCTACACCAGCACTCCCGCCCTCACTTTGATCGCGCAGGAAAAACCCGATCTGATCCTTCTCGATGTGATGATGCCCGATATATCGGGACTTGATGTATTACGCTACATGCGCGGCGAACCGGAACTGGCCTCCATTCCGGTGGTGGTGATCTCGGCCCGGGCAACCCCGGCAGATGTTCGCGCTGGTTTGGAAGCAGGCGCTTCGATCTATCTCACGAAACCGGTTGGTTATGTTGATTTGAAAAATGCTGTGGACAGCCTCCTGCAAGGTACGTAAGCCAATAATGAGTCTATTACGTGCTTTTCTTGCGGCGGAGCTTCCCACCCCCCTCCAGGATGCAATACAAACTGCAACGTCCGACCTGCGCAAAACGCTGGGTAGTGAACTGGTACGCTGGGTTCCCATACACAATGTTCATTTAACGCTCAAATTTCTAGGCGATGTCTCGCCGTCCAGTCTGGATTTGATCAAACAGATGCTGACGACGGAAGCCGGGCAAGTCCAGCCTTTCGTGGTGCAAATTGAGGGGCTCGGCTCCTATCCAAACTCACGCCGGCCGCGCGTCCTTTGGGTCGGCCTCAACGCCCCCGCTGCCCTCTCCGCATTGCAACACTCTATTGAGGCTGCTGCGGCTCGCCTCGGATTTGAATCGGAAGACCATGATTATTCACCGCATCTGACAATCGGACGTGTTCGCCAAAACATATCCGCGTCTGAACAACAAAAGATCCGCACGGCACTGGAAGACACACTGATCGGTAATCTGGGCACCGCTCCGGTGGATGAAATACATTTATTTAAAAGCGACTTGCAACCCACAGGATCCTTGTATACAAAACTATTCACGGCTCCGCTCCTGAAAGCCTAGATCCATTCACAGAAGCAGCCCCTAAGTGATCACTTTATTGATTTTGAGATCGCTTACCGTCGGGCCGCAAGGCTATAATCTATTAAGAGGTGATTTCTGAACGCACTGGAACTGGCACATACCATCGTTAACTCGCTTGAAGACAAAAAAGGCGAGGACATTCTCCTGCTCGATATAAAAGACATCGCTTCATTTACTGATTACTTCGTGCTTTGTACCGGCACTAGTGACCGCATGCTCAGTGCCCTTGCGGAAGCTTCTCTGGAAGCTGTCCACCAGACACATCGTAAGAAGGGTATAAAACAAGGTGAAGCTCGCGAAGGCTGGGTCGTTGTTGACTACGGCGACGTGGTCGTACATCTCTTCTCACCTGGCCAGCGTGATTATTACGATCTGGAAGAACTTTGGCAAGATGGAAAAGTGTTGCTGCGAGTCCAGTAATATCCGGCCTTGAATGATTAACCCCCGTACGCAAAGCCATTGAGGAAATCTAGGAATCTTTGCGCCTGGTTGCTAAGTTCTCGCCCTATTCAGGTAGTAGGTTCTAGCTCAACCGGTGCGATGATGCGTCAACCCTTTGGGTTGAGACCGAGACGTAAATTTTGGGCAGCATTATGAAAACCTTGGCTTTGGAACGACTAAGAGAAGTATCCGGCTTATTCCTGAAACTCGGAATAACATCCTTTGGCGGTCCTGCTGCCCATACTGCCATGATGCATTCAGAGATCGTTCAGCGCCGTAAATGGCTAAATGACCAGGAATTCCTCGATCTCATCGGTGCAACTAATTTAATACCCGGTCCTAACTCTACTGAAATGGCGATCCATGTCGGTTTTCTGCGCGCAGGATGGACGGGATTGATTGCCGCCGGACTTTGCTTTATAGCACCGGCCATGTTGATCGTATCGGCGCTGGCATGGACTTATGTCAGGTTTGGTTCCACGCCTCAGGCCCAATGGTTATTGTTTGGCATAAAACCGGTGGTCATTGCGATCATCATACAGGCCATTTGGAGCCTGGGTGTAAAGGCTGCCAAGAATCTACTTCTGGCAGTTTCAGGCTTTCTCATTCTGGGACTTTATTTATTTTTTCATATCAACGAGATCATCCTGTTGTTCGCTGGTGGATTGGTTATTATGGTCATTGCCAATCTAACGCGTTTGAAAGGACAGAGCCTCAAAAACATTATCATTCCGCCCCTGTTCGAAATTAATTCCCTCTCAATTCAAGCAATTGCCGCCGTACCTTACAATCTGACAGTCATGTTTCTTACATTTTTAAAGATCGGCGCCATCTTGTACGGTAGCGGTTATGTCTTATTCGCTTTTCTGCATGCAGACTTTGTGACGCGCCTGGGATGGCTCACCGACCAACAGCTGATCGACGCGATCGCGGTCGGGCAGATCACTCCTGGCCCGCTCTTCACCTCCGCAACTTTCATTGGCTATCTTCTTGGCGGAGGGCCAGGCGCTCTATTGGCGACATTCGGCATTTTTCTACCCTCGTTCATATTTGTCGCTATCTCGAATCCGTTTATTCCAAAAATGCGCAATTCTATCTGGGTGGGCAGCTTTCTGGATGGAATCAACATCGCTTCCCTGAGCTTGATGACCGCCGTAACTTTCCAGCTGGGCCAGGCCTCCCTGATCGATCTACCAACAATATTAATTGGCTTGCTCTCGCTGGGGCTGCTGCTGCGTTATAAAGTCAATTCGACCTGGCTGATCGCAGGTGGGGCACTCGCAGGCCTCCTGATTTCGTTTTTCAGATAATTCTTCCCATTTCCATTTGTGAATTCGATTAATAATCAACATCCCGCAATCTATTTTCTGCGGGATGTCTTTTTCTTCTTACCACGCTGCGGATTTATTTTTCGAAAACCCATTTATCTACTTCGCGTTTCCAATCCACCAGTTCTTCTTTCTTGAACCACAACGCGACTTCCTTCTCACCGTTGGCCGGCTCGTCGGAAGCATGGGTTAAGTTGCGACCCACTTCAAGGGCATAGTCATGACGGAGCGTACCGGGCGCAGCGTCGGTCGGGCGTGTCGAGCCCATCGTCTGCCGGACCGCCGCGACTGCGTTTGGGCCTTCCCAAACCATCGCCATCACGGGTGCGGAAGTGATGTACGAGATCAACCCGTCGTAAAACGGTTTGCCTTTGTGAATGGCGTAATGCGTCTCAGCCAGTTCCCTGCTTACTTGCATAAATTTGGCGGCAACCAGGCGAAGACCGCGGCGTTCAAGGCGGGATATGACCTCACCGGTCAATCCGCGCTGGACCCCATCCGGTTTTACAAGCACGAGGGTTCTTTCCACGATTTCCTCCAAAGATTCAAAATTGTGGGGCGGCCAATTGGTCGCCCCACCTTATTATCGTAGTAATTCTTCCGCTTTGGTATATGCGTCCAACGCTTCCTGCAACCGGTTGGCCCGCATATACGCGTCTCCTAGCGTCTGCCAGATGGGCACCTCCACCGGATAACGATAGAGAGCGTCACGCAGCTCGTGGATGATATCTTCGAGCGCTTTACCCTTGCGGATCAGTTTGCCATAGATATCCAGCGCTGCGGCAATGTTGCCGCGTCCTAATTCAGATTTAGCGTTCACAAATGAACTGCCATTAATAACGACCTTTGTCTTCGCAGCGGGTTTTGGACGCACTACTTGAGCGGGGGTAGAGCGGGGCTGCTCAACTACCTTCTGTTCCGGAGTTGGAGCGGGTTTCTCTGGTTGGCTCGGAGCTTCAACCAGCACCTTCTCTTCCTTAACCGGAGGTTCTTCAACGAACAGTTTTGTCTCAACGGGTTGCCAATCGGCGGGATGAGCCGGCTCCGTAACCTGTGGTTCCGGTTCTGCTTCAGGTTGCAGCCAGGCGGGTACGTCTCCTGACGTCGTTTCGGATTGGGGTGCAGCCGCTACCTCGTTATCAAGGCCGGCCAGCCAATCAGGCAAATCAAGTGCGGAACCTGATCCCGTCGATGGACTCTGAGGAACGCCGGATGCCGGACGGGCTGATTCGGTGGAAGATGCATGCAGCCAATCGGGTACGTCTTCAATTGTGGACCGGTCAGAAGGCTTTGGACTTAAATCGCTTAACCAATCCGGAGTAGCACCTTCATCCATGATCGACAGACCTTCTTTATCTTTTTCGGTCGTTAAATCGCCAAAATCGTTGCGATCAATAAGACCACTTCTCCAGTCAGCCGGTTCCTTTTCGGGGTGCTTGGGAACAAGAGCTTCAGATTCTCCCTCTTCCAGATTTCGAAGCCAGACGCCGGTTATATCTTCTGAACCAGAGACAGGGCGATCTTGGGCCACGGGTGTCTGTTCGTTGATTTCCTTGGCTTTATCCACCCAATCGGGTGCAATATCGGTGCGCGCATTTGGATCGGTCACTAATTCTTCCGGCTTTGCGCCGTGTTTGGCGGCCAGACCTTCCAGCCAAGCCATGGCATCATCCTGTTCCTGGGCAGTGGTTCCAAGAGAACCCAAATTTGTAGAGGGTTCCGGAGCCTTGACCGCAGGTGATAGGGGTTCCTCAGGTTCCAGATGAATGTTAAATTGTTTGGTTTCGGCAGGAGTGGGTTGAGAGATCTGGTTCGTCTTGGCTATCGGGGTTTCCAGATCATTATCGAACTCTTTTAACCAATCCGGCGACTCGTCACGAGAAGCCTCTGACTGTGCCCCTAGCGACTGTTCGGCATCCAGGCTGCTCAACCAATCTGCTGTTTGTGGTTGACTTTCGGCTTCACTGGAGAGTTTCGATGCGGGTGTAGGTTCATCAAGCTCCCGCCCGCCAAGGTTTTTAATCCAATCCGGAGTCTCTTCTTTGGGATTCCCTTCCGCAGAGGCGGCTGATAATGGCTGATCACCGCCCAGGCTTTTTAACCAATCCGGTGTATCAGCAGAGTATATTGGACTTTCCGTAGCAGGTTGAAAAGATTGCGATGTGGCCTCGTTCTCTTCTGTCGGAGCTAACGCTTTGACCCAATCAGGCAAATCACCCTGTATCGCAGGTGGAGCGGATGCCGTGGAATTATCTTCTGCATTGAATGAAGAAGCTCCTTCCTGAAATTCTCCGCTGGAACTTGCCCAGCCGGCTTGACGGAGAAAGTCGGGGATGTCGTCTTCGGTCCCTGATGAAGGCATGGCAAGTTGTGAAGCAGAAACTGCTGCAGCTGTACCCTTGAGAGAACTATTGGTGTCTGTTAATGAACCAGATTTCAACCATTTGGGTTGATCTAAACTGCGGCCGATGGCTGTCGAATCAGATTCCAAACCGATCCCCATCGCTTCATTGTCATCCACTACCTGACCGGTGTACTCAAGCCGCTCAAGACTGACTGAATTATCGGCTACGCTCTCAGTATGAAAAAGGGAATCTTGGGTGAACGCCGCGTAGGGATCGAGATCATTAACCCGGTTTCGATATTCCGATATTGAATCAGCGCGCTGGGTGCCGGGTAAAATCTCTACCATTAGGCGGTTGGCATCCAGACAATATGGGTATTTCGTGATCAACTCAGTACAAATTTCAGTTGCTTCGGCTTTTTGGCCGTTGCGGAAATAAGCATTGGCAAGCAGCACTTGCATATCGGTGCGCTTCGCATCATTGCTAAGCACCGCACGGATTTCTGAGATGGCTTGATTGTAAAGTTCACCCTGCACGTACATATGTGCAAGCGCCCCACGCGTCAGACGGATCTTGGGTGGCTCTACACCGTCACGTCGACCAAATAAACGCTGAAGCTCCCCCTGAATGGCGGCATTGGATGGCTGGACTTCAAAGGCGCGTTCCATGTGCCAGATGGCCTCATCGAGCTTACCCTGGTCATCGGCAATGATGCTCATACCGACGTGCGACACAAAATCATCAGGAGCCGCCACCAGCACTCGTTGGAAAATATCTACGGCTTCGTTGTAATGCTTGCCTTCCAGGTTGGCCTTGCCAAGCAATCGATAGGTTTCGAGGTATTTGGGATAAGTCTTGAGGATGTGACGGCAATGTGCTATGGCTTCATCGAGCCGTTGTCCATGCTCGATCATCCCTTCAATTTCGCGATTGTACATGCGCAGTGAAACTTTTGCCATACAACACTCTAGGCTAAGTATGCCCTAATCTTAATAAAACTGCAAGTCTATGCGACATTTCAAGGGCATTTCAATCGTAAAAAAGCGGGAGAGCTGGTACGGGTGCTGCACTAAAAAGGTGGGCGGCAAGCACGCGTTCACGCGCTTCGGCTTGTTTTTCCTTGTCATTGGCGTGTACGGAGAACAACGGTTCGCCCTGCTCGATTTTATCCCCGACTTTGTGATGGACGATGACCCCAACGGCATGGTCAACTACGTCAGACTTTTTGGCGCGGCCGGCCCCGAGCGATACCGCAGCTTCTCCCACGCGGCGGGCATCAACCTGAGCTAGATATCCTCCGCGTGGTGCCTTTACCAGCTCGACGAATTTCGCCGTCGGCAGTTTGGCGGGATCGTCTACATAAGACACATCGCCGCCCTGCGCCCGAACCAGTATACGGAACTTCTCGAAGGCGGTCCCTCCCGCGACCGCCTTTTCAGCTAAAGCGCGGCCTTCACCTAAATCCCTGGTCCGTTTACCGACAAGAAGCATGTGTGCGCTGACGTGCAGGCAATGCTCACGAAAATCTCCCGGACCGCCGCCTTTCAGTGTATCCAATGCTTCTTTTACTTCGAGAGCGTTCCCGACGGCATGCCCCAGCGGCTGGTTCATATCAGAGAGCAGGCAAATTGTATTTCGTCCGGCCAGGTCGCCGATCTTCACCATTAAATCGGCCAGTTGATGTGCTTCATCCAGTGTTTCCATGAACGCACCTTTCCCAACTTTGACATCCAAAACAATAGCTTGGGCTCCGGCTGCGATCTTCTTGCTCATTATGGAAGAGGCGATCAAAGGTATAGAAGACACAGTACCCGTCACATCCCGCAGGGCATACAGTTTTCCATCCGCCGGTGCAAGGTCGAGCGATTGACCGGTGAGAACGATACCAACTTCCTTTAGCTGTCTTTTGAATTCCTCCGTGCTCAAATCCACGCGATAGCCCGGGATGGATTCCAGTTTATCGAGTGTGCCTCCACTGAAGCCCAATCCTCGACCGGACATTTTTCCAACCGGTAATCCGCAAGCAGCCACCATAGGCAATACAGCCAGGGAGGTCTTATCCCCAACCCCGCCTGAAGAATGCTTGTCTACGGCGATATCCACCACACCGGACAAATCAAGTATGCTGCCCGAATTGACGATTGCTAACGTGAGATCAGTTGTTTCCCTCGGAGTCATGCCATTTAGCAATACCGCCATCGCCCAGGCCGCGACCTGGTAATCGGGAATTTCCCCATTTACAAAACCCTTTACAAAGAAGTTGATTTCTTCTACAGTGAGTTCCCCCTTTTCACGTTTTTTGATGATGATGTCGACGGCCCGCATGCGGATCTCCTTGCCATCCGATTTTACCTCATACCCCCGCCACATCTTGTTATCCTCGATTTAAGGAAGTTCGGATAAGGGTTAACCTTTTACCAGTTTTTGTCCATCTTTTGTATCCTGCACAGTCCATCCCAGAGCCGCGATCTGGTCGCGGAGGCGGTCGGATTCGGCCCAGTTCTTTCCTGCGCGAGACTTCTGGCGTTGGTCGGCTAACGCCAGGACATCGATAGACGGTTTGTCTTCTTCGAGCGGCGGTGCACTATTGATCATCTCCCAGACCTTTGATGGAATACCGGCTTCCATCGGTTCGGGTAGGTTCAACGAGCCTAATTCATTGAAGCCGAATTTTGCACCGGCGGGATACATCTTTGGATCGCAATCTCGAACGAGGGATACCGAGCTGACACCGCTAACTTCGCATTGTCCGGTTTCAAAATCAAGGATCAATCCGGTGTGTTCATCGAGTCCTACCGTGGTATTTTCAGGAGGCAGGTTATTACACCAAATGTCAAAACGTTCCCTTCCAAGAAAACATCGGCTCGTGTCAATATCATCTCCGCCTTCGGCATTGTTCCAATGTGGAACAAAAGATAAGTGCATGCCAAAATCTGAAAAGAGATTCAAGCCGACCTTGCTGTGAACGTCTTCACCGACTTTGTAGATCTCATAAACGGGTATAGCCCACGCACCGACCGACACGGTCGCGGCAGAGGCAAATGCCAGTGTCGCACCCTGGCGATGACGAGCTCTTACAATGTCCCAGGCAAGCGAGCCTTGCAACTGCCGCACGGCATAAGTTGGACTTCCAGGTCCCATAAAAATTAAATTCGCGTAGAGTAGAGATCTAAGGATGGCAGGTTCATCAGGGCTGAATGGCGTGCCGCGTTTGCGGGCAGGGATTACATCAACGGTCGGTGTGTAATTTTGAAGCCGGGCTTTCATAAAATCCCCCACACGGCCCGCCACCTGGTGCGAGTTGAGTTCGAAGCCTGCCGGGGTTTCAAGGATGGCGATCCGTAAAGGTTGAGGTAAATCCCGGGCTAAAGCCTCAAAAATACGTCCTCCGGCCAGCGAAGTTTCTCCCGAGCCAAGAAAAGCTATTTGTCCCAGTGTCATGCTGCCTCAATGTTGTCTATTAAAAAATCAAAGATCTTTTGGCTGTTAAACCGTTTAAACTACTTTGATGCCGCGTTGAGTTCATCTATTACATCCAAAAGGATTTTATTTTGCGGGATATCTGACATGGATGCACCGTAATGGGCAAAACGGATAAGGCCATAGGAGTCGATTATGCACACGAGTGGCATGCGACCGAGTTTAAATATATTGACTTCCTGTTTGTACCGACGCGCGACGGCGTGATCCTGATCGGGCAAGCCGATAAAAGGGAGTTTTTCCACACCCCAATAAAGGCGGAATGCGCCCGGACCATCAGGCCCAATGGCAAGGATTTCTACTCCACGACTTGTATACTGACCATAATCATCTCGCAGGCGCGCCAACTGCGCGCGACAGTAGGGTCAGAGAAATCCTCGCAGAAAAGCAAGCACAATATTCCTGCCTCGATAATCCACGAGGCGAATCGAGTTCCCATGGTTATCGGTCAACTCAAACTCCGGCGCAGGTTCACCGGGATAAAGCAGGTCAGGCACTGATTAATTCCCTGGCTTTTACCCAAATCTGGTCGAACATTTCGCTGGTCAACTTTCCAGTATGTGTATTTTGCTGGCTGGGATGATAGGAACACAGTAACCAGAGATCAGCATCTATGAAGTCTGGCTTTAGTTTGTAAAGGGCACCGTGTGAAAAGACCAAAGACCGCGGCCGTTTGATGGTCTGGAACTTCCGGTTCGCTTTTGGAAAATAGATATTGAGGATTCTCTCGAAGGCTATTCGCCCCAAAACTACGATGACCTTTGGCTTCAGCAACTCGATTTCACGTTCAAGATAAGGCTGGCAATTGTCGAGTTCTTCCGGTTTTGGTTTATTTCCCGGTGGAGCACAACGGCCCGAGGCGGTGATGTACATATCCTGGAGGGTGAGTCCGTCCTCGCGGCTCGTGGACTCCGGTTGGTTGGCAAAACCTGCACGGTAAAGCGCAGGAAACAGAAAACCGCCGGAACCATCCCCGGTGAACTGGCGTCCCGTACGATTGGAGCCGTGAGCTCCAGGGGCGAGACCGACTACGAGCACTCGCGCGTTACGATCTCCAAACCCAGGCACAGGCCGACCCCAATAATTCCAAGCCCGGTACGCTTTGCGTTTGTTGAGTGCAACTTCTTCCCGCCAGGCAACAAGACGCGGACATTTACGACAGGCGATAATATCTTTATTGAGCGACTCAAAGCTTTCGGAACGTCCTGATCGTTTAGGGGCCGCTGATCCCGGCATAAAACCGACGGGGGGTTTCATATTTACATTCTACTTTGAATTTATTAAGAATTGGATTACACTCGATTTGTCTCAGGAGATTCTTATGAAACCCTTTCGTAAACATGTAGCGATCGCGATTGATGGAGGTGGAATCCGCGGGATTATCGTTACCAGGGCATTAACCATTCTAGAGGAAAAACTCGAGCAGCCTCTCTATAAGATCGCACGCTTGTATGCCGGGACATCCACAGGCTCGATCATTTCCGTAGGCTTAGCGACCGGGATGTCAGCGTCGAAAATCCACGACCTTTATTTACAATTGGGAGGAAGCATCTTCCGTAAAAGCTGGAGGACATTCTTCTTTCCTTTCACTCGTTATCGGTATCCGGTGGAACCTCTGGAATCGGCCCTGCGAAATCAGTTCGACGATTTGAAAATAGGCGATTTCTGGTCAAAAGAATCCCTCACCCTGACTGACGTAGTTATTACTACTTATGATGCGGTAAACCGCGTGACGCGTTTTATCAAACCCTGGAAGCTTCAATATCAGGATTGGCCTGTTGTGAAGGCCGTTTTGGCCTCAAGTTCCGTCCCAACCTTCTTCCCGCTGGTGGATGGCCGATATGTGGACGGAGGCGTCGGTTCTTATTCCAATCCGTGTTTTTTGGCAGCTTACGAATTAACCTTTTGCCTGGGATGGAAGCCGGAGGAAACCACGCTCCTCAGCCTTGGGACAGGACGCGGCCCGGAAAATACCCATTCAGAAAACCCCTCACGCTACTGGCCCTGGAATTGGCTTGACCCGGTATTGGATGCTTTTATCTCTTCTGCCAGCGACCAACAAGTGCGCACCGTCGAGACCTTCTTTAAAAAACTCGACTTTCGCCGCTTCCAGGTGGATTTAAAGAAAGCTCTTCCAATGGATGATCCAAGCCATATTCCTGAGCTTTTGGAATACGGTCAGCAAATGGGCGACATGATTTTAGACGATCAAATCGACAGTACAATTAAATTCAAACCTGCCAAAGCGCGCCGCGAGATTAGCTAACTCAGTTATTATGCGCGTTTTCGAGCCATTCAAAAACATCCATCACAAATTAGCCAAGGAGTAGAAGGGTTCAAGCAGATTCATGTCAGAAGGAGGTTGTCATGAAACCATTTCGAAAGAACGTCGCCATTGCTATTGACGGGGGTGGGATCCGTGGAGTGATCGTCACGAAAGCATTGAGCATGCTGGAACAAGAACTTAAACAGCCGCTCCATGACGTAATCCGCCTGGCAGCCGGAACGTCTACCGGCTCGATTATCGCGGCGGGATTGGCCAGCGGATTGACGGCCGAGCATCTTTATGAGATGTATCTCCGGTTGGGCAGGGAAATATTCAAAAAGAGTTATCGCACTGCCCTCTGGTACTTTTTCAATCATCGCTACTTGCAGCCACCGCTTCAAAAAGCTCTTCAAAACTATTTTGGTGATAAGACTCTCGGCGATTTGTGGAAAGCCGACACGCCTACCGATCTCATTATTACTGCGTTCGATACCATTGAAAACCGCACACGGTTCATCAAATCCTACAAGTCAAAATACAAGAATTGGTCTTTGGTCGATGCTGTGTTGGCCTCCACCGCGGCGCCGACTTATTTTCCCTCTTTTGACGGAAGTTATATTGATGGTGGCGTTGGCGCGTATAATAATCCGTGTTACTTGGCTGCTTACGAAATTCGATTTGTCCTTTCCTGGAAGCTGGAAGAAACCACCCTGCTCAGTATTGGGACGGGACGTGAGCTAAGCCAGATCAAAAAAGGCGCAGTCGATCATTTCCTTCCCATTCAATACATCAATCCGCTGTTGGATGCCTTCACGCATTCGTCTGCGGACCAGCAGGTGGACCTCGTCAAAAAACTGTTCAAGGGGTTGGATTTCCGGCGTTTCCAGGTGGACCTCGAAGAAACCATCGAATTGGATAATGACTCAAAAGAACCGGAAATGATCCGTTATGGGGAACAGCTTGGAAAAATGATTCTCAACGACAATAATGACCGGGCTCTTCGCGTTATCCCTGATCTCATGCCGACGACTAAAGGATTATCATCGCATCGCCGAACGAATAAAACCGGTATCCGGCGTGCTTCGCGATCTCGTACGTCCCTAAAATCCGGTCGCGCCTCGCGAAGGCGCTGACCAGCATAAGCAACGTGGACTTCGGCAGGTGGAAGTTGGTCAGCATGGCATCCACTACTTTGAATTGATAGCCTGGCAGGATAAAAAGTGAAGTAGGGCCGGCAAAAGACGATATTCGATAATCGTTATTCGTTATCTGGATGTCGGTGTTTTGATCGATTCTCGATCCTCGATACCCGGTGCCGGCTGCCGATTCCAGTGTCCTCACCGATGTGGTCCCGACAGCAATCACTCGTCCTCCCATAGCACGGGTTTTATTAATAATCTCTGCGGTTTCTTCCGTTAACCGGCACCATTCGGTATGGATCTTATGCTCTTCGGGATCATTTTCCGTTACCGGTGCAAATGTATCCAATCCAACATGCAAGGTAACGTAAGCAATTTTCACTCCGTGTTCTTGTAGCCCCTTTAGCAATCGCTGGGTAAAATGCAGACCCGCGGTCGGAGCGGCGGCAGAACCCGGTTCACGGGCATACACGGTTTGATAGCGCTCCGGGTCACTTAATTTTTCATGGATATAAGGTGGCAAAGGGACATTGCCCGCTTGCGAAAAAAATGGTTCAATGGGTTCCGAAAATTTGATCAACCGTTGAGAACCTTCATCCTTCTCGATGATCTCTGCTTGAGGCCCGTTTTCAACTATTACTTTAGTGCCAACACGCAAGCCTTTTCCACCCGCCAAACATTGCCACGTGAGTTCATCCTCATGTCGCAAAAGCAGTAATTCCACCCGCCCGCCGGTTTCTTTTCTCGCATAGATTCGTGCCGGGATGACACGCGTTTCATTTAGAACCAGTAAATCTCCTTTATTTAGATATTCGCCCACCTGGCGAAAGGTACGATGTTCGATTAGACCGGTGTCTCGATGCAAAACCAATAATCGCGATGAATCACGCGGCTCGGCGGGCGTCTGCGCTATGAAGGATGCAGGGAGTTCATAGTCGAAGTCTGAGGTTTTCACAAGATTGGAATATCGAACGCGTCATGCACCCTTTTTATACTTTGTTCTTTCATTCCGGGTTGATCACTTAAAGGAGGAGGGATGAATTCGCTTTTGGAAAAAATCAATAAATAAATGGTATGAGTCTCCATGTATGTGCTCGGTATTCAGGATAATCCATCTGCGTGGTCAGGAGCATATCTTCTTCATTCTCGATACGATAATAATAAGCAGAGAAGGTCACAAGGAGAACGATTAAGATAACAATCCAATTCGCCGTAGCGGCAGCAACGCCCATCCACATCAAGATGCTCCCTAAATAGCCTGGATGGCGAATAAAACGATAGGGTCCATCCCTTATGATGATCTGATTTTCTATCACCTTTAATGTCCGTGTATAAAACGCTCCCAGCACACGGTTGGCCCACAAGCGCAGGAATACGCCAAATAAAGCCAATAGGATCCCAAGCCATCCAATCCAGGCAAAGAGTGCGCCGATTCCGATTAAATTCAGGAACCATGAGGCCAGCAAGACAATCACCGAAATAAAATACGCCATTCCGAGAAACCTGGTCGTGCGTTGATCGAATTGACCAGCCTCAAAACTTTTCGCTTCCTGCCCGCGACGTATCCGGCCTTCAATGAAAGAGAAGCCGGCCAAAATAAGGTAGCCAAGAAGAGTCGTTAGAACCATCTTATATCTATTTATGGAACAACCGGATAATTATGTTCAAGACCACCGTCAGCACCAGTGAAACGATGATGGACGTCACAATCGGGAAATAGAATGATCCATTCTTCCCTTCAATGTGAATGTCCCCCGGCAAGCGGCCCAACGGCAGACCTAGCCTGCCGGCCAGATAGAACCCACCGCCCAGGAGAATCAAAATAACCCCTCCGATGATTAGATAGCGACTGATATTTTCCATCACCCACCTTCTCCGCTCACTTCATTTCAATCATCGATCACTCATCTCTATTCTCTATTCCCTATTGCCTATTGCCTATTCCCTTTTACCTTCTATATTAACCGTGGTTGTGCGCCTTCGTCGTACGGCAGGTTAAGATGCTCATACGCAGACCGGGTCGCCACGCGGCCCTGGGGTGTGCGATCGAGAAAACCCAACTGCAAAAGATAGGGTTCGACTACATCCATGATGGTGTCCTGTTCCTCGCTTATCGAGGCGGCGATTGTGTTCAAACCCACCGGCCCGCCGTTATATTTCTCAATGATTGTTTTCAACACACGGCGGTCCACGTCATCGAGGCCGAGCGGATCAACCTGAAGCAGGTCGAGCGCTTCTTTGGCAACCTTCGAAGTGACAATCCCATCCGCGCGCACCTGTGCATAATCGCGCACTCGCCGCAAGAGACGCAGCGCGACGCGCGGCGTGCCGCGTCCCCGGCGCCCGATCTCTTCGACACCGCTTTGCTCCACGTGCACATCCAACAATTTTGCAGCTCGTTGGACGACTGCTTGCATGGCCGCTAGATCGTAATAGTCCAAACGATAGACCGCCCCAAAACGCGCCCGCAGGGGAGCTGTGACCAGTGCCAGGCGTGTCGTCGCGCCGACAATGGTAAAGTGCGGTAATTTCAACCGGATCGAGCGCGCCGACGGTCCCTTGCCAATGACAATATCCAGCGCAAAATCCTCCATGGCAGGATACAACACTTCTTCGACCGCACGTCCGAGGCGGTGAACTTCGTCAATGAAGAGCACATCGCCGGCCCGCAAGTTGGTCAGGATGGCAGCCAGATCGCCCGCGCGTTCGATAACGGGACCGGAGGTGATCTTGATGTTGACGCCCATCTCATTGGCGACCACATGCGCCAGGGTCGTTTTGCCGAGGCCAGGCGGGCCATAGAACAGGACATGGTCGAGCGCTTCCCCCCGTTTTCGGGCGGCAGCCATCAGGATCCCAAGATTCTCTTTAACTTGGTCCTGCCCGATCAACTCTATTAGCTTTTGTGGACGCAGCGCATTGTCAATACGGTCGTCTGGTTTAGCCTCAGGGTCTAATTGTCGTTGTCGAGAGTCGCTCATGGATTGATTATACACAAAGAAATCCGCTGCCCGCTCGAGATCCATTCGACGGTTTATTATCTTATCTTTGAAATTAATGCGGTCCACTTGAATAAATCTCAAGTACCTAAATTGGACTATTAACGTATAATTTGCATACTTCAGACGGTATCATAAACTCGTGTGAGTTTGAGGAGACCAAAATTATGTCTGGACGAGCAATCATAAGATTTACCATTGCTTTATTTGCAGCCCTGCTGGCGCTGCAAAGTTTCTTTTTCAAAAACCCGGTTATATCCGGAGGCGTTACCACCAACAATACAAACAACAACTCAAATTCCGGATGGTTTTTCTTCGGTAGCGGTGGAAGCAGCAGTTGGAATAGCGGTGGAGATAGTGGCAGCTGGGGTGGTGGAGGAGATAGCGGCAGCTGGGGTGGTGGAGGTGACAGCGGCAGCTGGGGTGGTGGAGGTGACAGTGGTGGAGGCGATAGCGGCGGGGATAGCGGTAGCTGGTGACCGCTAATCGTCGCAGACACATATGAACATAAATTCATCGGATTTCTCGGATATTATATTTGGGATAAGTGCCCTAATCCTAATATGGATATTTAGCGGTATCAGCCCGCTTCTTAGCGGGATAGCAGCTATTTGGATCGCGATCTATTTCTTTTCCAGTGGGATGCACACCCTGAAGGGAGGAGATGAGACCCAAAGACAATCTTATATCCCGGCAGCAAGCTCTGCGTCTGTAATTAACTCACCGACTTTGGCGGAAAAAATGGCTTCAATAAATATTCCCCATGATCTCAAATGTCCATCCTGCGGCGCGATCATCCGGCCAACAGATAAGAAATGCAATTACTGCGGTTCATCGCTCGTTCCGTTGATTGACCTCCCTCAACCAGCCAACTTTGGAGACGTGCAGGTTGGCCAATCAATTCGCCTGACCCATCCCAAACAAGGTGAACTGACATTAATCGTTCGACGACGTTTATATTACGGCGAACTATGGCAGGAACATACCGGGCCAAACGTTCCCTGGACCACGACCGGCACGTATTTTGTCGGGCTGACTCTCGACCACGATCTATACCTTCTCAACTGGCAAAGCCGCTTCTTCCTGCTAGAGTCACATTCTCCGCTGACCGATATGGAAATCAACCGTGATTTTGCGCAATACGCCCGGCAATTCGCCGCTTCCAATCAGACCGCGGATGTGCGCTTTCGTTACGCAGACGCAAATTGGCGCATTGATGACATAGGCAAATTCCGCATTGAGTATTGCGACGGCGATGGAGATCAAATCAGTCCAGGTTCGGTCGGCCGCTTCATCCACGCCAGTAATAACAATACAGTGCTTGTCGTGGAAGATTACCAATCTGGGGGCAGTGGTGGACTGGATACACTTTGGCGAGGCTATAGGATCAAACAAACAGATATAACTGCTTCTTGATATTTCTCTACACTACGGTGCAAAATCCAGTCTTTATGGAGAGCTGAGATGAATAAAAAAACAAATCGTTTTCCGTTCGGTTTGGTTGTCTTATTTATTATATTGGCGGTCGGGCAGGGCCTATCTTATTTGATTGCTCCAGATTCCTGGCGCAGCTTCACAGCGGTCCTCCCAAAAATCCTGAGCATGATTGCCTTTTGGGGTCCGATCATTGTGTTGATCGCTTTTGTATTCGTCACCATCGCCATGCGGCTGCTCGGTTTTACTTCCATCGAAGAAATTCGTAAGGAGTCAGTGGATGAAAACAATCCTGCCCCAGCTATTATATTGGTCGGTACCCTGATCGCCAGCATTTTGTTCTTGATGGTTGTGATCAGGCCATAAACGCAGGACAAAATCAGTAGACAGCCCCACCTGATTGTCAGGTAGGAGGTTTGTGTTTAATATGTAAAAGAGAGGAAGCGTTCTTCGCTGCTAACCATCCTCAGCGATCGCCATAGCAAATATCGCCTCTCCTTACCGACTCAAGCCTCCAAATACTAGATTACCTCAATATCATGCGGACGGGATTCGGCTAACCCAACCTGTGTCATTCGAACGAATACCGCTTTTTCATATAATTCATCCACGCTGTGCGCGTCGCAATAACTCATCCCTGATTGGAGTCCGCCGATCAACTGTGAAAACATCTCCCGCGCCGAGCCCCGGTATGGGACTGCCGCATCGACGCCTTCCGATACATAATCTTCGATCTCTTCCTGGGTGATCTCGCCTTCACCTTCGCGGACTTTGCGCGCCACGTTGGCTTGCAAGGAAGCCATGCCGCGCGAGACTTTGTAGCGATGCCCCTTGCGTGTCATGAGCAGACCGGGGCTTTCATCTGTACCGGCCAGCAGACTGCCGATCATCACTGTGGATGCGCCGCTTGCCAACGCTTTGACCATATCGCCGGAGGTGCGAATGCCTCCATCGGCAATGATGGGAATTCCCTGCAGTCGGGCGACCGCTGCGCAGTTCATTACCGCCGTGAGTTGTGGTACGCCTGCACCCGCCACGATGCGCGTGATGCAGATCGAGCCGGGTCCTACTCCGACCTTTACCGCATTCACCCCTGCATCGATAAGACGCTGCGTCCCTTCTGCTGTTGCAACATTGCCTCCAATGATCTGTGCGGAGGGAAAGTTTTTTCGGATCGCCTTGATCGTATCGATCTCCAATTTGGAATCGCCGTGGGCAATATCCACCACAATGCAGTCAGCCCCGGCTTCGAGCAGGCGCTCTACGCGCTTGATCTCGGATGGCTTCACTCCCACCGCCGCGCCGACGCTCAACCGGCCGCGCGCATCTTTTGTGGCTTTGGGGAACTCGGTAAGTTTCAGGATGTCCTTCATTGTAATAAGGCCGGCAAGTTTCCCCTCTGCATCGACCAACGGCAATTTCTCGATTCGGTGTTCGTGTAAAATTTTCTCGGCCTGTTCGAGGGTGGTATCACGCGGGGCTGTGATCACTTCCCGTGTCATGATCTCTGAAAGCTTTTTGCTGTCATCTTCTTCAAAAAGCAGGTCTCGGGTTGTGACGATCCCAACCAGATGTTCCCTTTCATCCAGGATCAAGATCCCGCCCGTATACGTTTCTTCCACTATCTTCTTCATGGCGCCTACGGTATGCGAGACGGTCAGCGTGATCGGCTTATCCACGATAAAAGACTCTGCCCGTTTAATACGTTCGATTTCCCGTACTTGTTCATCAATCGTCATAAATCTATGAATAATTCCTATGCCACCTTCGCGCGCCATAACGATGGCCATCTCGCCTTCAGTCACGGTATCCATATTGGCAGATACAATGGGGGCTTGCAAACTGATCTTCTGCGTCAGCTTCGTTTCCGTTGACAACTTGCGCCTCGAGGTCACGTCTGAAAACATCGGCACAAGTAAAACGTCGTCATAAGTTAGAGCCGTTTCTGGCAGGATCTTCATATCACATTCCTCTCCAAATATCACCCTGGACATTTCGCTGATTGAATAGTGGTTTTCTTATTGAAATCAGCGAAAGACCTTAATTGGCTGTTAAACCTTCAGATTATATGGCGCGTATCTTGTCTAGGCAATGCTATAATTAAATTCAATCAATAAAATGTCTGACGAATTGTTGGCAATTTCGCCGCTGGATGGACGCTATGCTCGTGAGACCGAAGCTCTCCGCGATTACTTCTCGGAATTCGCATATATCCGCGACCGTGCCCGGGTAGAGATCGCTTATCTCATTTCTCTTTCGCGTGATGCTCATCTCGTCCGGCCACTGACCTCTTCAGAATTGGGCTTTCTCCAATCTCTAACAGACACATTTTCTCTCGATGAAGCACATCAAAGCAAAAACTTTGAGCGCGTCACGCGGCATGACGTGAAAGCCGTTGAAAGTTTTTTGCGGGCTAAACTCGCTCCGACCTCTTTATCCGACCTTTTGGAATTCCTGCACTTTGGGCTGACTTCGGAAGATGTGAACAGCCTGGCACAAGCTGTGGAATTACAAACCTCGCGCGATCAAGTGATCCTGCCGGCGTTTGACAAGATCATCGAACAAATAGCCGGCTTGATAAGCGCACACAAGTCGACCCCCATGCTGGCTCGAACACACGGTCAGCCCGCCGTACCCACAACTTTAGGAAAAGAAATGGCTGTGTTTTATACCCGACTTAAGCGCCAACGGGAGGCGCTGGCGGCACACGGATTTGAAGCCAAATTGAACGGTGCGGTCGGTAACTACAATGCGCTTGTCTCTGCCGCATCGCATGTGGATTGGCTGGCTTTCAGCGCGGGATTCATCCGCAGCCTTGGTTTGCAGCCCAACCTCATCACAACTCAAATTCTCCCTTACGACAATTGGATTGAATATTTTAATACTCTGCACCTTATTAATTCGATTCTGCTGAACCTCGTCCAGGATTTATGGCATTACATCAGTAGAGGTTATTTCAAACTAAAAGTAGTTCCAGCTGAAGTCGGTTCTTCGACGATGCCGCAGAAAGTCAACCCGATTGACTTTGAGAACGCTGAAGGAAATCTGGGTCTCGCGAACTCCCTCTTCGAACATTACACCCGCAAATTGCCCATCTCACGCCTGCAGCGTGATTTGTCTGATTCAACCGTTCGGCGTACTTTTGGATCCGCGCTTGGACATTCCTTAGTGGCATATGCCGGCCTGACGCGCGGGTTGGAAAATCTCGGAGCAGACGAAGCCGCCATGAGGTCCGATCTCGAAGCGCATTGGGAGGTGATCGCCGAAGGGGCTCAGACCATTTTGCGCGCAGCCGGTGTCAATGAGGCGTACAACCAATTGAAGTCTATTGTCCGTGGCAAAGAGCTGACCCAAGCGGGATTCAACCAATGGATCGAAGGTCTGGCTGTAGAGAATTCTGTAAAAGATAAGCTGCGCGTCCTTAACCCACTGACGTATTTCGGTCTGGCAGAGCAGATCGCCAATCTCGCATTGAAAGAAAAGTAAGTTTCTGAGGGGGGTGTTATGTCATGAGAAATCCTGGGGTTAAGTGGGGTGGTTTCTGGATGCCTGGCAAACACACAATAATTTTGAGGAGGATTGCATGTCGGTCACGATTATTCTCGGTACCCAATGGGGGGATGAAGGCAAAGGCAAGGCGGTTGACACTTTTGCCGGCGATTTTGATTACGTTGCACGTTTTAACGGCGGCAACAACGCCGGGCATACGATTGTCAATCAACTGGGGACCTTCAAAATTCATCTCGTACCCTCCGGTGTGTTTTATCCAAAGGTAAAATGCCTGATCGGCGGTGGAGTGGTCATCGACCCGGCGGTGCTCATTGAAGAAATGGATTCACTTCGCAAGGCAGGCATCAAGCTTGAAAACCGCTTATTCATCTCGCCACGCGCACATGTCATCCTGCCTTACCATAAGATCCTTGATGGGCTTTATGAGCAGGCCAAAGGCGCAGGTGCGACCGGTACAACACGTCGTGGGATCGGTCCAACCTATGCAGACAAGCTCAGCTACAACGGCCTCCGCTGGAGTGATTTTGCAGATCATGAATTGTTGTCTCAAAAATTGCACATGCAGATGGAGTTGAAAAACAAGATCATCGTTGCCTTAGGCGGTACGGCGCTGGATTTCGAGAAAGTACAGGACGAATATTACGGCTACTACGCTGAGATCAAACCTTTTATCGCTGAACTTTTCACCATGGTCCAGGATGGATTAAAGTCCGGAAAGAAATTCCTGCTCGAACAAGCGATGGGGACCTGTCTCGATCCCGATTGGGGGACTTATCCGTTCGTCACCGGCTCGACAACCCTCGCATCGGCAGCGACCGGCGGACTTGGTATTCCTCCGCGCGCGATCAGCCGTATCATCGGTGTGACCAAGGCTTACACCACGCGCGTAGGTGCGGGACCTATGCCGACCGAGATCAAGGAGGATTCAAAAGCTTCCCAGGTTTTGAAAGAAGTTGCGGCTACGACCGGCCGCACCCGCCGAGCTGGCTGGTTCGATGCTGAATTGGTAAGTTTTGCCAAACAAATTAACGGTATTGACCGGTTATTCCTCACCAAACTCGATGTCCTCAGCGGATTGGACGAGATCCGGATTTGTACGGGATATCAATTCAATGAATGCCGGGTCCACTACTCTGATCTGGATTCTTATCAACTAGACCGGGTAAAGCCCATCTATAAAATTGTGCGTGGTTGGAAGGAAGATATCCGGGAGATTCGCAAATATACGGACCTGCCTCCGCGGGCGAGGACGTATGTTGAAACGATCGAGAAACTGGTGGGAGCAAGAGTTGGCTGGGTCGCCAATGGGCCGGAGCGCGGAGCAGTGATCAAGAAGACATAAAAAATAGAAAGAGAAGAGGAGGAAAATAGAATGTTCAGAAACCTTCTGTTCGTATTCAAAACGGGAGGTTTTTTGTTAAAGGTAGCATTCACAGATTACTGCTCAGATTTTGGAAGTCTTTTTATAGACTTTCCTATTTTGGCGATTTTAAGCAGATTACCAAAGTCTTTGGCTTTGCTCCCTGCGGAAAGCTATTAGTGCCCCTCCCCATTCCTTCCTATGTTCATGATTTTATATTTAGAGTATCCTTGGCGAAATTTATTCGTTCGAACTGAGGAGAGAAAAATGGCAAAAGATGCTTCCATGCGGGCATTCAAATGTCCCACTTGCGGCGCGCCGCTCGAACCTGAAATGGGTACATTGACCATGAAATGTCCGTATTGCGGTGGGACAGTCATTATTCCTGAATCGTTACGCACCTCACCGCCTTCCTCGGGGCCTTCAATTGGAGAAGTTTTTCAGTTCGGTCTGAACGGCGTAGACTTGAATCAAATAATGGGCAATGCCATGCACCTGCCTCAAGCCATCTCGCTGGCGCAACAAGGCAAAATTGACGAAGCGGCAGATATGTACAGCCAGATCACAGGCATGGCCCATCCGGATGCAGTGAAAGCCATGCAGGAGATGGCAGCGGGTCGGGCGGTGAGCCTTACTCCCGGGCGACCAGGCGTAAGCTGGCAGCAGATTGAAACTACTTATAACCAGTCTCAGCCAAGTATGGAAATCGCCGCTCCCTCTCCGAATATTAATAGTTCAAGTACAAGCAAAAGAAGTGCCGGCAGAGGCTGCGGTCTGTTTGTTGCGATCATGGTCGCAGGGGTTCTATTAATCATTGGCCTGGTGATCGCAGGACTATTTTTCTTATCAAACGGCAAGCCATTTAGCTCGATCATCCCGATTGGTTTCTCCAGCAATACCTTGTCGTTTGGCAGTGAAGGCATCGGCGCGGGGCTTCTGGAGGATGCTCGCTCGATTGGCGTGGACGCCAACGGTCACATCACCGTAGCCGATTATCAGGACGGCCGAATCCAGACTTTTGACCCGACCGGCAAATTTATTTCAGCTTTCTCCATCAACCCCGACGGTAAGAAGGTATACATAAGCGGCATGAAAGTCAGTCGCGACGGGAACGCTTACATCGTCCACAATGGAAAGATTTCCATTTACGATCCGAGCGGAACGATGGTCAATGAGATCGGTGACGATCAACATTATTACAACGATGTAGCTCTTGGAGCGAACGGTACCCTCTATGGAGTTTCCAATGGCGAATCGATCGATCGCTTCAAACTAGACGGGACGCTCGATCTCGAAGTCCCGGCTACCTTTACCAACGCTACCGGGGACAGCGAATCGGATGCCCGTCTTGCAGTGGATGGCCTCGGTAACATGTACATCGTGGGATCTTTTAATTATGCGGTGCTAAAGTATTCCTCGGAAGGGAAATTCCTCAACCGGTTTGGCAGTCAGGGGGATGGAGCTGGAAAGTTTACTGATCCTTTAAGCATTGCCGTGGACGGTTATGGACGCGTTTATATCGGCGATTTTTATGGTGTGCTGGTCTTTGATTCTAATGGCACTTATCTCAACACAGTAAATATGAGCAATGGGGTTGCCTATGGTCTTACCTTCGACGATCAGAATGACCTATATGTCATGACCAGCCGGAATCAAGTTCAGAAATTTCAAATTCAAAAACCACAGAGCAATTAAACCGGAGCCCATTTGTAAAATGTAGGAGGGGCTACCTTATTCTCTAAATTGATAGTTGCGGGCAAATTATAAATAAGTTATTCAAATATTTTGTGATTTAAACGTGTGACTGTGACTTTGAAAGGTTCGGTCACATATAATTATCTTTAAAGGCATATCTTTACAAACAATTTTTCCTTAGCCAGGCGCGCAGTGTCTTCACAGTTGGGAATGCCATTTTGTAACCTCACCCCCAACGGCCCGGCGGACATCGGCAGGTGGTGGACATACTCACCGATTTGTTTCGCAACCGATTGCTCATCCAGGATGGATTCGGCGCGCGCTTTCACATCGCGGCCTTGCCAGCGCAAGGTTACTTCCACGCCTCCACATACATTGCGCCATCATTTCCGATTGCGATCGGAAATTACCCACAGGGCATCTTCATCGATGTAATAATTTACAGGCGTGGTGATTGCTCGCCCGCTCTTGCGGCCCGTGACGGTGATTAAAATAAGGCTGCCGCTGAATAGGCGGTGCAGCGGAGAACGGAGCAGGATTTTGATAAAATCATTTCCTTGCATCGAAAACTCCATACATCTGATCGGGCCCAAGCCTTTGCGGGAAGCGTCCACGCAATGCCAGGCGGGCTTCATAACATAAATGACAGGCATCCGCGTACTTTGCTTCGTGTGGCAGGTTATATTCGCTCACCAACGCGGCGGGGCCACCTTCCAACAAGAGACCGCAAATGGGATGCGTATCGGGATCATAACTTTCACAGATCTCTTTAAGCGTCTTCTCGAACAAATTCCCAATGATTAGGCCCTGGCAAATATGCAGGTTGCCTGACGGGTCAAGGTGAATGCGCCCTGGTTCGCGTAAATCCTCGTGCGGACATTTTTTGAAATCTTCCCACGGATATTTCGGAGCGAAGGGAGCCAAGGCAACGGCTGCCCGTCCGCGAAACATGACCGCGGACGCGTCGGTGATCTGTCCCTCTGTTTGGGGTTCGTTTACATCCGGTTGACCGATCGTGATCATACCGGTTTGAATGTTCATCCACCTGGCCGCGGCGATCGCGTTCTGCGGCTGTTCACCGAGGACCTTATCGCAATGATATAAATCGCTGCTGACCGTCAGGTCTGAAACCCGTCCGGCAAAAGGCTGCAACCATTCGATGGCATCCGCTATGGAAATTGCCCAATAAGCGTTGGAAACAATGCCAACCGAAAAGCCCATCTCCGATGCCCGATGCACCCCCTTGACCAGCACAGCATAGTACAAAAATGGTTCGCCGCCTTCGAAGCAAATGGACGTCACGCCTGCCTCTTTGGCTTGTTCCAGGATTTGCTCGACCTTCTCGATCGGCAATACGCCCTTCTGCTGCGGGCCACCCCACACAAAGCAATGCTCGCATTCGTAGATGCATTGGTATGTCAAGAGGATGTGCAGGCTTGAAAGTTTCATTTTGACCTCACTCAATTCCAGTGTACATAAATCGCAGCTTGGAGTCATGGGTCAAAAATCACCTCGCAGGCTATAATAAAGTAACTACTGTGGAGGCAATCATGTCGAACGTTTTTGCGACCCATCATCCCCTCCTGGCTCACAAACTGACCCGCCTGCGCGATAAACGTACCGATCCCAAGAAGTTCCGCGAGCTGGTGCGAGAGATGGCTGCCCTTTTGGCTTACGAAGCCACGGCGGACCTGGCGACGATGGAGCGCCAGGTGGAAACGCCGCTCGCCACAACGACCGGCGCCGAACTCAGAGAGAAGATCGGTCTGGTGCCCATTTTGCGGGCCGGGCTGGGGATGGTGGAAGGTGTCTGGGAATTGATGCCCACCTCCGAGGTCTGGCATATAGGACTCTACCGCGACGAACGGACGCTTAAGCCGGTCGAGTATTACAACAAGCTACCCATCGAGCCGACCGTTTCCGTCTGTCTGATATTGGATCCTATGCTTGCTACTGGGGGCTCAGCGGTCGCCACTGCCGCTGTATTAAAGCGCTGGGGAGTAAAGAAAATAAAATTCGTGGGACTGATCGGTGCTCCGGAAGGCATCCAGAATATGCAGGAGCATCATCCCGATGTACCGATCTACCTCGCCGCAATTGACGATCGTCTCAATGATCGTGGCTACATCCTCCCAGGTCTGGGTGACGCAGGTGACCGGCAGTTTGGAACAGGTTAAATATTCAACCTATTGACATCCCTGTACTCAATGCTTTCATCGCCTGTTTGAAAGCTGATTCTAGACGAAGTCAAAAGATAATAAGTTAATATGTGGAGAATACCTATTTTCATATTGTTCACCCTCATACTGGGTTACATTTCGTGGGCTTCATTGCTCGATCGGCGCTCGCACGGTTTCTACCGTTTCTTCGCCTGGGAGGCGATCCTGGCATTGATAATGATCAACCTGCCTGTTTGGTTCAACAACTGGCTGGCTTGGTATCAAATCCTCTCATGGTTTCTATTGATCACTTCCATTCTTCCAATGGCGTTTGGCATTTATTATTTGAGGTCCAGAGGCCTGCCCGATAATAAAAAACGCTCCGAGGCTCCCTTGCTTGGTTTTGAAAGGACGACGGTTCTGGTAACGAGTGGTATTTATCGCTTTATTCGCCATCCGCTTTACAGTTCCTTGTTTTTCCTCAATTGGGGCGCATTCTTTAAAGACCCCTCCCCGCATGGAGTTTTACTGGCGATCACGGCTACATTCTTCCTGATCCTGACCTCCAGAGCCGATGAAACCGAATGTCTCCTCGCATTCGGCAGGCAATATCAGGATTATATGAAAACGACCAAGAGGTTTATACCGTTAATTTTCTAGCTTATGAAAGCAATGTTGCTGAGAGAGATCAACTCCCTTTCACAAAACCCCACCCCCCTTTCGCTTCAAAGCCTGCCTGAGCCAAAAATTGACCCGGGTGAGGTTCTTATTCGTGTTACGGTTTGCGGAGTTTGCCACACGGAAATCGATGAGATAGAAGGCCGCACTGCACCTCCACATTTACCGGTTGTTCTTGGTCATCAACTAGTGGGGACTATTATGGAATCTGACAGCTTGCCCTTAGGAAAACAGGAACCACGTCCCCAATTCAAAACCGGTCTGCGTGTTGGTGTAGCTTGGATTTATTCGGCTTGCGGAACGTGTAAATATTGTCTAGCCGGGGAAGAAAATCTATGTGAGCAATTCCGTGCCACTGGCCGTGATGCCGACGGAGGATATGCAGAGTATATGAAAGTCCCTTCAAGCTTCGCACATCTCATTCCCGGCTCGATCTCTGACTCAGAAGCCGCTCCCTTGTTATGTGCGGGCGCAGTCGGTTATCGTTCTTTGCGTCTTACGAATATAAAAGATGGACAAAACCTCGGTCTGACCGGCTTCGGTGCCTCCGGTCATCTGGTGCTCAAGATGGTGAAATATAAATATCCGAAAGCGAACGTCTTTGTATTCAGCCGCAACCCTCAAGAGCGGGAATTCGCCCTGTCGTTGGGCGCCTCCTGGGCCGGCGAAATGACCGAGACTCCGCCTGTATTGCTGGAAGCGGTCATTGATACGACTCCTGTCTGGAGACCGATCGTGGAAGCGCTAAAGTATCTTGCCCCCGGTGGGCGCCTGGTCATTAACGCCATCCGCAAGGAACAGACCGACAGGGAAAGCCTGCTGATGTTGGATTATCCATCACAATTATGGATGGAACGGGAGATCAAATCGGTTGCGAATGTCACACGGCAGGATGTGCGCGAGTTTTTGGACCTGGCAGCAGAAGCCGGGATCAAGCCGGAATTTCAAGAGTTTGCATTGAAAGATGCCAACCAGGCATTGGCCGAGATGAAACAAGGAAGGATCCGAGGAGCGAAAGTTTTAAGAGTGGTGTGACGATTGGAGGCTGAATGGCGTATAACGAAGAACTCGCAGAAAGAATAAGAGCGGGGCTTAAACTCCGGCGCGACGTGGTCGAAAAAAAGATGTTTGGCGGCATTGGCTTTCTGGTCAATGGGAATATGGTTTGCGGAGTCAATAAACAGGATCTGATCCTGCGTCTGAGCGAGGATGATTTTGAAAAAGCCTTGAAACAACCCCATGTGAGGATCTTTGATATGACAGGCAGGCCCATGAAAGGTTGGATCCTCGTCTCCTCCGGTGGCTATAAGTCTGACAAGGCTCTCCAGGGCTGGATCGAAAAGGGGATCGCCTTCGCACAAACACTGCCTCGCAAATAGACCGATAATGTCCGTGCAAATAGATCCGGAAAGAACTGAAATAAAATACCTTCGGCGCTCTGCGGACTTCACCGGCAGGCGGGTGCTAGAGATAGGCTGTGGGGATGGACGCCTGACCTGGCGATATGCAAAGTCAGCAAAGCGCGTGACAGGCATTGACCTCCTCGGAGACGATCTGCGTGTTGCAACGATTGACCGTCCTTCGGATTTGGAGCAGAAAGTTCGGTTTGCACGCGCTGATTCCATCCATATGCCTTTTGCAAAAGAATCGTTTGATATAGCCATACTGGCATGGTCGTTCTGATGAATTGTCCATGAGGGCATGGTTCATGCCCTTAAGGAAATACGCCGGGTACTTGTGGCCGGAGGCATCCTTATTGACTTGCGTCCAATGTTGGATAAATGGCCGATAGAGGTCACTTCGAAAGGCGAAAACCGTGAAGCCGGCCGGGCGACAGATCTACCAGAGTCGCTGGCAGATGACGAGGCGGCCAATCAGGCGATGGCAGAGACCTCTCAAAAGGGCTGGCTCCTGCGCGAGCACGAGCAGGTGTTTCCGTTCTTTTATTATTGGGATACACCCAAGGAAATGCAGGAATACCTGGATGAGACCTGGGATGATGTGATCCGCATCGAAGAAGACTTGTGGCATAGGCTGAGTTCCTTATGGGCTACTGCGGATGCAGATGCCCTGGTACGGATCCGACTAAAAATGTCGATTGCAACCTGGCGCAAGGTAAATTTCGATTAGCGTAATAAAAGGAGGATTTAATGAAGATACAGGATATAGTGCTTATCTACAATTACAACTACTGGGCTACGAAACGGCTCCTGGCTGCAGCGGCAAAAGTCAACCAGGAGCAATTCGTCGCTCCCAAATCTTTCCCACACCACAGCCTGCGAGGTACCTTTGTTCACTTGCTGGATGCCGAGTATGGTTGGCGGGTATTATGCCAACAAGGTCTTGAGACTAAAGATTTGGGAGAAAGCGAATTCCCAACAATGGATGCATTGGAGATTCGCTGGCTTGAGGAAGAAGCAGCTTTTCGTGTTTATCTCGACGGTCTCAAAGACGAGGACATGACAAACATTATTCGTTATACAACACCCAGCGGAATTAAACGCGAACGAGTGTTATGGCATTGCCTGTACCATGTAGTCAATCACGGAACTCAACACCGCAGCGAAGCCGCCGCGATTCTTACTGATCTTGGTCACTCACCCGGTGATTTTGACTTTTCGATGTATTTGCTGGAGAAGAAATGACCTCCAGGTTATTAGATTGAAATTTTTAGGTATCCCTTGAGATACCGATGAGTGATGAGCAGCATAAATCAAATGGACCTGATAGATCATCTCAAACGTCTGGGCCGAGTTTTTTTCACCATATTATTTCGGTTTGCGGTCCTTATCCTGGGGTTGATATTGGCAGGGGCAATTTATGAGTCGATCGCGGAGGCCGTTGATAACCTGACCATTCCCTTTGTCGGTCAATTAGTAGATGTAGGTGGTTATCGCCTTCACGTAAGCTGCGTCGGCACAGGCAGTCCTACGGTGGTGATTGATACCGGTGTGGGCGATTGGTCCACGTCCTGGGTCGGCGTACAAGCGGAAATAGCGAAGACAACCCGCATCTGCATTTATGATCGGGCTGGTTACGGTTGGAGTGAGGTGGGTCCCCAGCCACGCACCTCACAACAATTCGTTAAAGAACTTTATACCTTGCTAAAAAAGGCGGATATCTCAGGGCCATATGTAATGGTAGGTCATTCACTGGGCGGCTTGACGGCTCGGCTGTTTGCTCATGATTATCCGTCGGAAGTCGCCGGGGTCGTGCTGGTCGATTCAATGAATCCCGGAAACGTTCGCCAGGACCCGATGACCCTCAAGACTCGCGATCGTTCGACATTCAGCGCGGATTCGATCCTGCCCGTATTAGCACGCATCGGGATCCTGCGAATGACCGTCCGCCCGCTTGGCTTTCTTCCGCATTTGCCCCCGGAAAGGGAGAAGGCAAAATTGGCTTTCTTATCTCGCCCGGTTTATTTCCAGACTCTGCAAGATGAGTACCGTGCATTTCCAGAAAGTTTGGCGCAGGCCAGTACTGTGCAAACCTTGGGCCATCTACCCTTAATTGTTATATCTCGTGCCTTGGGAACTACGCCTGTTGATGTGGCATGGCAAGGCAAGCAAACCGAGTTACTCCAATTGTCATCCGATAGCCAACAGATGATTGCGGAGAAGAGCGGTCACAACATCGAGATTGATCAGCCGGAAGCCGTGGTTGAGGCCATCCTGAAGCTGGTAACGAAGCTTCGCTTAGAGGTCCATCAGTAGATGAAGGGCGAGTCAGCGGACGTGTCTGCGCCGTTACGTCACATCCACGCCGGTTATTCGTGCCAATAAGAGATGCACCAATCCGATAGGTAAGATCAACACAGCATGCAGCGCCGCGCTTAACCCGAATATGATGGCGCTGGAACGGAGAAAAGTGTTAAGCAAAGGTGCGACGTTTGCCAGCATCCACGGACCTGCGCCCGCCAGGATCGCTAACGCGAGCAAAACTAAAACCGTCATACCCAGGGGCAGCCAGGCATGGCGGTCAGAACGCGAAGGCAGCATGGTACTGCTCACCGTAAAGACCAGATAAAACCAAAGTGGAAAGTCCTTGATCTGTGGCAAGAGCGTGATCCCCAGCCAAAACAAATTCAATTGCCCGTTGCGCAGCACCTCCCATAACGGTAGCAACTCCAGGCGAGTGACCGACAGGAAAGCTACGACGGATCCCCCGGCCACGAGCGGAGCGGCACCTATTAATGAGTCACGGATGATATCCGTCTTAACGGTTTCCACATAGCCGAGTTGCAAACGTCCTTCGGGGAGCATCTGCGGCACGAGCGAGAATCGCGCGGCGGGAACCCCAAGAATGAGTGCCATCAAGTAATGGCTGAATTCGTGCAGCAGCACGCCTGGTAAAAAGATGAGGGAAAAAAGGGCGATTGTAAACTCGGGACTGCGGCTGAGGATCAAAAAGGCAGCTTGAATTTCACGATGCAAAAGCCGCTGGAGAAAGACCAGCGGCAGAAGGGTTAATATGAACCAGGCCAGGCCATCGGATTGCGCAAGCATGAATCAATCGATGGACACGGGATCAATAAGCATAATTATGTCAAGTCCTATTGTTTTACTGCTGCCTGCGTAATGGCGATAAACTCGTCCACTTTCAAGCTCGCGCCACCGACTAATGCCCCGTCGATCTCGGAACAGCTGAAGAACTCTCCCGCGTTGGAGCCCGTCACGGAACCGCCGTATAGGATGCGGATAGCTTGCGCGGTCTGAGCGCCGAACAATTCGCTTAGTGCAGGTCGGATAACCTTGCCCAACACATCATTGGCATTCTCTCCACTGGAAGCTTTCCCTGTTCCAATCGCCCAGATCGGTTCATAAGCGACTACAAGGCGCGGTGCGAAGTTCGAATCCAGGCCGGCAAGGCCGTGTCGGATTTGCCGCGCAACTACCTCCGCTGTTTGATTGGCTTCGTATTGTTGCAGTGTCTCACCCACACAAACGATCGGTGTCAGATCATATTTCTGCGCAGCGCGGACTTTCTTATTTACGGTTTCATCCGTTTCTCCAAAATACGTCCGCCGCTCAGAATGTCCCAGGATGACATACTGGCAAAGCTCTTTCACCATCACCGGCGAGACCTCGCCCGTGTAGGCGCCTTTCTCCTCCCAATACATATTCTGGGCCCCAAGGCCTAGGTCGCTGCCTTCCAGTTGTGCATGGACAGCTAACAGAGCAGGAAACGGCGGGCACAAGACTTTTTCCACGCCGTTGATCTCACGCAGCTTCGCAGACAACGAGTAAACCAATGATCTGGCTTCCTCGATTGTTTTATTCATCTTCCAGTTTCCGGCAACAAGTGGTGTACGCATGGTTATTTGGATCTTCTTTTCTTTAAGGGATTTTATTACTGAGAGTTTGAGCCATTTCGCGCACCCAATCGGGCGTGTTGAGATCGGCAAGTAGAATATTAAGGATTTGTTTAGCCTCGAAAGTCTTGCCTTCAGTAGCATCCATCTCGGCCTCTAGCAAGGAGGCTTCGGGCATGTGCGGCTTGAGAACCTTAACCTGATTGAGGATCTGATGAGCCTGGTCGGTATTCCCGTTGTAATACAAATGGCGGGCTTGCGCTACAAGGCTGATCGGCTGTTCGACTCGACCAAGGTCGTTGAATGGCAGATAGGAAGGCATATCAGGCGAGACCGAAGCTTTATAAAGTGCCTCATGGTAATTGGTCGTCAGGTCGGCTGTGGGTTTCACCGCGGGTCCAAGCGACTTGATCGCGCGTAAATACATGGCTGCCGTCGCGATCCAGGCCTGACGTTGTTTGAACTGATCTCCTGCGTTCTCAAAAAACTGAGTGTTATTCGGTCCAGCAACGTCGGCGGCCTTCGCTAACGACAACAGGGAAAGACGCACATTGCCAGCATCCCAATAAGCAAGCGAAAGATCCAGATTGGCCTGCGGGTTTGTCGGGTTCTGTTTCACACCGCCGAGCGCGGTTGCTATCGCGGGTATTGCAGTTTCTGATGGGGCCGCTCGTGGTGTATCGGTTGGGGCCACCGCAGTCGCGGGGCTTTGTTGTGTGGAAGCAGGCAGAGACGCTGACGTCACAGAAGGCCTGTCAAGCAGCGCAAGAAGGCGGCCGCGGCCAAGAAAAGCGAAAGCGACGATAGCCAGACAAACCAACAAGAGAACTCCAACCGCGATAAATGCCCATGGTGAACGCCCTTTGGCCTCACTCCCTTTTGAGGCAACAGGTACTCCGCCAGCCGGTAGGGTTTGAGCCTCAGCCGTTTTTGATCCGCCCTTTAGAGGTGCTGGTCGCAAGGTGATAGCCGTGCCTTGCATCGGAATGCCGGCTTCGATCCAGGCATCCTTGAAAGCTTTGACCAGGGAATCAACGTCGGGGTAACGGTCTGCACGTTCCTTTGCCAGCGCCTTCAGCAAGACTCGTTGCACTGCCTCTGGCACCTTTGGGTTGATCCCACGCGGCATTGGCAATGGCGAGTAAATATGATCATGGATGATGGAGAAGGGTGTATCCGCGTTGAAGGGTACCTGCCCTACGACCATCTCGTATAACATCACGCCGAAAGAATAGATATCCGTGCCTTCGTCCAGGTTTTTCTCGCCCATCGCCTGCTCAGGCGAGATGTATTGCGGCGTACCCATGATCATATCGGATGAGAGAGTCGACTCGGCTGCCTGTGCAATCCGCGCCAACCCGAAATCTGCCAGGTACATTTGGCCGTCGACTCCGATCAAAACATTGGAAGGTTTGATATCCCGATGCAGAATGCCTTGTTTATGAGCGTGCGCCAATGCAGAACCAACCGATTCCACAACATTGGTGATTTCTTCCGAAGTCAACGGCCCTTTTTGTAAACGCGCCTTGAGCGTATCCCCCTCGATATATTTCATAACCAGATACGGACGCCTTTCGTGCTCGGCGTAATCGTAAACGGGAACGATGTGCGGATGTTCGAGCTTGGCAACCAGCCGCGCTTCACGCTGGAAGCGTGCTTCAAAATTCGGATCTTCACCAAAAGCCGGATGAAGTGCTTTCAACGCCACATAGCGGTCTAGAGCAGCATGATAGGCCTTATAGACGGTAGCCATGCCGCCTTGCCCAAGCTGTTCCATAATGCGATATGGGCCGACGTTCTCACCGACGTTGAAAGACATTTGCTTACTCCCGCGACGAAATTGGCATGATTATAACGCGTCTCATAAAGCAAAGACTTCGGATGTCCGCTTAATTACAGTTGTATAAGGAAGTGCTGTGCTTGCGCAAGTCCGCACCAAGCTTGCCGGAGTATTCGTCGGTATCTTGTGAAACATCAGCAGATTGAAAATAAATCGGCGGATGTTTCCACATCCGCCGGTCTATTTTCTACTTCTATTTATTGAGCAAGGCAGCAACGCCTGGCAATTCCTTGCCTTCCAGGAATTCGAGGGAAGCACCGCCGCCGGTCGAGACGTGTGTCATCTGTTTAGCAACACCGGCCTTCTTTACCGCACTGGCGCTATCGCCGCCGCCGATGACCGTTGTTGCGCCGGAGTCGGCTAATAGCTTCGCAATGGCGAATGTGCCTTCCGCAAACTTAGGCATCTCAAAGACGCCCATCGGCCCATTCCATACGATAAGCCTGGCGCCCTTCAAGGCAGCTTTGAAAGCCTCGATGGATTTCGGCCCGATATCCATGACGCGCCAGCCTGCAGGGACCTTGTCCACATCTACGACCTTGTGGTTGGCCTCCGCCTCGAATTTATCTGCAATGACGGCATCCACGGGCAATAGGAGTTTATTGCCTGATTTCACAAGGATGGACTTTGCAGTTTCCACCGAACTTGCCTCAACCAGGCTGTCTTGCATGTTAAAGCTTTTGGCAGCCAGAAAGGTATTTGCCATGCCGCCGCCGATGATAAGCTTATCGCATTTAGACAGCAGGTTTTCTACGACCGCGATCTTATCACTGATCTTTGCCCCGCCGAGAATTGCGATATAAGGGTGCTCGGGATTCGATGTGGCACGCCCGAGATATTCAAGTTCCTGTTCCATCAGAAAACCTGAAACGGCTGGTAGAAAATGCGCAACGCCTTCGGTTGATGAGTGAGCGCGGTGCGCGGAGCCGAACGCATCATTTACATAGATCTCACCCAGCGCGGCCATCTGTTTAGCCAGATCGAGGTCGTTCTTCTCTTCGCCCGCATGGAATCGTGTATTCTCCAACATCAACACGTCGCCGGGCTTAAGGGCTTTCGCCATCTTTTCCACTTCCGGACCGACGCAATCTGGCGCCATTTGCACGGGTTTGCCGAGCAGACCTGCGAGTATTTCCGAGGCCGCTTTCAGACTGAACTCTGGGTCCGGTCCGCCCTTTGGACGACCGAGGTGGCTCATCAAAATGAGGGAGGCGCCCTGAGCGAGTACATATTGGATCGTCGGCAAAGAGGCCTTGATGCGTTTGTCATCTGTGACCTTACCAGCTTGCATGGGCACATTGAAGTCCACACGCATTAAAACGCGTTTGCCTTTTATATCAATATCCTTGACTGTTTTCTTATTCATGATGGGTCTCCAGCCCAATCCTCCCCCATATCCTGTGGATTTGGGGGA
>JBGQIO010000003.1:0-52015 GCA_041498515.1 Anaerolineae bacterium
CACTTCGAAACCGGGAGCTCAAATTGTTCTTAGGAAAATTCACCACCTCATTAGACCCAAAAAACCGCTTCTCGGTTCCCGCCGCCTTTAGAGCGCAGCTCTCAAGCAGAATGTACATTACGCAAGGGTTTGATCGTAATTTGCAAGTCCTCACAGAACATGCCTTTCAAGAGATCTACCGAAGAGTGGCTGCCCTAAATCTAGCGGACCCCTTGGCACGATTATTACTCCGCCTCGTCCTGGGGACGGCCACCGAACTTGCCGTAGAAAACAACATTCTTATGATACCAGATAACCTAAAGGAGTTCGCCAATTTGAAGGATGATATTTTGTTGATCGGCCAGGGTGATTATTTCGAAATCTGGGCACCTGATCTATGGAATCAGCAGGAAGCCCAATTAAGAGACGCAGAGACGAACTCGACCAGGTTCTCCGTACTCACAATCGCCACAAGGTAAAGAAGAAGCTTATGAAGACGAACTTCTTTATGACTTCACAAATATCGAAATTGAACCTCAATTCTCAGGATAGGGTGTTGAAATGAAAAAAATCCGCATTCTCGTTGTAGAAGACCAGAACGTTGTTCGAGAAGGCCTTATCGCAATTCTATCTTATCAAACCGATATGGAAGTGGTTGGCGAAGCCGAGGACGGGATCCAGGCTGTGGATATAGCACGCAAGACGAAGCCTGATGTGATCTTGCTGGATATGGTAATGCCGCGACAGGATGGCCTGACCACCATTCCCAAATTGAGAATCAACAATCCAAATGCACGCATCCTGGTCTTATCGAGTTTTGCAGAAAGCGAACGAGTTTACCAGGCGATTAAAGCCGGAGCAATCGGTTATATGCTGAAGGATACGACCAGATTACAGCTATTACAGTCCATTCGAGATGTAGCCTCCGGCCACCCAACGATCCACCCGTCCATCGCCATGAAAGTGATTCATGAGTTCGATCACCCATCCGATGCGCCCCTCATCAATGAAACACTCACCCGCCGGGAGTTGGAAGCGTTACGCCTGATCGCACGTGGCTTGAGCAATCAGGAAATTGCGACCGCACTGGTCGTCCACGAGCGAACGATAGCAAAATATGTCAGCAGCATATTGAACAAACTCCATGTCTCCAACCGTACTCAAGCCGCACTGTACGCGATCCGTGAAGGCCTGGCGGCCGCTGGAGCCGACTAAATGAAACGGTCAAAGTTAATGGGAAATAGCCCCTCTTCATCTGCAAGCTATGAATTTATTCGACAGGAACATCGTTTCACGAACTATGGCATCTATAGAGGAAACAATGAATAATTTCGATTATATCGTCGCAAATGATTTCGATCGGGCCTGGCTGAACTTTGAGCTGGACTTACCTCTCAAGCCGGGAAAGAATGGTAAACCGAATCCGTTTTACATCGACCGGCCTGGTAATCCGATCGCTGAGCTAACGGATGCGCTGTTGGCTCCATTCTATCGGCCGCCGAAGTTCTTTTTTTCCGGACATAGAGGTTGCGGTAAGTCAACAGAACTCCTGCACCTATTGGGGAATGCTGAAATTCAGAGGAAATATTGGCCGATCAATTTCAGCATCCGTGAAGAAGCAGATATCGTTGACATTGATTTCCGGGATGTTCTGCTAGCGATCGGCAGCCGGCTGTTCAGGGAATATCGCCGAAAAGGCGGAGAACTGCCTGAGCAATTGCTTAAGGAACTCAACAGCTGGAAGGGAAAAGTCGAGAAGGAAATTTCCACGGTACTGGATGGCCAGTTGTCGGAAGTTGAATTGAGCGCGTCGCTTGACGCTTTTTTCGCAAGCGCCGGGCTGAAAATGAAACTGGAACCGGCTACCCGCGTGGAATTAAGGCAGGTGGTGGATACCGACATTACGGGTTTGATCTCGATCATCAATCATATTGCCACCGCCATTTACAGCAGGGAACACCGTATTCCTCTTATCCTGATCGACGACATGGACAAGCCGGACCTGGAAAAAGCACGCGCAATATTCCATAACCGCCGGGAAATCATGATGCAGCCCAATTGCGCTATAGTCTATACGGTATCCAGCGCATTATTTTACAGTAAAGAGTTTGATTCGATCCGCGATCAAGCCATCTTTTTACAAAATATTTATCTTCACCCACCGATGGATCTTAATACCCATCATGAAGAAGGCTACAAGACTCTCAGAGAATTCGTGCACGTAAGAATGGCGGCCAACCTGGCAGAAGAGTCTGCATTGGAAACTGCCATCTCCTACAGCGGCGGAGTGTTCCGCGAAATGGCACGCATCATGCGAACCGCGATCGGACGCGCCCGAAGGAGAAAAGCATCCAAACTGAATTCCTCAGATATTGAATGGGCGGCCACCGAAATCCGAAATGAATACAGGCGTATTCTGGACAAGGAAGACTTAAAGCTGATCAAGAAAGTAGCCGAAAACAATCGCCTGGAGTACAACGATCGCCTCACACCTCTCCTGCAGCTTCTGGCCCTGTTGGAATATCGAGATGGAGAAAACTGGTGTGATGTCCATCCGGTTTTGAGGAAACTGTTAAATGACTAATCAAACCCTCGAAGCTTCTCAAGAAATTGTATCCTTTGACGAACGGATAGAAATCCTCGCCAAAGAACTTGAGCTGGCGGTCAAATGGCAGCGACCCTGTGTGTTGTTTGTCGTCTACAGCTCGGAATATGTGCGCGCAGACGTCGAAGCCTCCCTGGAAAACACCTTGATCGACCTGGGTCAAAAAACCGTTCACCTTAGGATTAAAAATCGGGAAACTGATGACATCATCCCTTTCCTGAAGGAATTCAAAGATCCCGCCAATGCTGTATTCCTCATTGACGGTCTGCGCTGGGGAAATGGCGAAGAAACGAGTGTGTATTCCACGCTAAACCTTCAAAAGGAATTCTTCGTCGAACGGCAAATCCGGGCGATCTTCTGGCTCACTCAAAACGAGATCGTTAACCTCGCTCACTGCGCCCCAGATTTTTGGGCATATCGGCATCTTGTGATCGAATTTGTGGAATCACCGAAAGCAGAACAGGTTCTCCAGCAAGCATTAGAGTCTGCCTGGCAGGGAACCGGAGAATATGCGGATCAATATGAAGATACAGACGCAAAAATATCGTTACGCGAGGCTCTCCTGACTGACCTTCCGGAAGGCGAAGAAGCCAGTTCCACCCGGGCAAACCTGTTATTGACTCTCGGAGTTTTGAACTGGCGTAAAGGTGACTATGAGAAGGCAGACGAGCAATTACGACAGGCATTAAAGATCGCGGCCAAAATCCAGGATAACTGGTTCGAGGCTGAATGCTATAACGCGGTCGCGCTCGTAAAAACCAGCACGGAAAGAATTGATGAAGCGATTGATGCATATAAGCAAGCCATTCACCTGGCTCCTAACCAAATCTTTGCCTGGAACAATCTTGGAAATCTGTGTGCAAAGATCAACCGGAATGATGAGGCGATGATCGCATTTCGAAAAGCCATTGAGTGCAATCCCAAGGACCCGATTGCCTGGAATGGGCTGGCAAACCTCCATTACCAAATCGGTTATGTGGACGATGCCATAGCCGCCTATCGAAAGGCGGCGCAGTATATGCCAACATTTGCCCAACCCTGGAACGGCCTCGGAGATGTTTATGCCAGCATCGGCAGAACTGACGAAGCGATGAAGGCCTATCACAGGGCGATTGATCTGAACAAACAATATATAACTCCGTGGATCCAATTAGGCGTTTTGTTTACGAAGCAGGAAAGATACCGGGAGGCATTAAGGGCGTACCAGAGAGCACTAGCGTTAGATGTGAAAAACAGCCTGCTTTGGAATGAGCTAGGAACGATTTATGTCAAATCCGAGGCGTTTGATGAGGCTGTAGAGGCATTTTCAAAAGCCATAGATCTTGATCGAGGATATGGTTGGGCTTACAGCAACCTGGCGTTTGCATATATGCACCAGGGGAAGTACAAGCAGACCGTATCCCTGCTACTCAGAAGCATCGATCTTCTTAAAGAGGATAAAGACAAAGCAGTTTCCTGGAACCGGCTGGCCGATGTCTATCGTTACCTTAATGATTACGAGAATGCCATCGCTGCCTACCAGATGGCTGACAAACTTGTCCCCGGTAGTTCGTTGTCGAAAACCCTGGACTTGACCCGCACGGATGAACAACTTCCATCATCCGACGAAATTGATGCAGAAGGGACAACGGAGGTTCTTATACAGACTACAAAGGAAATTCCGATGCAAAGTATTTCCGTCCCTTCGCAACAAAATGCAGCGGATAACCAGACGGCTGTTCTAGAGGAAAAGCCTGCACCAAAGACAACAAATCAAAAATTCTTAGAGGCTCCCGCCTGGTTATTCGACCAGGCAGGAATTCAAGAAACTTTGGGGCCAAATGAAGAGGCTCCCGAGGCACACACTATCGCTAAGGAGTCGCAGGAGACAAAAGGAGCCGCGATGACAAATTCAACAACTTCAGATATGCCACAGTATCAAAAGGAAACTGCAGCGCACGATCAATCTGGCAACCGCCAGGCGGTGGAAAACAAAACCGTCAACATGGAGGCCCTGGAATGGAATGAAAAGGGAAATACCTTCTTCAACCAGGGTGCCTTCGATGAAGCGATCAATGCCTACAATAAGGCCAGCCAGCAGGATCCTTCATTCGGAATGCCTTACAGTAACCTGGCTCTGACTTATCTCACCCAGGGACATTATGCGGAAGCAATCCTGCTTTATCAAAAAAGTATAGGACTGTTGAGCTCCGACAAGGACAAAGCGCTCTCATGGAATGGTCTGGGAAATGCCTACAGGTGCATCAATGATTATGCCAATGCAGTAGCCGCATTTCATAAAGCAGCGGAGTTGGACCCCGAAACAGCCGGCATGCGCGATGGGACGGATACCTTCCTCACCGGGCAAAGCCCCAGGAACGCCAAGGCTTGGGATGACCTGGGAGAACTATTCTCAAAGATGGGATCTAACGACGAAGCCGTTGAGGCTTTCCATAAAGCGATCGAGCTGGAACCTGAAAACGGCAAGTCTTATGGCAACCTGGCTCACGCCCTCGTCTCGCAGAACAAATACATAGAGGCCGTCCCTCTCTATCAAAAATGTATTGATCTGCTCGAGGATAACAAGGACAAAGCAACTGCCTGGAACCAGCTTGGCAACGTATATCGCAAACTCAACGATTATGACAATGCCATCAAAGCATATCAAAAAGCTGTCGTGTTAGCCGACGAAGGCGTGGACCTGCTCACCCGCACGCGCTTCAGCCTATTGAGCAATTTAACTGTCAATCAGTAAATTCATCATCCATATCCAAACGGAGGTAGATATGAGTAACTATGAGTTCTGGGACGAATTAGGAAAGATCTTCAATGCAGTTGTTGCTTATCAGGAAAAGACAGTCGAATTTAACAAGCGCTTCATCAACCCCTGGATTCGATTGGGTAACGTATTTGATAAGCAGGATCGGAACGAAGAGGCCGTCGACGCATACCAGAAAGCCATCGAAATCGATCCAAAAAATGCGCAAAACTGGTATGAGGTTGGCAATATCCATTTCCGGATGGGTAAGTATGCGGATGCCGTTTGCGCCTTCAGCCGGGCCATCGAATTGGATCCCGGATTTGGCTGGCCATACAGCAATCTGGCGCTAACCTACGTTTCGCAGGGCAAATTCGTGGAGGCAATCCCCCTCTACCGCCAGAGCATCGAATTGCTCGAGGAAGACAAGGATAAAGCGATTGCCTGGAACCGGCTTGGAAACGTATACCGCAAACTCAATGAGTATGACCTGGCGGTTGAGTCTTTCCAAAAAGCTGACGAGCTCGATCAGGAAAACGCCGGTTTCCGTGACAACCTCGACGAGCAAACAGAGGGACCGACTTTGGTCGAGGCAAACTCCGAAGATCAAGAGGGTCCGGCCATTCCAGTGACGATCAGCCTTAGCGAGTTGATCCCGGCAGAAGCTCAGGCAGGAGAAAGCACTTCAGAGAATTCTGATCAAATTACCCCAGCGGTTGAGGCCTCGACCGAGGCGCCGACCGAACCGAAACAAGTTGTCGTCGAAACGGTGGAAGCCGTTGACGATACTCAGCCGGCTGAAGCAGCCGTAGCAGAGAATGAAGCTACTGACTCTCAACCTGCAACCGTTGAAGTAGAGACATCTGCGACTTCACCGGTAGAGGTGGTTGACGAATCGTCCGCTCTCCCTGATGCAGAGCAACAAATTCTGGATAACGCCGTGGAAGGATCAGAAGAGCCCGCTTTCGAGAACCAGGCTTCCGACTCCCAACCAGCACCCATCGAAGTAGAGGCACCTGCGACATCACCGGCAGAAGTGGTCGATGAAGCGACCATCGTCAATGAAACAGAGCAACAAGTTCCTGAAAATGTTGTGGAAGTACAAGAAGACACTGCTGTAGAGAATGCTGCACTCGATGCCCAGCCTGCTGACATTGATCCGGAGGCTTCTGCTATAACACCGGAAGAAACGGTTGATGAATCGCCCATCCACGCGGAGCCGGTGCAACAAGTCTCTGAAAATGCCGTTGAAGTACCCCAAGAATCCACTAATGAAACAGTTGTCATCTCAACTGATGAAGTCGCGGCGAGCCCCGAGCCAGCGATGGAAGCCAGTGCTGAAACGGACGAGGCAGCTGCCGCGGAAGAAACCGTTACGATCGTTGTGCAAAGCTCTGTGGAGACGTTTACAGAAACTGTAACCATCACGGACACGTCTACGGAGACCTCCGATGCAGCCTTGACCGTGGAGACGACAGAAGAAGCCGTTGCTGCACCGGTCGCTCCGATTGAAGAGCCAGTGGTCGAAAACGCGGAGCAAACTTCCCAACCAGAACCGGCGGAGGAAAGCGCATCAACAGTTGAACAGACTAGCCCTGTTGAGACGGCCGGCGAGGAAGCAGTACAGACCGAAACGACTAATGTTGAAGTTGAGCTGAAAGCGGAAGAGCCTGTCGTTGAAGTAACCACCTCGGTTGTTGAAGTAAGCGCCAGTGTGGAAGCGTCTACGGACCAAGAGACGAGTGTTGCCGATCAGCCTGCAGATCAACCTACCACAGAGCAGCAGCCTGCCTACGAAGAATATTTGAAAGACAGCAGCGACCCTATTCATATATATGAGACTGCGGCCGGCGCAGAAGTTGTCGAGAGCGTGAATGTACCCGCTTCGCAAGAACCCGTGGCAAAGATCGACTCCTCGGGTGATCTCCAGATCGAAATGGATACCAAGAATGCTCATGTTTGGAATGAACTTGGGAATGTCTATTTCAACACAGGCGCTCACGATGATGCCGTCACTGCCTACAGCAAAGCCATCGAACTGGACCGCTGGTTTGCCTGGCCCTACAGTAACCTGGCTCTGACTTACGTCCAGAAAGGACGCTTCGTTGAGGCGATCCTGCTCTACCAGCGCAGCATCGAGCTTTTCACCACCGAAAAAGACAAGGCTGTTTCCTGGAATCGATTGGGCAATGTCTATCGCCGCATCAACGATTACGAAAATGCGATCGCTGCCTATCAACGAGCCGATGAACTGGATCCTGACAACACAACGCTTTCACTACAATCCCGTTTCAGTCTGTTGGGCAGTTACGTGATGGACCAAAAGACCAGCTACGTCTCGTAGACGGAGGATACCATGAGCGAACATGAACTATGGAATGAACTAGGCAATCTGTATTTTATGTCGGGCGCGTATAACCAAGCCATATATGCCTATCACCGTTCCATTCAATTGGATGGCAACTTTGGAAGGCCATACAGCAACCTGGCGCTCACTTATGTACAGCAGGGGAAGTATGAGGAAGCCATAGAGCTGTATCGAAGCAGCATCGAATTGCTAGCTGATAACAAAGAAAAAGCTATTTCATGGAGCAGGCTTGGCAACGTCTACCGACATCTAAAAGATTATTCGAAAGCTGTGGTTGCCTATCAGCAGGCAGATGAACTTGATCCTCAGGTCACAGCGGACATTCTGCCGCAGCCCACAGAAGAAATCCTGCCTCAAAGTACGGAGGACACTCAGCCTCAAACCACCCCGGACAATCTGCCGCAAGGAACAGAAGATATTGTCCCGCAGAGTGTTGAGATCTTTCTGCCTCAAAGTGCAGAAGCGAATTGTCCAAGCTCAGAGGTCCTACCGCAAGCGGAGGAAATCGTTGAAGTCCTTGAAGAATCTGGTCAAAGGGACAGTGGCGTTCCTGAACCTACCTCGACCGAGGAAAACCAGGCCTTCTCACCAGAATCAGTGAGTGAAGCGAATCCAATATCATACGGAGACAGCGATCCTGAAAGTGAAACTCACGAGGCGACGCTAGCTGACTCATCGCTTTATTCGCCTTTGCCTGATGAATTGGTGCTCCCTTCGAATGAGGAGCTTTGGCCAGGAATGAGTTCTGAGCCAAATCAAGTTGCTCTGGATGAATCCACTTCATCCTGGGCTCTGGCTGATCTGCCTCGATACCAGGAGGATCTCTCAGAATCGCCAGAAACCGGTTCTCTGACAATTTGGGGAGAACCAGACACGGAGGAGGAGGATTGGGATCTCTATCCATCACCTGATCCGGAACCAGACGTTCACCTTCCCGATACCGACGGAGACGGCCTGACTCGCTGGGTCCCGATCCCCATAGAAGAGCCTGGGAACGAGCTTGATGCATTGGAACCGGTCGAAGAGACTCAAGGGGAAATGCCCCAGCCTGAGATATATCTTTCGCCCCTTTACCAGGTTAATGAAACCGTCGACTGTCAACAAAGTTCAACGGGGGTTCTGCCACAAGAAACAGCCGATGTTTCCCTACAAAGCTCAATGGACATTGAGGAGCAGATTGTAGCAGGCTACCAATTAGCTTTACCTTCCAAAAGCAGTGCTCATCGGACAGATGAATATTCAGAACCAACCGTTCAACTACTGGAAGTAGAGGTCGAAGAACGACCTTCTGCAATAACTCCATCTCAATTCATTCCGGAGTTTGTCCTGACCGACGAACCGGAAGACCAGGCGTTGGAAGCTCAAACAGATACCGATGAAACTCAGCCATTCGCAATAAGGTTGGAACGCGACGAAGAAGAAAAACAGGAATTAGAGGCAAGTATCGCCAAGTTCAAAAGAGCCGTCCAGACCAACCCACGCAACACTTATGCCTGGGATGCGCTGGGAACCTTGTACAAATCTGCCGGTCTCTATAAGGACGCGATCCTTGCCTATCAACAAGCCACATCCATTAATCCTCCAAAGGCTTTGTATTTCCATAACCTAGGATTAGTTTATGCCTGCGAAGGAAGAGATGAAGATGCCATCGGCGCATTCCAAAAAGTAGTAGAGATAGACCCTGATTACAGTCTGGCGCACGCCACACTCGGCGGATACTATCGAAAAATGGGACAGGAAGAACTAGCCCAACAACACATAGGCAAAGCTATGAAAAATATATTTGACAGCGAAAACGAATACAATCGGGCTTGTCTGGAAGCGATCTGCGGCAACGCCGACCATGCCATCGAATTGCTTGGAGTTGCCCTAAGGAATAAACAAACTTACGTAGATTGGATCCTGCGCGACCCAGACCTTGACTTTATACGACAAGACCCACGCTTTAAGCAGTTGGTTTCGGATTACACAAGATAAGAAGAGGGGGTAAGGCTTGGATCATAGAGCGGGCAGGTAATTCGCTGTCCGCTTTATGATTCCACAACATATCGAAACCCGTCCGGGAAAATTGGAAATCGACCATAGGCATCATGAGAGATTATTATCATCTTATGGATGATTTCCGCAATTAATAAACCCGGCTGGGATAGATCAACCTGCTACTTCACGAAGGACGTGCAAGATCGGGCTATTAGATGGTTCTGTGAGAAATATGATCTCTTTATTATCACTTCCCTCCAAACAATTGTTTGAAGAAGGAAATGATATTGTTTAATATTTGTTGAATCGAGGGCAGTAAACCTTGATTTCCGGGTACCGGCGTTGAAGTAGGAGTCTCTGTTAATGGTGCAGTTGGTTCGAGCGTAGAAGTCGGGGTTGGAGAAGGCGAAGGAGCAACAAGCGAAGGAGAGGTTGAAGTGGCAGCCAAAGTAGGAATAGCGACAGAGAAGTGAACAATGCGCGGGGCAACCCAAAGAGCGCGATCCCCGACAGACGAACCAAGAGATGAGACGCCTAGTACGAACTCGATTTTTTGTCCAGCAAACTGACTTAAATCCAGGTCTAGGTTGAAATATTTGCCATCATAAAACTCACCGAGAGTCCAAAAATTATGTAAGATCCCGGAGGAATCCAGATACTGGATACTGAAAAGCACCGAGCAGGCGGTGGCACCCTGTTCGCAACTTACTGTTGTCTGCAACTGGTCGCCTGCCTGAATTTGAATAGACGGATATGTACCTTGAATATATCCATTTAATGAGGATGAGGGGAAAGTCAGAAGTGTTGGGAGCGGAGCAGTCGTTCCATCTTCGAGATTCGCACGGCTGCTTGTTACGACAAAGCCGTGGATGTCACCATCCAGACCGGGGCAGGGTAACGTACCATCCGTGCTTACCCATTTAGCCAAACAGGCATTTTCAACAAAATCATAGGTTACGTCCAACGCAGAGGTTGCCTGTGCAATTGGAGTAGAAACATTAGGTGTCACGGATGAGATGGCAGGTGTAAGGGTCAGGGTACCAAGGGCAGGAACTACCACATTGATCTTCACCCAAATATGATCTTTCACAGATGGGCTTAACAGAAATGCCGTACCATCAGGTTTTTGCAGCTGCCAGAAACCCTGGTATATACCGGGAGCGTTGGGTGCGATCAAATTCACTGAAATATCGACGGTTTGATCGGGCGAAACATTGAAAGGAAGGGCAACAGAATCAGGACCATTCATCTTGTCGCCACTTAGAAAAACGAGTTTGTAATCGGTTGTCCACGAACAAGTTCCGATGTTTTTTATTCTCCATGTTTTCGTGAACGCATCGAATGGATGGAAAACAGTATTATCAAAAACGGTCACATCTCCGACAAAGGCTGCTCGATTGCAAGCAAGATCAATCGTCGGTGATGGGGTAAATGTCTGTGTGGGCGTGGACATTGATGTTAACGTTGCAGTTGGTACCTTTGTCCGGGTTGGAGTATTTGACGGGGTCAATGTAGAAGTTGGACGCAGCGTCGCGGTCGAAGTCTTGGAAGGAGTTATCGTCGGTGTATTTGACGGAGTCAATGTCGATGTTGGACGTGGCGTCGCTGTTGAAGTTTTAGATGGAGTCGGGGTCGGCGTCTTCGAGGGAGTCGAGGTGGGAAGCGGCGTCGCCGTGGGTAGCGGTGTCCTGGTAGAAGTGGCGGTCGGCACCAAGGTTGCGGTCGGAAGAGGAGTCTTGGTTGGGGTAGAGGATGGAGTTAATGTCGAGGTCGGACTCGGTGTCCTGGTTGGTGTTTTTGATGGGGTCACCGTCGGTGTCGGCAGCGGTGTTCTCGTCGGCGTATTTGACGGAGTCAATGTTGGCGTCGGCAGCGGTGTCCTGGTTGGTGTATTGGATGGAGTGAATGTCGATGTTGGTAGCGGTGTCCTGGTTGGTGTATTGGATGGAGTCAACGTCGGCGTCGGTAGCGGAGTTCTCGTCGGTGTAATTGATGGAGTGAATGTAGCTGTAGGACGCGGCGTCGCGGTCGAAGTCCTGGAAGGAGTTACCGTCGATGTCGGCAGAGGGGTCCTGGTTGGAGTATTGGATGGAGTCAACGTTGGTATTGGAAGTGGAGTTTTCGTCGGGGTATTTGACGGAGTGAAGGTAGCTGTAGGACGCGGCGTCGCGGTCGAAGTCCTGGAAGGAGTTATCGTCGATGTCGGCAGAGGGGTCTTGGTTGGAGTATTTGATGGAATCAAGGTCGAAGTCGGAAGCGGCGTCTTGGTCGGTGTATTCGACGGAGTGAAGGTCGATGTAGGACGCGGCGTCGCGGTGGAAGTCCTGGAAGGAGTTACCGTTGACGTTGGAATTGGAGTTTTCGTCGGTGTAATTGACGGTGTGAATGTAGATGTAGGACGCAGCGTCGCGGTCGAAGTCCTCGAAGGAGTCAATGTAGGCGTCGGAAGCGGAGTCCTTGTTGGGGTAAGGGTTGGAACTAAAGTTGCAGTCGGAATAGGCGTCCGAGTAGGTACGAGAGTTGCAGTGGGAAGTGGAGTTCTCGACGGAGTACCGGATGGAGTCAATGTAGCTGACGGTATTAGGGTCCGTGATGGTGTGACAGAAGGAGTGATGGTTGCGGTTGGAAGCGGCGTCTTCGTAGGCGTCCTGGTCGGTAAGAACGTTGCAGTTGGGACCGGCGTCCGAGTAGGTGTGGCAGACGGGATCAAAGTTGCAGTAGGAAACGGCGTGATGGTCGGTGTGCTTGAGGGAGTGAATGTTAGCGTCATCGATGGAGTGGGTGTTAACGTGCGAGTAGGTGTAAAGGTCACATCTAGACATATGGGGCCGGAATCATTTTGGCTAAACGGATCCCGTGTACGTTCATATTCGTCGTAAATCTTTACATAGGACACGCCGGCGAATTGTTTCATTGTTGCTGTTAAAGGCTGGACAATGTTGTATGAAGTCCCATTCGACTGGCAATAACCGGTCAAATAAATATTGAGGATGCCATTCGAAAAATCTATCCTGCGATAACCGACAAATCCATTCCACATCGCTACCAACCCGCGACTTTGTTCTTCCGCATTCGGGCCTTTGAAATATTCGTCCAATACGGCCACGATGGGATTCACCGAAGAGCTAATCTCACGCGAAACAGCTTCGTTATAAGGTGGAACCCGCTTATCTACCAGTTGGGTGCCTGTGAAGAAAACCTTAACGGTAATGGAAACCGGCGTTTGGGTAAGCGTCGGAGAAAATGTCGGAGTAATCGTAGGAGTGAGTGTTAAGGTCGGAGTATTCGATGGAACCGGTGTGGATGTCGGTATTTCGGTTTTAGTGGGAACTTTGGTCGGAGTTAATGTGCTGGTCGGAAGAGGGGTCTTCGTCGGGTTCAGTGTCGGACTCAACGTTGAGGTTGGTGAAGAGGTTTTAGTGGGCGTGAGGGAGGGCGTGCTTGTCCTTGTCTCTGGGGGGGTTGGACTCGGAGTCCTGGTTGGGGTTGGAGAGGGCGTGAAAGTAGATGTCGGACGAGGAGTGCTGGTAAGCGTTTCAGAAGGAGTCAAGGTAAAAGTCGGAAGCGGGGTCTTTGTCAGGGTAGGAGTAGGTGTCTTGGTAACCGTCGGAGGTGGCAGCCTTGAGGGTGTCATAGTGATTGTTATTGTTCCAACAGCAAACGGTTTGATAGCTTGAGTGAATGTCGCAGTCGGAACGAGCGTTTTGGTGGGCGTAAATGTGAGAGTATAGGTGGAAGTTGGAACCGGCGTCTTAGATGGAATTAATGATGGTGTAAACGTCGAAGTTGGAGACGGTTTAAGGGTCGGCGTATTGGATGGAAGTAAAGTTGCCGTCGGCAGCGGAGTCCGGGTTGAGGAGGGAAGCGAGGTAGCAGATGGAATCAATGTCCTGGTCAAAGTTGGTAGCGGTGTAGCAGTTGGTATAGGGGTACGCGTAGAAGTGGGCACTGATGTAGCCGTCGGGATCATCGTATTCGTTGACGTGGGCAGAGACGTAAAAGTGGGAACGGGTGTCCTGGATGGTGTATTTGATGGAACAGCTGTTGGGATCAATGTTGCAGTAGGGGTAATCGTTGGAGGTTCACCAACCAACGTAAATATACCTGAAGCCTTCCAGCTTGACCCAACAAAAACCTGAACCTCATAGTTACCAGCTGACCAATCCTGCCCGGGTCGTCCCCAACTTGTGACCCCAATGCCTGACACGCCAACAGGCGGATTATTCCAGGACGTTGTATCAATGAATTTGAGTTCCCCATTTTGATACCAAAGCGCGCTCCACTCTATTTTTGTCCCAATCGGTAGAAACGTAAACTCGGCGAACATCCGTTTGATCGGGTTATGAAAACTTGTACTTGGCGCAATCAATTGATAATTGTTGATGTCGGTCGAGAAGTGAAGCTTGCCAATTTCCACATTGAAAGCCGGTGTCACCGTACCCTGCAGAAGAGCCTGAACCGCGATCGGCAGGTAAGGTGTGGGTGTTAATGCGCTGGTCGGTGTATTAATTGGCGAGGGAGTTATAACAAAAAACGTGGGTGAGCTTTTCAAATGCGCAGGGCTACTCGTCGCAGTAGTGGATATCCTCGGTGTGGGAGTGGCAGAACCCGGTCTGATGGTGGGTGCCGGAGAAGGCGCAGGTATTAGAGGCTTTTGCGAAGCTTGATTTATTACGATTAAACCGACAGCAATTAACGTAGAAAATGAACCGGCGATAACGTACCAACGCGCTCTCACCAAATATCTTTGCCGAAGGCGGTAATCAGCCATACGGCGGCTTTTTTGCTGAGCACGAATCCCAGAAAAATAACTGGCGATAGCCCCCACTAGAAATAATATTATCACGATAAGTGTCAACATGAACGGCATCAGGGCGAAATTATACATCTCCTTGCCTCAATCTCTGCCGCTGAATACATAAAATTCTATTCTTGATTTATAGTGTACTGCGTATATATCAGGTATTGTGCACTTTCAGTCCGATCTCGAAGTGATTTTTGTTTCCGGGGGGCAGTATAATCGCCCCAACTTTAAAAATTTACAGCAGCTGACAAAGGGAGATACCATGCGTTCTTCTATTACCTCAGATGATCTCGATAAATTGATCAATTCCCGCGATTTTTCGGCGCTGCACGAAAAATTTAAGAACTGGCCCGCGGGCGACCTCGCGGATCTCATGGAACCGCTATCTGCAGAGAGGGAAGCGATAGTTTTCCGGCTGCTCCCGCGCGAACAAGCTGCAGGGGTGTTTTCCTACCTTCCCAAAGAACGGCAGGAAGAATTACTCAGAGCCATGGCGAACAAGCAGGTATCCAGCCTGCTGAATGCCATGTCACCTGATGACCGCACCTCGCTTTTAGAAGAACTGCCCGCCAAAGTAACCCAAAAGCTGCTCAGCTTGCTGTCTCCGCAAGAGCGCAAGGTGGCTTCTCAATTGCTCGGTTACGACAAGGACAGCGTTGGCCGCTTGATGACTCCCGATTTTGTCCGCATCCGGCCACAATGGACTATTGCTTATGCGCTGGATCATATCCGGCGGTACGGTCTGGATAGTGAGACAATGAGCATGGTTTATGTAATTGACCCTAAAGGCAAATTGGTGGACGATTTACGCCTTAGACAAATATTGCTGGCCCCACCCAGATCACATGTCTCAGACCTTATGGATTCGCGATTCGTCTCACTTAAAGCCAACGACCACCGTACAAATGCAGTGGACGCCTTTAAAGATACAGATTTAAGCGCTCTCCCCGTCACTGATACGGAAGGTGTGTTAATTGGGATCGTCACAGTGGACGACATTCTCGATGTAGCCGAAAAGGAGGCGACCAAGGACATTCAAAAGATAGGCGGTTCCGAAGCGCTGGATAAACCCTACTTGAAAATCGGATTGCCTACCATGGTCCGCAAACGCGCGACTTGGTTGATCATACTTTTTCTAAGTGAAATGTTGACCGCCACCGCCATGGGAAAGTTCGAGACTGAAATTGCAAAAGCGGTGGTACTTTCCATTTTTGTTCCACTCGTAATTTCCAGCGGGGGTAATTCCGGGTCGCAGGCTTCGACCCTCATAATTCGAGCCATGGCTTTGGGTGAAGTACGCTTACGTGATTGGTGGCGGGTCATGCGCCGGGAGATCTTATCCGGCTTGGCGCTCGGTTCGATCTTGGGCTGTATCGGGTTTATCCGCATCACGACATGGGCATTGCTTTTCCACTCCTATGGTCCGTATTGGCTGCTTCTGGCTTTGACCGTTGGCCTGGCCTTGATCGGCATCGTTCTATGGGGATCGCTGGCGGGTTCGATGCTGCCCTTCCTTCTACGGCGTCTCGGCGTGGATCCGGCCACTTCCTCTGCTCCGTTCGTAGCTACACTGGTGGATGTCTCTGGGTTAATCATCTATTTCACGGTCGCAGCCGCAGTATTGCGTGGGACTCTCCTATAATATGGAACATGGACATCCAGTAAAAATTAACCCAAAGGCTCTTAAAATTATTCTGATCGGAGCCGCGTTGTTCTATCTTGTCTTCATTCTTCGGACGGCTTTCCGCATCCAGGGCATCCTTTATTTCACCCTCGTTGATGATGCCATGGTAAGCATGCGCTACGCCCATCATTTAGCACAAGGATTCGGCGCTGTTTGGAATGTTGGGGATAAACCTGTAGAGGGATTTACCAATCCAGGCTGGATGTTCTTCATGGCTTTTTTGCATTTATTTGCCATTCCCGCCTCCAAGATCTCGCTAGGCATTATGATCGCCTCCGCGATCGCCTTGCTGGCTAACGCCTATGTTGTTAATAGAATTTGTGATGTACTCCAACCGGGGTCGAAATACGCGCCCTTGATCGCAGCTGGCATCACCGCTTTTTATTTTCCAATGGTTTTCTGGTCGTTGAGAGGTATGGAGGTGGGCGTATTATCTTTGCTCATTGATCTTGGAGCGCTTATAGCCATCCGGTTCATGGGCGAACGTCGTCAACAGTCTATCATTCTACTCAGTCTGGTACTCTTTGCAGCTTTGCTCGTCCGTATGGATGCACTTCTTCAGATCCTGATCATCAGTTTTTATCTTATCAGCACGAGCAAATTCAATCTGCGCGAGATAGCCTTGCCATTGTTGATAATCGGCTTGACCTCCGTTGCAATACTTTGGGTCCAGCGCGTTTATTTCGGAGATTTCCTGCCTAACACCTATTATCAAAAAGTGGTCGGGGCTTCGACCGGGGAAAGGATAAAGAACGGCCTCTTGGTTTTCAATCAATACGCCTCAAGAGATATTTTGGTGTTGGCACTGGTCGCATTTGCCGGAGTGCTCCTCTATAAGGATATGCGGAACACGGATACCCTCCTACTGGCGGGTCTGTTCCTCGTTCAGTGCGCATACTCCATATGGGTAGGCGGAGATTACGCCGAGGTGGAGGTGGATGCGGCCAACCGCTTCATCACACTGGGGATGCCCCCACTGATCATCCTCTTTAGCCTTGTCGTGGATCGGATCCTTGCGGACCTTATCGCGGCACGACGCCCAACGATCCAATCGAAACCGGGAATTCGAACTGCCATATCGATCGGAGTCGCGTTGTCTGCCTTGTTGGTGATCAGCGGACAGCCATGGATCAATTGGGCGATAGACAATGCTCCTTTACTAAAAGCAGACATCCGCAGGGTAAAATTAGGTCTCGCGCTCGCAGAATATACGGCGCCCCAAGCAACGATCGCGGTGCATGCCGCTGGGCAAATACCTTATTACTCGGAACGAAGAACGATCGACCTTTTAGGCCTAAATGATCCGGTCATCGCAAAAGGGCCTGTGACCGGCCCCTTTTATCCGGGTCACGATAAATGGAACTACGATTACAGCATTATGCAATTGAAACCTGACCTGATCGCCGATAACTGGATTAAATTGGGAGACTTCATGAAAGACAAAAGCGAATATCAACAACTCGATAACGGAATTTACATTCGCAAGGACAGTAAACTCGTAGACATCAAGGGATTGTTGGAGAATTTCCGATAAAATTAGTAATTTATACAACAAGCAGTATAATGGCTTCGGATTAATTATCTCTATTCAAGAATCGTCAAAATATAAAAGGAGAAATTGACATGTATCGGTATTTGATCGAATCGCCTCACGATGCCGAAGATTGTGACATGATCATCCAGGAAATTCACAATGCCGGTTATTTGCATCAGTTTGATTGGGGCTGCCATAACGGCGTCCACACCGGCTGGGCGATCATCGAAACGGATAATATCGAACATGCCAAACAAATTGTCCCCTGGAAGGTGCGGGACAAGGCACGGATCGTTCAGATCGAAAAATTCGAGGGTAATGATGATCCAATACATCCTCGTAAAGGGAAAAAATGACCTGAACCTGAGAGAACAAAAAAACGACACAGAAATTGTGTCGTTTTTTTGTGAAAGGTTCGCTTAAGCTGGCTGAAGGGTTTTTTGCACTTCTTCTTCCAGCATCTTGGTTGTCATTGACTTTGGCCGCTCAATCGGCCAGCCGAGGGCGCGGCCCCAAACGTAGTTAGCCGTTACACCAAGGGCGCGGCCGACGCCGAAGAGCACTGTGTAAAAGTCAAACTCGCGTACGCCGTAATAATACTGCAGGGTTCCGCTGATGGCGTCCACATTGGGAGCGGGATTCTTGGCCTTACCCTGCTCTCTCAAAACCTGCGGTACGACGTCAAAAACCAGATCCGCAAGGCGAAGTAGCTCATCTTCAGGGAAACGTTTCTTGGCGAAATCCATCTGCGCCATGTAGCGCGGATCGGGTACTCTCAGAACGGCGTGTCCATAACCGGGTATAACCTTGCCGCTATTGAGGGTATCCCAGGCGAATTTATAAAGTTGATCACGGGTCGGCACGCCGCCGAATTGATTCTTTACATCGATCAGCCAAGCCAGACACTCCTGATTAGCCAGCCCATGCAGGGGGCCAGCCAGCCCATTGAGTGCCGCTGAAAAGGAATAGTATGGATCCGAAAGGGCTGAGCCGACCAGGTGCATAGTATGGGCCGAGACATTCCCAGACTCATGATCGCTGTGCAAAATGAAGTACAGACGTGCCAGTTCTGCATAACCTTTTTTATCCGCTACCCCCATCATCTTGGAAAGGTTTAAACCGTAATCCCACTTCGGGTTGTATCTGGGCTTTTTGGTCTCACCGAAATATTTCAGCCGGTAGATGAAAGCCGCAATAACGGGCAATTTTGCAGTCAGGTCGAGGCTGTCTTCGAGAGCGGGCTCCCAATAGACATCCTTCTTCATGCCTTCATGATATTTCTTTGTAAAAGCCGAGTCGTTCTGCAAAGCGAGCACGGCCTGAGAGAATAACGTCATCGGATGTGTCTCTCTCGGCATGGATTTGAGCATCTTATAAACGTATTCCGGTACGGTCGCGCGCTTGGCCCATTCTGCTTCTACTTCAAGCGCCTGCTCTTTCGTCGGTACTTCACCGACCATGAGCAAATAATACAGACCACCCACCAGCGGCATCTTCGAGGCGCGGGCCTTGGGAAGGTCTTTCAGCACTTCGGGAATGGACATACCGCGGAATCGTATGCCTTCCGCGGGGTCTACGAACGAGACGTCGGTCAACAGCGACTTGATATCGCGCATGCCACCTACGATCTGTCCGACCGTGACTTGATCCACCACAACGTCAGCATAGTCCTTGGCGAGCATCTTCATGCGTTCGCGCCATTCAGGTAGTTGAGAAGAGATTTTCTCGTGCAAGATCATTTTGCCTCCATTCCACACCCTTTGTGCTTATCCTTTTTAATGAAAGGGCTCGGGTGAGGTAGAAATTAGATTTTTACCAGTTTCTTCAACGCTTCGTGTGTTTCTTTTACAGCGGCAGCGGATTTATCGAAAAGAATTTTCTCATCTGCATCCAATTGATATTCGATGATCTGCTCCATTCCATTCCGACCAAGTTTTACGGGCGCGCCAAAGAATATGTCGTGCAGGCCGTACTCGCCTTGCATGTAAGCAGAACAAGGAACAATCAGGTGCTTATCCTTGAGGATAGCTTCCGTCATCTGGGCTACTGCCGCTGCCGGAGCATAAAAAGCCGAACCGGTTTTGAGTAAATTCACGATCTCGCCCCCGCCTTTGCGCGTACGGTTGAGGATCGCTTCCAGTTTATCCGCAGGCAGATAATCTCGCAGGGGTATTCCGGCGACATTGGAATGTCGCGTCAGTGGAACCATTTCATCGCCGTGGCCACCGAGCACATAGCAATCAATATTTTCCACGCTAACGTGAGTTTCCATCGCCACAAAGGCGCGCATTCGGGCCGAATCCAAAACGCCGGCCTGCCCGATGACGCGTGCGCGCGGCAATTTATTCACCTTAAGGGTCAGATACGCCATCGTATCGAGAGGGTTGGTCAGAACGATGTAAATCGCATCCGGCGAAAATTTCAATGTCTCGGTTGCGGCATTCCCAACGATCTCGGCATTCGCGGTTAATAGATCATCACGGCTCATACCGGGTTTGCGCGGCAGGCCGGCCGTAATAATGATAATGTCCGAACCTTTGGTTGCCACATAATCATTCGATCCGACAATTTCAACATCCTTGCCAATGATAGGCATGGCCTCAAGCATGTCCAACCCCTTGCCTTGCGGCATCCCTTCCACCACATCAACCAATACGAGGTCCGCCAGTTCGCGTTCGGCGAGCCAGTGTGCAGTGGTCGAACCTGTCATGCCGGCTCCGATGATCGAGATTTTTTCCATTAAGCCTCCAATGATTGCAAATTATGGGCTACTGCTTCCCAAAGGACGTTCACCCACCACCCTGCATAAATCCCTTATAGATGATCGTCTCTTACAGGATAGAAAATTCGATTTTCGGTATAAGAGAATTATGCAGCGCCTTGTTATTTTATCCGAAAGCGTTTTTAGTCAAAAGTATAATTCGTCACTTTTTTAAATACACAATAAACATCGAACTCAAGCGAAAGAAAAGGACTTCCGCAGGATAAAAAACCACGAAAGTCCCTTTTTTGTCTTCCACCGGACATTAACCGGACTCAGCTTCGAGAAAACGGGTGGCCTGAATGGCGGCGGCAGCCCCCATCCCAGCCGAGGTGACGACTTGGCGGAAATGCGGATCGGCTGCTTCTCCCGCCGCGAAAACGCCGGCTTTGGTGGTTTGCATTTTCTCGTCAACTTTAAGGTATCCGTGCGAGTCCATTTCCAATTGGCCCTTGAACATCCCGGTGTTCGGCGTATGCCCGATGAAAATGAACACCCCATCCGTCTCAAAGATCGTTTCCTGGCCAGACTTAATGTTCTTCAAGCGAACGGCCTCTACTTTGTCGGAGCCAAGAATCTCGGTAATCACGGAGTTCCATATGAAGTCAACTTTGGGATGCTCTCTGGCACGCGACTGCAGCAACGGACTAGCCCGCAACTCTTCCCGGCGGTGGATGATCGTCACAGAGGAGGCATAGCGCGTGATGAACAGCCCCTCCTCGAGGGCGCTATCTCCGCCTCCGACGATCACGACTTTCTTATCCTTGAAGAACCAACCGTCACAAGTGGCGCAGTATGAAACGCCGCGTCCGGTAAATTCATTCTCGCCGGGGACGTTGAGGTGATTCGGGTCAGCGCCCGTTGTTATGATAATAGTGTCCGCGATATAGCCGCCATTGTCCGTCTTCACTTTGAACGGGCGCTCGGAGAGATCAACTTCATTGGCCGTATCGAACTCCACCTTTGCCCCAAAATGCTCGGCTTGTTTCTGGAACAACTCGCCTAATTGCGCACCACCCAAGCCATCGGGAAAACCCGGATAGTTCTCGATAGTATAAGTCAGCGCAGCCTGCCCACCCAACTGGATACCCGTCAATACGATCGGCGCAAGCTCCGCACGCGCCGCGTACAACGCGGCAGAAAGCCCGGCGGGGCCGGAGCCAAGTACCAAAACTTGGACATGCTTAGAATTCCCATTATTTGAAGTATTTGTCATTTAATCAAACTACCTGATGAATTTTTAGCCTACATAAAGACGCAATCTAAGAGGCTAAACTTACCGTCCGCATTGTATCAGATAAAACCTTGACTGAAAATTTCAGACTCAGAATCGTACCGCGCTTGCATCATGCCTCCTTACGGTTTATAGTAAGGAAGGACGAATAGAGTCCTATGATCATCATCTTGATAGGCGTTTCCGGTTCCGGTAAGACGACCATCGGCAAACTTCTCGCTCGTGATCTAGGTTGGGATTTCTACGATGCCGATGATTATCACCCGCCGGACAATATCGCAAAAATGGCGAGCGGCATACCATTGACCGATGAGGACCGCCAGCCTTGGCTTCAAACCCTGCATGACTTAATTCTTGATCGAATCCAACAAAATAAGCACGCCGTCATTGCCTGTTCGGCGCTCAAGGAAATTTATCGCGGTAGGCTGCATGTAAACCACATCGTCCAATTTGTTTATTTGGTAGGAAGCTTTGAGCTGATCAAAGAACGATTAATAAGCCGCCAGCGTCATTTCATGACCACCGATTTATTGGAGAGCCAGTTCGCAGCCTTAGAGGAACCCCAGGATGTCCTGGCAATCGATATTTCCGCAACGCCCGAGGAAATCGTCAGTGCAATACGCACCGCTTTTGAGTTATGAAGCAACTACTTGACGGCTTTATCCGTTAACGCCAGTGCCTCATCCAGAATCTTGAATCCCTCTGCAAGTTGTTCCTCGGTAATGATCAAAGGCGGAATGATCAGCACGCTGTGCCAATGAATATCGAGATATAGTCCGTGATCGAAGCAATAATTTTTAAAGGCGACCATCTCCGGGCTGGTCCCATTCCATGGGGCCATCGGTTCTTTCGTCGTACGGTCTCTAACCAGTTCAATAATTCCGAACAATCCGATCGAGCGGACTTCTCCGACCGATGGATGCGCCTCTCCGAGGTCATTCAACATACGTCTCAGTATTAGACCCATTGTGGCTGCGTGCTCGACGATTTGATCTGCCTTCATGACGTTAATATTGGCGATCGCGGCAGCCAACGAAATCGGGTGCGACGTATAAGTTAATCCTGATTTATATGCCACCTGGTCAAAGTGCGCCGCTATTTCAGGCTTCATTGCTACCGCGCCCAACGGCGCATAGGCGGAGGTTAAACCCTTGGCCATGGTCATGATATCAGGCACAACGTTCCAGTGTTCCACCGCGAACCATTTGCCTGTTCGACCGAAGCCGCTCATGACTTCGTCCGCTATCATGACCAGGCCGAACTTATCACACAATGCCCTTACACCCTGCATATATCCGGCTGGTGGGATGATGATGCCGTTCGTGCCTGTCACCGACTCGATCAAAACGGCGGCGATCGTCTCGGGTCCTTCGTATTGGATGATCTCTTCGAGGTGATTTAAATAATCACGAGCGAACTCTTCTTCAGAAATATCCGGGTTGGCTCGATGGAAGGTTGAACGATACCGATACGGATCGAGGAAGTGAACGATGCCCGGCATGAGCATCGGTTCCCAGGCCACGCGCCGCGGGTCACCAGTTGCAGCCATGGCGCCGGCTGTCGCGCCATGGTATGAACGATAGCGCGTCAAGATCTTGAAACGGCCTGTATACCCGCGGGCCAATTTTATAGCGTTTTCATTGGCATCCGCCCCGCCCAGCGTGAACAGGACTTTGGTCAGCCTTCCGCCGGGTGAAATTTCGGCAACCAGCCTGGAGGCCAAAGCCCGGACTCTATTCGTCATACCGGGTGCGGTGTATGGAAGCTGGCGCGCCTGTTCGACCATGGCTTCGATAACACGCTCATCGCCGTGGCCAATATTGACACACATCGTCATCGAATTGAAATCGAGATAGCGTTTGTCGTTCACATCCCAAAAGTAAACGCCTTTGGCCGATTTTACTGGGATCGGATTTACTTTTGCTTGAGCCGACCATGTCCAAAAGACATGTTCCTTCGAAAGCGGGAGAATTTCATCATCAGGAAGATCGAACATTGGAGACTCGGCAGATAAGGATTTGGGTTGTTGGGAATCGAGTGTTGAAACGACTGAATCGTATCACAATTATTCTTATCACTATTTCTTTTCCATTCAACCCCCTCTTTTGCGAAACCATATCACAATCTGGGTGATCCCCAGAGCAGCTACAACCGCAGATAATAAAGCCCATTCAAAGTTAAATTGTAATTTCAAAACCATGGCAGCACTGGCCAACCCAAATCCGAGCAAAGCCAGGAAAGATATACGAAATAAATGGCGTTTTTCCATGGCGCGTCGCTCTTCGTCGGAAGCCACGAAGCGCTGGCGATATAGGAAGTAAGTAAGATCCCAGGCCAGAAGTCCTCCGATAGCGCCGGCGAACATCCATCCGGGCGGAAAATTCAAAAACCACAAACCTAGAGCGGCTGCCAGAAAATTGAAGGTTACGCCCGCATAGGCAAACCATCGCCAGCGCTGCCAGACAGCGAACAGCCAGGCTACTCCAAAAATGAGGATCCAACGTGCGAATTCCGGTAGTCCAACCAGTGTATATCCCCAAGCCAGCGAACCTATGCCCAGGGTAATGCTTAACAGCAGGGCTAGAAGAGTCACAACCTGTCCCCCATTTGGATGCGCCTCCTGAAGAAGTGCCGCGCGGCTTGATCAAAAGGTTGAGCCACGTTCCAATCGACTAGCTGTACACCCGCCCGCTGAATACGATTAAGCATTAACTCCCTTTCTATGCGGATGACCCTGGCTGCCAACCGGACCTCAGGCTGGTCTGATAGATAAGTTTGTTCAAACGAAACAGGGTCCGGACTCACCACCATCACCTGATAACCTCGTGCCCGCAATTGAATAAGCGGCAAATAATCGTCCTCAACCAGCGGGCTAACCAGCACAATTTGAGACTCGATCGGGAACATGCGCGTGGGCAAATACTGCAAACCGTCGAAGACCTGGCTTTCCCCCGGCGCGGCCCGGGACAAAGCATGAAGGATGCGTTCACGTTGTAATTTGCCATAACCGGGCCAGGTCCATTGAACATAATGACTATAAACCAACAAACCAACGCGGTTGCCTTGTATGAGGAAGGCATCCGCCAGCGACCCTGCGGCCAAGACGGAATGTTCGAAGAGTGAATGCCCGGCTGCAAACAAATTCGACCGTATGCGACCGTCCAGCACAATACCGACATCGGCAACCCGCTCCTGCTGGAATTCGTTGGAATACAGATCTTCGACGTGCCGCGCGCTGACCCTCCAATTGATTTGACGCGGCGGATCACCCGGTTGATAATCACGCACTCCGAAGAATTCAACTCCTGACCCGCCCACCCGTGCGGGAATCGTCCCGGCATAGACACGCGTTCGCCGCGGATGGATGGGAACTTGTTTGATCCTGGCAATGTTCGGGAAAACAAACAATTGTCCAAACAGGCGAATGTCCTGCTTCACGCGCAAGATACCTAGATGGTCACCTGCTTCAGCATGCAGGGTTTCAAACGGAAAGCCTCCGCGTGGACCGCTGATGGTGTAATTAAACGAAAAAGATCCACCTTTGGACAGGGAAATAAGATGGTGATTGCTCCCATCGACCACTTTCAAGATGGGTGATATAACGTCTTCGATCGCCAACTCTTCCAGGTTACTGTTTAAGTTAGTGATCGTTATCTTAACATTGACGGGAATATTGGGTGCGACGCGTTCCTGGCTTAAGCTGCGATCCACTTTGAGCTTGACTTCGTCGGATCCACGCCAGAGTCCGTAAGAAAGGTAAACCAAGAGCGGAACCGACAATGCCAGCAGCGTTCCATGCAAAGTAGCAAGACCTGTGAGCATGAGAACAAATATCAAGAGGCCAAGAAATACACCACGAGACATGGATCTGTGATCAGGCTTCAAAAAATATTGATCAGGTGATGACCGGGACCGGGGTTTTCTCCAACACATCCCGGATTACATCACCCGCGACTGATTGTGACATCCAGTATTCGGGCTGCAATATTAAACGATGGCTAAGCACGGGCACGGCAAAACGCTTCACGTCGTCTGGGATAACATAATTCCGGCCTTCGATCGCAGCATAAGCTCGGGCCAACTTCAGAAAGGCCAGAGAGCCGCGCGGCGATGCACCCACCGAGACCCGGCGGTCTTGACGGGTGGTATGGATCAATGCAGCTATATAACTTTCAATATCTGCATCTACGTGGATCGTTTCGACCAAATCACGTAAAGCAGGCAATTGTCCGGGTCTTAGAATTTGAATCAGCATGACCTCATCTCGCATGCGCTCTCTACGCCTGCGCAGGATTTCCTTTTCCTCCTCCACATTTGGATAACCTACTGTCAACTTCAACAAGAAACGATCAAGTTGGGCTTCAGGCAGCGGAAACGTCCCTTCATATTCAATCGGGTTTTGTGTCGCCAGAACCAGAAAGGGGTCAGGCAGCGGCAGGGTTTCCCCTTCCAGGGTGACTTGTCGTTCCTGCATTGCTTCAAGGAGAGCAGATTGAGTCTTTGGGGATGCCCGGTTGATTTCGTCGGCCAGGATTATGTTCGTGAACACCGGCCCTTTTCGTAATTCGAATTTATTTTTATCGCGGTTGAATATATAGCCGCCGGTAATGTCGCCGGGTAAAAGATCGGGGGTAAATTGGATCCGTTTGAAGTCCAGACCAAGAGCCGTCGAAAAACTGCGCGCGATGAGGGTCTTGCCCAGCCCGGGAAAATCTTCGAAAAGCACATGTCCGCCAGCAAGAGCAGCCGCCATAACCATCTCCAAGACGCCACGCTTACCGACGACCGCCCGCTCAATTTCAGCGATTACTTTCCTGCTCAATTCGGAGACTTCACGGATGTCTGCCACGCCTCAGCTCCATCTGCGACTCAAGATAATCCACAACCTCTTTTGGATCCAGTTCCAACGGTGTTGGCGGCGGACGGCGAAATCGATTCGTCGGAACCGGAAAGTCCACGAACGAATAATTTATCCCGGCGTCGAGATATTTATCCACCGCTTCATTACCGGAGTTTGAACGGGTGTGCTGCCCGGAGGTTTCAGCTAACCTGCTAGCGATCCTGCCCAGGCGGTTTGCCAACTGCCACTTGAAATAATTGCCCTTTGGTGATTTAAGGATCCACGAAGCCAGTGCTTCGACCTGTCCTTCTGCGGACCTGCGCTTGAGCTGTTTGCCTTGGGAAGGCCGCGTCTCCGGCACAAAATTCCAAATGACGGTTATAAATAGGACAACCAGCAGCAAAGCCCAGAGAAATAATTGCGGGATAGCTGAGTAATAATAGTTTCCCAACCACAATAAATAGGCAAGTGGAACGATGACTGTTAAATAGATCACATCGCGCAGGAAAATGGCCAACACAAGCGAAATAATAAGCATCCCGGCCAGCAGCAGCCTGCGCGGACGTGTCATTGTGCTACTCCACAGGCTCGCAAAATGGAAGCCAGACAAGCTACTGCTTCATTAATATCTGTCTGGTCGGATTTACGTGCACCATAACGTACGGACTCGAACAACCTGGTCAATCGGTTTACAGCCTCCGCTGGCAGACCGGCAACCTCAAGGCGCTTGGCAAATTCACGGGGCGTTGCCGCCTCGAGACGCTGCAGCCCGCGCTTCGCGCTTACTACTTCGTTCATGCGCACATAGGACTGGATGATCACGTCCCCCCAATCACGTCCCGAAGCCAGGTCGTCCATCGAAGATTGGGCAATATTCGCTATGGAACGAAGCGGTATATATCTATGGGTACGGGACCGCATTAGCCAACGATATACCAACCAGCCCAGGATAAGCAGCCCCAGCAGTATGGTTACGCTGATCAGATAAGCCATCCATGGAGTGATCTGTGGCGGGTGAAATATCGGTGGTGCCAGATTTGAATTAGGTCCGGGCGGTACCTGCCCCGCCTGTTTTGCAGGGTCAGAGCTTAAGGTGGGCAATTGTATAATTCGATATCGGAGAGCGATCAATAAAATTAACAATCCGAGTGAAAAACTTAGCATCTGACGGAAGATACGTTTCCGGAGTTCGGGTGGCAGCAGATAGAAGAATAAGATCAGGTTTACGAAAAAAGCCAGCCAAAATAACAAGATCTTCCAAATTGGAGTTTCCGCCAGGACCTCAGGAGTCTGAAGGAGAACCGGATAATCGGAAGTCGGACGAATTGACAGTGACCTCCCAGGTTGGAAATGCACATCGTGCAGGCTCGAGGCAAGCAGGGTAATTGCCACTAGAACTATAAAACAGAAAAGTGGAAGCAAAAATTTTCTGTTCATCAGTGAAGGAATTTTACCACCGGGCTAAATAGCAATCATGATATACTGCCGCGAGAATGACTGACTGCGAAGGAGTTCTTCATCCTCGTGCCCGCCAGGGTATTTTGCTCTTCAATAAAGGGAAGTACTTCGAGGCTCACGAAGAGTTAGAAGCTGCCTGGAAAGCAGAAACCGGCAGGATACGTGAGTTGTATCAAGGCATTTTGGAAGCTGCCGTGACCTACCTCCACATCACACGCGAAAATTACCCCGGCGCAGTTAAGGTTTATGGGCGCAGCATGAGGTGGTTGAAAGACTGGCCCGAAACCTGCCGCGGCGTGCAGGTAGGACAGCTCCGAAAAGATTTAGAGGCAGCCATTGTCGAGGTCAACGTGCTGGGCGAAACTCGATTAAATCTCTTCGACCGATCTTTGCTTAAGCCGGTCATATTGAAAGAAGGTTGAAATGGGTGAGGAAGTTAAGAGTGAAGTTAAGGAACATGAAGATAATAAATCGCAGGCAAAAGGCAAGGTCGTCTACTTTTGCGACCGTTGCGGCTTCAATATGATCGAGATGGACTGCAAGGTGCAATGCCCCAATTGCGGGAATCGGTTTGACTGCTCAGATTTGAATATTTATTTTGATTAGGAAAAGGGATATGGAATTGGAAATTCGGGATTGGGGAATAGGGAATAAAGTACAAGCCTTGTAAGGAAACTGCATGCAAATTTAGTTTTTATAAACGTCAACTATGAGGCTGCGATGATGTAGTTTTTAGAAGGCATCAAACCCACCTTCCGCTTCGCCTTATTGGGTAATATTTCATGGCGTTGGCGTACCCTCTGGGTTAGGCGTATGGGCTGGAAGGGGAACGAAGTGTAGTAACGGATACAATGTGGGTGTCTGCTCCGGTGCGGGGGTGGGGATCAAGGGCAGCCAGCCGCTATAACCAAAGTATGCGCTCAGGATCGCAGTTCGTTCGTCGGGAGTCATGGGCTGCGGCCGCGCATAGTCTTCCAGCATGGCAGTTAATAATTCCGTGCTGATGTAGCGGCCATCATAGAATATATGTCGGTCCAGGAACTCATACCTCTCGGCTGGCTGAGGGGGCAATCCTGGTCCGGGGGGTTGATTGCCCATCTGACCGAAGAACAGGTTACCCAAACCAAAATGGATAAATGTGCCTTTGTAAAATTCCATCTCCAGAGGGACATGAGATTGGCTCCCACTTACAATGACCGCGCCAGCGTCGGCTGCCCTGCGAAAATCCGTCTCTTGCCACGGCATCACCTGGGGTGAGTACCCTTCCTTATATTGAAAAGTTACTATCGGCAAATAGCCCTGATTCCGCAACTGGCTGATCTGTGTGGTGAATTGGGTGTAATCACAGGGATTCGCACCCGGCAAACTGTTTGTTGCATAGGGTTCGGGCGGCTCCCCGGCATTACAGCCAACGAAGGCGATTTTGTTCCCATGATTTTCTACTAAAAGCGGCTTGCGTGCATCGGCCAGATTCTCGCCGCCGCCGAAATAAAGCATGTGATGTTCCTTATACAGGTTTAGTGTATAAAGCATGGAGGCGGTGCCGTCGTCCAGGATATGATTGCCGGTCAGTTCAACAACATCCACACCAGCGTCATCGAACAAGCCGATATATTTTGGATCGCTGCAATAGAATCGGTTTTCATATGGATTGGGAGGCGGACAAAGAGGATCAAAGGATGTCTCATTGCTGACATGAAAAATATCGGCTTGACGCAACCAGTCCCCTATGTCGGTATCGGGATAGTTAATTCCATGGACTTCCATCTGGTAAGCAATTTCGCGCACTAAAGACGTCGTTCCGGTCATAATGACGGTTGTCAGCCTGGACGGATCACGATTGGACGCCGGCATATTGATCACCGGGACGTTAATACCGGGTTCCCAAAGCGTAAACAGAACTTGAAGTGGGTAACCTGCCGGATTGAAATCTTTGTGAACTGGTGATTGACCGTCGATCGCCAACACTTTCCATTTCGGATCAAGCGACTCGAACGGGACAATCGCCCCCGAGGGCAGGTTCTTCCAGGTAATATCCAACAGTTGATCAGCAGGAGCGGTTTTGACGGAACCAGCGGAAGGCGCTCCCCAGAGCTCAGTAAATGCGGCGAGAGTGGAATCTACCATCCATAATGGACGCCCGGCAAATGGTCCTGAAGCGGAACCACTCCAGGCTTGATGGAGTTGGTCAGAAGTAACGCCATCGATCACTGTAGGGAAAGGCGCAACCAACGCATAGATCCACAAGCTGCCCTTCTCTTCCATGCCCGGATGAAAATCAAGGCTAAGCGCTGTATTGGAGGGATCTGAGGCAAGTGGAAGACCCCAACCTTGCGCACTCTGTCGAAGCGCATCAGGAACGGAAGGGCTGACCCAAAGTTTTTCAGCCTTAACTGGTACTGTTGCAGTTGAAGTCGGTTGGTTGGGTTGCAGTGTTGGTATTGGCGCGGCCGCAGAAGGAGCACAGGAGGTAAGAATAATCACTATGATCAGGACGAGCGATACGTTTTTCACAAAAGCGGATTATAGCTTACCAACCGCTTATGGAAAAATACTCAGCCAAAAAAGCCGCACGCTCCTCTGGGGTCATTGGCCGTGGACGAGAATAATCCTCGAGTAAAGCGGTTAACAACTCCGTACTGATATAGCGGCCGTTATAAAACACATGACGGTCTAAGAATTCACGACGAGTCGGATACCAGGGAGAGGGGCCCATCTGATCGAAGAATAGATTGCCCAGGCCATAATGGATAAAGGTACTCTGATAAAACTCCATCATCTGAGGGTAATGCGCCTGGCTGCCTTGGACGATACTCGCACCGGCATCCGCCATCAGACGGAAATCATGGATCTGAGTATCGAAGGGTTTCGCAACATAAGTTTCATAATATTGGAAGGAAGTGATCACGATATATCCCTGATTATGCAGTTGGTGAATTTCCTGGATCATGTAATCGTAGTCACAAGGAGCCGCGCCTGGGCGATCGTTTGTAGCGGTGGGTGCTCTGCCAATATCGACCGAGTTGCAGCCGATAAAAGCGATCTTGTTACCGTTGTTCTCTAGTAGCAACGGTTTTCGTGCATCCTCCAGATCCGCACCCCCACCGTAATATTGGATATTATTTTGGTGATAAAGCGCAAGGGTATATAACATCGCTCCCGGACCGTGATCTGCAAAATGGTTCCCCGTTAATTCCACCACATCTGCTCCAACGAAATTTAATAACTCGATATAGTGAGGATCGCTGCAAAAAACCAACCGGGATTGATCTGGATTAGGCTCGGGACATTTATCGTAAAAAGGTACTTCATTACTGATGTGGGTGATATCTGCCTGCGTTAGCCAATCGTAAATGTCACGCCCGGGATAAGTCACTCCTTTTTTATCCATCGTAAACGCCGTCGCCCGAACGAGAGCGGTCACGCCGGTCATGATCAGGGTTGTAACTTTCGATGGATCGCGGTTCGTAGTGAGTAATTTAGGAAGAGCTGAAATTGGGCACGGATTTGAGCACCGCAGACCAAATGTGATGGTGAGAGGATAATCGACTGGACCTCCTAAAGCAAAGCGCGATGCCTGGAAGTCCTTATGGATCGGTGATTGGTCGTCCACCGTCAGAACTTTCCACCGCGGGTCCAATGATTCGAAAGGAACGATTGCCCAGGAAGGCTTATCAGACCAAGCTTTTTCGAGCAATAGATCGGCAGGTACAATTTGCACAGAACCGGAAGAAGGTGTACCCCATTTTGCAGAAAACGCGGCGAGGGTTGAGGCATCCATGAGCAGTGGATGTCCGGCGAAAGGACCTGTGGGTGTACCCTGCCAGTTAGCGACCAATTCCTGCGAACTAATACCATCCACAATAGTCGGAAATGGCGCCACTAAAGCATAGAACCAGGTCGTACGCTGATTCCCAGCAGGCTGCATATCCAGGTGCAATGACGCAGAATCGGGATCCGTTACTATAGGAATACCCCACCCTTCTGCCTGTAGACGTAAGCTAGGTGGTAAGGATGGGCTCATCCACAACGAAGGGGATAAAGAAGATATGCCCGAATTGGAGGCTTTAACCAGACTCGGTAGTAATCCACCTGAATCAGAACCGAATATGGATCTGCCAGGTTCGATGGATGGTGGCAAGATCAAAAATACAAGGAGTAACAAAGACAGGAACAAGATGACGCGTAAGATCCATTTCATCGCGAATATCCCTCACTGCAAAATCCTGACGGATGGATAGCTCTTATAAGAGCCTTTCCTTAAACAACAGATGCGGTTTCCTCCCTTTACGAATAAGGTCTGGATCGTTATTTCAGTAGCATCTCGGTTAACGAATAATCTGCAAAAGCCTTCTCGTCCATTGTAATTCCCAACCCTGGACCTTGCGGAATGGCAATGGTACTGTCAGAATTCAAGGTGAAGCGTTCTTCTGTAATATCGCGGCGGTAATACCGGTCAGAGGCAGAAATATCGCCGGGCAGTGTAAAACCCGGCAGCGAAGCCAAAGCCAGGTTCGAGGCGCGACCTACGCCGGTTTCCAACATGCCTCCACACCAAACGGGAACGCTTTGCGCTAAGCAAAGATCATGAATTTGGAGCGCCTGGCTCAGTCCACCTACACGACCTGCTTTGATGTTGATGATCCGGCAGGCTTTCATTTCAAGGGCATAGCGAGCATGGCGCGCCGAAACGATACTTTCATCGAGGCAGATCGGAGTGCGGAACTGCGCCTGGAGTTTATGATGATCCCAAATATCGTCTTCAAAGAGCGGTTGTTCAATAAGCAGTAGATATAAATCATCGAGCGGTTTGAGCGACTGAGCCGTCTCCAACGTGAACGCCGAGTTTGCATCTACCTGAAGACGAAGGTTTGGAAAGGCTTTGCGAACTGCGGAAGTATCACCTATGTCACGGCCGGGTTTGATCTTGATCTTAACCCGGGAATAACCGCTCTCGACATATTGGCTGACGGTTTTAACGAGGACTTCCGGCGACTCCTGCAGCCCGACCGAGACTCCCACTGATACGCGGTCCCGTTTTCCGCCCAACATCTCACGTAAAGATCTGCCCGAGCGTTTGCCGAGCAAATCCCAAATGGCCATCTCCACCCCTGCCTTCGCAAGTTGGTGGCCGCGGATCCCGGATACACGTTTTTGAAAATCGACCGCATCGCCCAGATCTTCCCCAAGGATCAACGGCGCGATGAAATCCTTCAGGATATGCAAGGCTGTGCCGGTAGTCTCATAGTTGTAACCCGGATCACGCGTGGCAACACATTCGCCATAACCCGTCAACCCATCGGCATGGAGAGTGATGATAACGCATTCCCGATCGACCTCACGCCCAAACGATGTCTCGAAGGGCGCGACGAGCGGCATGCGGAGATGGTTGAGGGAGAGCGATTCGATTTTCATAAAGGTCCTAAGGGTTGGGGCAGGAAAAAGCCTGTTTTATCTGATCCACGATGTTAGCATCCGCAGATGGGAGCTTGCTCAATCGGTTCCAATTTGCACACAAAAGCGGTTCCATTCCTGTAGTTAATTTCTGCGCGGCCAGGCTTAAATCATAAGCATCTTGCCAATCACCAACTTGGGCATGAGCCTCAATGAATGGAATAAATTCCGGTCCAAAATTCGGAGAAAGACTTTGTTCCTTCGCCTGCTTTTCCAATGAGAGAACAGTCCGCCAATCCTGAGTCTGTCTGGCCAAATCGGCTTTTTCAAAATAGAAACACCAATTATGTGCGGGTTCGGAACCGAAAATATCACGGTTAGGTGGAGCTGCTTTCGCGTTATCTACGATGCGAGAAACGTTCGAGATATTGATCAACTGATCCTGGCCGCTGGAATAAAATGGCTGTCCGGTATAAACCGTATCCAATACTTGTAAGCATCTATTGCCGGCCTGGTGTACGACGGATATGGCTTCCGAGGTATTCCCGGTGAACAGGAGGTTACGGTCTTTGTTTGATATCGGTCTCCCTGGCCTGTAATCGATGTTCGAAAACCGGTCATTCGTGAAAAACCAATATGGCGTCGATCCATTGATAACCTTCCCATTGAAAAGGACATTGAGTGCAAAACTCGCATCATAGCCTGGGACCGACTCTGAAGGTTGCTCCCAGGATATGATCGCCGTATTGGGCATAAGCGCTGGAACACGCCATGCTAATTGCCAGTAATAATCGTGTTGAACAAGCCAATCCAGGCGATATTTGTTTACGGTCAGAACTTGAGTGGTAATGGAAAGAAACAGCAGGAGACCGAGCAGAAATTTTCGTTTATCTGCCCGGATTAACCAAAGGACTAAAGCAAGAGTCATGACACCTGCGCCGAACATCACTGCGAGAGAAAAGCGATCATCCCAACGGCCTCCACCGCTGAGTTGCTTGCTAGTTAACCAGGTCGATAGACTGCTGGTTAGGAAAGCCCAGAAGCCGAACAGGAACAGAGGTAGAGGAGATTGAGCGGGGTTTGGTTCGTTTCCACTATTTAGGTCATGAAAGAGTGCGAAAATGGCTGAAAGGATTATCCCCACACCAAAAGCAAACCATACCGCTTTGCTTTGAAAAGTAAGGCCGGCCGAGCCGGTAACACCGGTTAACCATACTTGAAGTGTGGAATATATCAGATCAAAAAAAGCACGCGTGAAAAGAGTGAACACACCGCCCAGGAAGGATGGATGAAAATCTTCGAACATTTTAAAATCACCAGCATAATTTGTCCTGGAAACGGTGGTTGGAAAAACGATCAAACGCCACCAAAAATAGGATCCGAGAATGATCAAATAGGGTGATGACAGCCAAAGGGTCCTGCCTATTGAGCTCCTAATCTTTTTCCTTTTGTCCTCGAAGACTAAGAACCATAACACCAGTGGCCGGATGAGCTCCAAGCCAACGAAATATTCAATCGTAAAGACTTGAATAAAGGCCAATAACCATGAAATCGGAAAAAGGAACCAGGCGCGTTTGGGTTGCTTAACAGCCAACGCCATGAGATAGGTCGAGAGAGCAAAAAGAAAGAAAGCAGTGAAATGCCGGTTGTATGCTGCAGAAATGGATTGCTGGAAAAAGCCGGGATAAACGATGAGGAGCGCGCCTAACCAACGGAAATAGGATTCGTAACGCGGCCAAAGCAACCTGAGAGTTAGATAAAGGAGCAAAATCCCGGCCCAGCGCAGGAGCAGCGTAACGAGGTGCCAGGCTATCGGATTCATCCCAAAGGCTAAATACATAACCTGGTACGGCCATGCGAACGGACGATCAAAGGCAAAATAACCATAGAGCAGAGGAAGATTCTTTGTATTCAACAAGAAGACAACTTCCCAATCATCCCAGAAATAACCCAGTGAAGCGAGCGCGTATCCGTGCGAGATTAAGCCGACCAAAAGCAAAGCCGCCGGATAAAACCAGGCCTTTTCGGAAGTCCTCTTTAGTTTCGAAAGCTTCATCTCCCACATTTCGGTGGATGCAAGATTCATTTTTCCGATCAAATCCCTTCGCAAAGATACATCTATCAAAGATAATCGGTGATCAGAATCACCGATTCATATTCTATTTAAATAATAATAAATGGAGATTATCCTGTGAAGGCTACCGAAGATATTATTCTATCTTCACTTCCCCATCACTGTCGTCCAGCTTCAAGCCGCGCAGGGCTTCGTCCATGCTCATACCTTCCTGGCGCATACCTGGGACCGGCGTGCCGCAATACGGACAAATATTCCACGGCAACTCCATAAGCTTGCCGCAGTGGTGGCAGGTTTTCTTTAATTTGGTATGGCAATTCGGACAGACTTGCCAATCATCCTTGATACGGCGCTCGCATCCGGGACAAAGCGGTAGTTCCTCCAGAGCTTGGAGTAATGATTCTTCCTCCAAGGTATGCTGGTATTCTTCCTCGAGCGTACGCGCTGGACGCAGGATCAAATAGACCAGGACCCCGGGCAGGTTTAGCAAGCCGACAAGCAAAGCCGAAAGAACATGGACAAGGGGATCACGAGCACGGGCGCGGATATCTCGGTAAGTCCAGATGATGAGCGCAATCCAAAGAGCGGCTAAAAACGCGCCTCCAAAAGCGGTCAGGACAAGCAGAAAATTGCTAAGTAGGCTTGGGTCAAAGGACATACCGTCTCCAATCAGCCGACGGAACCGTCGACGATGCCACCTTCCGTCAGACGACGTAAATCTGAAAGAGCATTTTCAATTTCATCGAACGTCACAAGGCGATCTTCATCACGATGTCTGAGCTTGCCGGCTTTCATTTTCTCCAATGCAACCTCCCGGATCGCGATATTGCGAGCCAGCGCCTCTTTAACCAGTTCCGCACCTTGTGCATACCCGATCACCGGATTCAAAGCCGTTACCACGATCGCATTTTTGGATAACCAACTTTCAGCCTTCTCCCGGTTGGCAACCACTCCGACCACAGCCCGCTCGGTAAATGCGTTCACTGCACCGATCACCACTTGCATCATTTCGAATAAATTGTGGGCGATGATCGGCATCATTACGTTTAGTTCCAGCTGCCCAGCTTGTACTGCCAACGCGATCGTCGTATCACAACCGATCACATGGAACATGGCTTGATCCAACATCTCAGCCAGCACCGGGTTTACTTTGCCAGGCATGATGCTCGAACCCGGTTGAACGGCGGGCAGATGGATCTCGTCGAGCCCTGTGGATGGACCGGAGGCCAAAAGGCGGAAATCATTGGCGACGCGGATGAGCGTCAGCGCAAGCGTTCGTAAGGAAGCCGAGAAATCCGCGGCATCCGCCATGGACTGCATGGACTCGAACAGGTTATCCGACTCACACAATTTCAAGCCGCTCAAATCGGATAATTTTTTGACCATCCGTTTGTGGTATTCTGGATGAGCGTTCAAACCCGATCCAACAGCAGTGCCACCGATACCAAGCCTCCGCAAACCCTCCGCCGAACGGTCGATGCGTTCGATGTCGCGTGCGACCGCTCTGGCATACGCGCCAAATTCCTGTCCGAGACGAATCGGTACTGCATCCTGGAGATGAGTACGCCCCGATTTAACGACATCATCAAATTCTTCCGACTTGATCTCCAACGCGGATTGGAGCTCCCGTAATGTGCTCAACAATTCATCCAAACGCCAAAGCGCGCCCAAACGGATGGCGGTTGGTATGGTATCGTTGGTTGACTGGGCCATGTTAACATGATCATTCGGATGAACATAATACTTGCCAAGGTCTCCCCCGAGGAGCTGTGTTGCCCGGTTGGCAATCACCTCATTCGCATTCATGTTATGACTGGTGCCCGCACCCGCCTGAAAAGGGTCAACCACAAATTCGGCATCCCATTTCATATCCATGACTTCCTGTGCAGCCTCGATGATGGCATCCGCTACGTCCTTGGCTTTAAATCTCTTGCCATCCACCTCGCGATCCTTAAACAGCCCAAGGTCAAAATTGACCTCAGCCGCAGCGCGCTTTATGATAGCAATGGACCAAATGAAGGCGCGCCACGGGCGCAACCGGGTTATAGGGAAATTCTCAACTGCCCGTTGGGTTTGAATCCCGTAGTGAGCCTGAGCCGGGACAAGCAATTCGCCTAACGAATCTTTCTCAATGCGGAAATCCTGCGTGGTCATATCAGGCTCCAAATTGAACAATTACTGTCATTAACTTGACAATGTCGTATCATCCAAAAGAGGTCCAAATTTTGGGATTTGGGGTGCGCCTCATACAGCCCATACCTAAAAATTGGTGGTTTCTTGGAATATGACTTTGTCGAGCTAAGATCGTACCCAGCTTATTTTACACCTTCAAGGGGTATGGAAATCAAAGTGCCAGTATGAGCCGTCTGACCAATCGGTAGACGTATCGCCAATTACCTGATAAAAGGTATTTCCAGGTTTGAAGTAAATAGGCGCTCCGGAAAGCGTGGTGATCAAAAGCGGTTGGTCAATATCGGTTCGCATCCAGCGAGCCGGGTATCCAAAGCCGTCCCGAAAGACAAATGCATTTCCCGAATCGACGAGATTGATATGATAGATCTCATCTTGCTGTTCGTTTAAATTGGCAAAGGTATGCGAAACAAAGAGCTCAACGACATTATCTGTTGCCACCTGCTGCTGCGTTAGAGCATCCATTAAGGGCGTATAAGTTTCAGGTTTATCATTGCAATCATCAAAATGCTGAGGCTTTTGATTGGGACTGATCTCCTGAAAGCGCAAGTAACGCCCCATGCCTGGGTTATATTCCCAGTAGTTGTAATCGCAGAATGAATAATGTGTATATATCCGGTTCACTGCGAAACCGCTGGAGGGAACTGCCGCGCTAAAGAAACCATTGCGCAGAGGTTGTTGTGTATTATCCGCACCTCTCCGGGTAAGGCATTGACTGAAATTGGTCGTGTTGAAATACGTCTCTAAATGATGGATGTCTGTTATTTCCGTGCTCACTTTATCCACAAAAAAGGGTGGACAGGTACAGGTGCTGCAGCCGGGTGTGACCAGGAATTTTTCAAGGTCGCCCCCTAGGTAATAGGAATACTCTCGCGGGTCTGCAAAATTAAAGACATAATAGGAATGGTACATGCGGGTGATGTGCTCGTCGAAATAACGGCCTGAACGGACGGGGCCAACCTGGCTAGCGTCGTGGCTGTAGAAGATCGCAATGAACCGTGTATCGAACCATTCTATATAATACTCGTAGACGACATCCGCCAGATTCAACCCATATTGTGGTCGAATGACTCGTGGATAATTTGAGATTTTGATCGCAAGCGGGCGTCTATTAAGTAATGAGGGATCGGAAACGGACAGACCCGTCAAGGGGTCAATCACCGCCGGGGAAAAAGCAACGCTTGCGGAGGGTGTGGAGACCTGGGGTTTAACGAGTAAGCCACCGCGGGTTGAAACAGTTGGATAGGGAGTGAAGGTAGCGGGGGCATAGTGAGCAAATGGAAGATTATCTTGCGAGTTGTACGTGTTTGGCTGAAATGGAGTCGGCGATGGGAACGTGGGTGGATCAGCTTCGGTACCGGAAGCGGACACAGGAACCGAAACAGGGGCACAAGAGGAGTTGAAGCAGAATGCCAGCAAATAGAGTATAAGCTGGAAGCGGCGACGAGGCATAATCTCCACGATTGTACCAAAGGGCCAGTCGGACAACATAGCGATTGGCTCTCAAAACTGATAGAATTACTTACCCCATCCGTACATGGACGAAACCGCTTTTTTAGGAGAAGGCAACTTCTCTGTTCACATTGAAAATAGCGACCCCTCCTGTGTTCTATGGATGAGCACTGAGTATTGTAAGATTATAAACACCCGGCTTTCGGGATTTTTTCCTGTATATGCCGATATTGAGTTCAGAGAACTAGATAAGCAGCATTAAGCGACCTATGTTTATCCTGATCACTACCTTCCTTCTATTTGCCACGGCTTTAGCGCTGGTTCTTTTGCGTGTCTTGAGGCCAGAATTTCGCTTTGCCTGGTTGATCGCCGTCGCCTTGGTATTTTTGACATTGGTAACCCTTTTTTTATGGCTCCCGCAACTGCCTATATCGCTCGATCTGCCCTCCTGGAAACCCGCTGATTTGTTCTCATCTTCTCCCTCTTTGTTGGCTGACGGACTTTCATGGCCCTTCGCGCTCAGCCTGGTCACTTTGGCATTGGCGGTCTTATTAACCGCCTCGGCACGGGAAGGCTTTCCCGATTCCTTTGGCTGGGCTCTCTCTTTGACACTATGTGGGCTTGGATTGTTGGCTGTTACAGCCAGCAATCCACTTACAATAGTTTTAGTCTGGGGCGCGGTTGACCTTGCAGAAGTTGTTATTATGTTGAGATCGGTCAAAGGTCGGGCCCCGAGCGAACGCGCGGTGGTCGCCTATTCCATTCGTGCCACAGGCATAGTATTTGTATTGCTGGCGCAGGTGATTGGCAGTGCTGAAGGTAAAACCTTGAATTTCTCATCCTTGCCTCCACAAGCCGGATTGTTGCTAATCGCTGCCGCGGGTTTACGCCTTTGTGTCCTTCCGGTCCATTTGCCGTATAGTTCTGAATCTTCCTTGAGGCGTGGGCTGGGAACCATGCTGAGACTCGTTTCCGCTAGCGCCAGCCTGGTTTTACTTGCCCACATTCCACCTAAAAGCTTTTCATCTCCACTCATCCCTTTGCTGCTGATTTTGGCGGGTATTGCGGCTATATATGGGGGCTGGATGTGGTTACGTGCTCCGGACGAAATTACAGGTCGGCCCTTCATGATAATTGGACTTGCAGGCCTGGCGGTTGCCTCGGCGTTACGTGGCAATCCAGCTGGCGCAACCGCCTGGGGTGTAGCTCTCATTTTGGCAGGCGGAGCGCTCTTCCTCGCCTCGGTTCAACAAATATGGATAAATCGCGCTTTGCTTATAGGCGCTTGGACAATCTCCTCATTGCCTTTTTCCCTGACGGCTGCCGTCTGGCAAAATAACTCTGGTTCTTTAGACTTGACCTTATCGGTCTTTATTATTTCGCAAGCTTTCCTTATCGCTGGACTAGTAAGACATGCCTTACGCCCTTCAACGCGCGCCCCATTGGAATCTCAACCTGTGTGGGCTAAAAGGGTATATCCGGTTGGGATAGGGCTTTTGCTTTTCGTTCAACTTCTGTTGGGATTTTGGGGCTGGGATGGTGCTTTTCAGATTGGGGTTTGGGTGCCAGGCCTCGCTGCTTCCCTCTTGGCCTTGGGCTTGGTATGGGCTATCCCCCGTTTCCCTGTGCTCAATCCGGTCGCAGCCCACTGGCTGCAACCAGCCTCCACTTCACGTCTCGACCAACTTTATCAAATCCTTTGGGGGTTCTATCGCTGGTTGGTTGCTATCAGTCTTACGATCTCTGATATTTTGGAGGGTGAAGGCGGGATCATGTGGGTTTTATTATTCCTGATATTGTTCGTAACGTTGATCGTTCAAAGGAAGCCTTAACATGCTCACGATCCTGCTTCCGTGGATCTCAGTACTTATCGTGACGATCACATCCACAGGACTTTTCCTAAATCGAGATTGGCGCTGGGACCTTGGATTGTTGGCCATACAGTATTTCGGTGTTTCGATTCTGGTGGCTCAACACTGGCCCCTTGGTATGGCCGCCGCCAAATTGGTCACAGGCTGGATGGCGACCGCCGCTCTCGGCATGACCTTTACAGCTCTGCCTCCTCACGAAGAATCTCTGGAACGAGTCTGGCCGCAGGGTCTCGGCTTTCGTTTGTTTATGGTCGGCATGATCCTTGTGCTGACCATCTCGGTCACACCGCGTATGGAAAGCTCCATGCCTGGCATCGGAGCACCGGTTATCGCCGGCACAATCTTATTGACCTGCATTGGCCTTTTGCATCTCGGCACGAGCTCACAAATTGCGCGCGTGATCTTCGGACTCCTGACCGTCCTTGCCGGTTTCGAAATCTTTTACGCTGCAGTAGAAGGTTCAATCCTCGTTGCGGCCCTGCTGGCTGTAATCAACCTTGGACTTGGATTGGTCGGAGCTTACTTGTTAAATGGGTCGGTAGCGGCGGGAGAATCATGAACGCGCCTTTCTTATGGATCATTCTCCCAATCTTGATGGGTGGTTTTGCTTTGATGCTTATAAATGAGCACACTACCGCGATCTTCGGGGGTTCCATGTCGCTTATTCTGGCGGGAATAGCTTTTGTGCTCCCGATAGATGAAGCCTTGCGGTTTGGCCCGATTTCCCTCAAGATCGCCTCCTCCGTTTCCTTTCTGGGGCGAAGCCTCGTACTTTCTTCGGCGGAGGCGCCGCTGCTCGTAATGATCTTTGGTATGTGTGCCCTGTGGTTTTTTGGGGCGGAAGCCGCAGGCGTCGCCAGTCGGTTGATTCCGCTCGGTTTGATCATTACTGCCTTGCTGGTCGCATCCATCGCAGTTCAACCATTTCTGTTCGCTTCCTTGTTGATCGAGATGGCCGTGCTGGTAGCCGTACCGTTGCTCTCTCCGCTTGAGCGCAAACCCGGCAACGGCGTAATACGGTTTCTTATTTACGAGACGCTCGGCATGCCGTTTATCCTCATCGCGGGTTGGTTATTGGCAGGCGTTGAAGCCAGTCCCGGTGACCTATCTCTGACAATTCAATCCACTGTGATGCTTGGGTTAGGCTTCGCCTTTTTACTGGCAATTTTCCCGCTTTACAACTGGATCCCGCAATTATTAGAGGAAAGTTCGCCCTATGTTGTTGGATTTTTGCTGTGGGTCTTACCAACTATAATCGTTATTTTCGGAATGAGCTTTCTCGACCGCTATGCCTGGCTTCGCACTTCTCCCCAAGTGATAACCGGACTGCGGGGGGCTGGACTGCTGATGTTGGTATCCGGTGGATTGTGGGCCGCATTTCAACGTCATTTCGGTCGCCTCATGGCTTATACGACCATAGCGGAAACGGGCTTTCTTCTCCTGGCAGTAAGCCTCGCGGCGGGGACAAGTGCGGATCTGGTTTTCCTATTTCTGATCGCACGCGGGCTCAGTCTCGCGATCTGGGCGCTTTCGCTTTCGATCATGAAAACGAATGATGAAAGACTTCGATTCTCATCTGTGCAGGGAATTGCACGTAACTACCCATTTGCTACAGCCGGACTGGTTCTCGCAACGCTTTCAAATGCCGGATTTCCTTTGCTCGCCGGCTTTCCACCTCGACTAGCTTTATGGGAAGGTTTGGCACATGAATCAATTGGTACAGCGGTCTGGTACCTGGTTGGGCTGCTTGGCCTCCTGATCGGTGCTGTAAGAATGCTTGCTGTGCTGGTTATGGAGAACGAGGAAACACCTTGGATAGTAAAAGAAAATCTGGTTCAGCGCAGCATGCTTTGGTTAGGCATCATCGGGTTATTTATTCTCGGATTATTTCCTCAGGCAGTAGGGTCGATGATCGAAAATCTGCCACTTATGTTCACTCATCTCAACCACTAGAGCACCAGATTATAAAATAATTTTATGCTCAAGAATTATTACCTTTGGAAAAAAAACTGGTAATTTTCCTGATTCTCTGATAAGAATCCGAGAGAAAATCCACCCGGTTTTGCCTTAATTTTCTGAAAAAAAAATAATATCACCCTTAAATACTGATGCTATAATCTAACCTCGGCTGGAGGATGGTATGGAATTTGAACAGATTGGGAAACGGCTTGAATGGCTTGACGAACAACAACGCAAGAATAAAACCGACCTTGTCAATCTTGGCGAGCGGTTAACTTCCATCGAAACAAGCGTCAATGCATTAACTCAACAATTTAAGACTCTGAGCCAGGGGCTTGCCGAAATTGCCCCTTCCACGGCCCGTATAAATCTATTCGACCAGATGATGACCAAACAACGCACCGATTTAAGTAAAATGGTCGAAACCACAGAAAAGAACACCATACGCCGCGAGCAGGAGAGCAGCAAACTTCATCATACGGAATTGGAAGCGCTTAGAAAAACGATCGTCCAATTAGGAAGGACGATAGATCCGGATGACATCTACAAAAAGCTTCAGGACCACACTCGTGAGAACCAACGCTTGAACCTGGCTGTGAAAGATGTGCTTGCAAATGTTGATCTTGTAGCTGGACAAAGCAAAGAAATCGTGTTGGCGCAGAAAGCCATGGAAGAATCTCGGCGGCAAGATGCCAAGCGCCTGGCCGACCTTCAGGGTGAAATCGCATCCGTCCGCAAACGGGCCGATGACGCGCGCGAAAAGACCACTTTACACACGGATACTATCCGCAACCTGGAAAACCGGATCAACGAATTACTTGAAACGGAAACGAGCCGTCGGGAAGAGCAGGCCACCTTTCTCGCTCAGCAGGCCATGGTGCTGGTGGATCGTGATCGAGGCTGGAAGGAATGGCAGGAAAAATACGAGGTTTTCAAGGAACAAGCAAAGAACATGGAGGTGCAGGTCGTCGCCCTCGATGATTCCATTCGGGCTGCAAAACGTGCGCAGGATACGTATAACGATCTAAACCAAAAACTCGAACGTCGTATTGCGGAAGTTGGCGAAATGCAAAGGCTCGCGGAAGACCGCATTCGCCAGGAATGGGTTTCCTTCAAAGCCGAGGAACAAAAACGGTGGACAAGTCATTCCCTGTCGCAGGAAGAGGCCATGCGTGATCTGCGCAAGGATATGGACAAACTCGAGCAAAAGGCCACTGCGCTCGACGACGCGTCTCAGACCATGCAGGATCAACTCCAACAGACCACTGACTCGACTGAAAAACAATTGCAGGAACTGATGAACGTCGCCAACGAATGGCTCACATCCTACGAACGTATCATGGGCCATGGCAAGAAAACGAAAAAAGCCGCCCGTTAACTCCCCGTCCTTTTTTTTCTTCTCACTGCTTAAAATGAAATAGGAAAGGAGAAAGTCGCCTTCCCCATGCGTGTCATCGGTACCGCTGGTCATGTTGACCATGGCAAGTCCACGCTGATTGCCGCCCTAACCGGTATACATCCCGATCGTCTGAAGGAGGAACAAGCCCGTGAGATGACGATCGATCTCGGCTTCGGATGGCTGACTTTGCCGGACGGAGAGGAGATCGGCATCGTGGATGTGCCCGGTCATCGCGACTTTATTGAGAATATGTTGGCTGGCGTAGGCGGGATTGATGCAGCGCTGCTCGTCATCGCGGTAGACGAAGGCGTGATGCCGCAGACCAAAGAACACCTCGCCATCCTCGACTTGCTTCAAATCCCGGCCGGGCTTATCGTTCTGACCAAAACCGACCTTATCTCCGACCAGGATTGGCTGGAGGCGCTTGAGTCAGATGTACGTAGTGCAGTAAAGGGCACGGTATTTCAAACAGCACCCATGGTACGCGTGTCTGCAAGGACGCGAATTGGGTTGGACCAACTCAAAACCACTCTCGCCGAAACCCTCCGGCTTAAACCGGCTCGTCCTGACCTGGGTCGTCCACGCCTGCCGATTGATCGCGTCTTCAGTATGAGCGGATTCGGCACCGTGATTACAGGTACATTAAGCGATGGCCATCTGGCAGTCGGCGACGATGTTGAAATTCTGCCTTCAGGTTTAAAAGGGCGTGTGCGCGGTTTGCAAACCCATAAGAAGAACGAAGAAATAGCCTTGCCCGGCTCGCGGACTGCTGTTAATATCTCGGGCATAGGAACTGAACAGATCAGGCGCGGAGAAGTGTTGACCCATCCGCATCAATATCAAGTCACCCGCCGCGTGGACGCCCGCTTTCGTTTGCTCGCCGATGCATCCACGACCGTCCAACACAACAGTGAAATTAAAGTATTCACAGGGACATCTGAAACATTGGCGACTTTGCGTTTGTTGGGAATTGATGAACTTGCACCGGGTCAGGAAGGCTGGATTCAACTCGAATTAAAAGAACTGATCGTCGCCGTGCGCGGCGACAGATATATCCTGAGACGTCCATCCCCCGGCGAGACATTTGGAGGTGGGGTGATCGTAGATGCGCAGCCGAAGGCGCGCCACAAACGATTTGATGATCAGGTGCTGAAGTCGCTGGCTTCGCTCGCGGCAGGTTCTCCAGCCGACGTCCTATACGAAGCTGCACTGGCTCTGAATGCCGCTCCGCTTAAGGAGGTTGTGACGCGGTCGCATCTGGAACCGGTACGGGCTGCTGAAGCTTTGAACGAATTAATCAGCGATGGCCGGCTATTAATTTTGGAAGTGGGGGTGGCTGATCCATCGAGTGAGTTACTTACGATCGCTTCGCCGAACTGGAACGAACTTCGCGAGAAGGCCGACCGAATCCTTAGCAGTTATCACGGTAAATATCCACTGCGACGGGGCATTCCGCGCGAAGAATTGAAGAGCCGTCTTAACCTCGCGCCGCGCCTCTTCAACGCACTGATCAAAAAATTAGCTGCGGAAAACTTGTTGGTCGAAGAGACGAATTCGGTGGCAAAGGTTGGGCATAAGATCCGGCTGGATGGCAACCAGCAGTCCAAAGCTCAGGCTTTGATATCCAGGTTCGCACAAAATCCCTTTAGCCCGCCGAGTCTTAAGGAGTGTCAATCGGAAGCAGGCGAAGAGCTCGTCAACGCTCTGATCGAGATGGGTGAATTAATAGCAGTTTCGAACGAAATCGTTTTCCGAAAACAGGATTATGATTCAATGGATATGAAGGTACGCGCTGCCCTCCAGCAAAAAGGAAAGATCACCCTGGCTGAGGTGCGGGACTTATTCAACACCAGCCGCAAGTATGCCCAGGCCTTACTCGAGCATCTCGATGCATTGGGCGTCACCCAGCGCGACGGCGATTATCGAAAGCTGAGGAAGTAATGTGTGGACGATTCACCTTAACGATTGACCCGGCTGAAATAAAAGACGGATTTGAAGGCGTAACGTTTCCGGCAAAATTCGCGCCGCGTTATAACATCGCCCCCACGCAGCCGGTATTGGCGATCCCCAATGACGGGCGGAACGCAGCCGATTTTTTTGTTTGGGGGCTTATCCCCTCCTGGGCAAAAGACCCTGAGATCGGCAATCGCTTGATCAACGCTAGGGGTGAGACACTGGCTGAAAAACCCAGCTTCCGCGGTAGCTATAAATATAAACGCTGTCTGGTACTGACCGATGGCTATTACGAATGGAAATCCGTATCGGGCTCAAAAACAAAGGTCCCCCATTTCATCCATCTTAAAGCTGGCAAGCCGTTTGCGTTCGCGGGGTTGTGGGATGAGTGGCATTCTCCTGACAGCTCGTCCATTCGTTCCTGTACCATAGTGACAACTGGGCCTAATAAATTAATGGCGTCTATTCACAATCGCATGCCCGTGATCTTGCATTCAAAAGATTACGCCGAATGGCTGGAACCTTTACCTCAGACAGCCGAAAAGTTAAACCATTTGATCAAGGATTTTCCGGCTGAACTGATGGAGGCTTATCCAGTCTCCACCTTGGTTAACAGTCCGGCGAATGATCGGGCTGAATGCATCCTGCCTGCGTAGCATCTATCAGCTTTAACTCGAAAAATCGGTGAGGACCACCTGATTCGAATTTTTCCGCTGCCCGCCTGCCTTGTGTTATTCGGGCTTGCGGTCGAAGATCCGCCGCACCTTGCGGAAAAAATTGGCTTAAGGGCACCTAAGCATTTAGAATGTCTGCTTGACTCTCGATTCTGTACATGTTATTATCCGCCGCCGGAGAAGTATGCAGAACAGATCAAAAGATAAATCAAGAGCTCGCCAGGGGGAGAAGGAAGAGCCAGGAGATAACTCAGCCCCACCCAAACAAACCAGCCCGCTTTCCCATTGGATGCAAAACCTGCTCCAAATGGGTCTGGGCGAGAGCCTGCTGCGAGCTGCAACCAATGTCTTTTCTGTGATCGCGATCGTTATCGTAATCTGGCTCGCGCAAATGTATTTCCGTCAACCGGCTGCTCAAACCCAGGGGAACGGTAGACCGGTTCAGAGTCAGACTGAGGTGCCGTCTACGCCTTCAGGGGTCTCCCGTTTTGTTTTGGATTTATCATCTTTCGGCATTGTGCGACAGGCAGAACTGCATACGAATGCTCCCCAACGACCCAGGAATGACATCGTGAAGTATCTCGTTCAGAAAGGCGACACGGTCATTGACATAGCACAAAATTATGGTCTCCAACCAAAGACGGTTTTTGCCGCCAATTATGAGCTATTACAAGATAACCCGGAAAATCTCCAGCCTGGGCAGCAGTTGGTCATCTTGCCTGTTGATGGCGTCTATCGAGCCTGGTTTCCCGGGGAAAAAATAAGCACCGTTGCTAATTATTATCAGGTGAAGCCTGAAGATATCATCAATTATCCTCTAAATCATCTGAATCAGAATACTACGGAGATCTCGGCGGGTACTTTGGTCATCATTCCCGGTGGTGTCTACCAATATCATACGCCCGGTCAGATTCCACTGGGTGTCACGCGCTCCAACCCGGCCTCTGCACAAGTGGGAGGCTCTGGTGCTTGTCCACCGGTCACAGGAGGTGCTATTGGTACGGGTTCCTTTGTTTATCCAACAAGCAGGCATTATCTTTCAGGCTTCGATTACTCAACCAAGACGAATCACCTGGGTATAGACCTCGCCGCCAATTTGGGTGACCCTATTTATGCCGCAGATGGAGGCGTTGTCGTTTATGCAGGTTCGAATAGCTATGGCTATGGGAATATGATAATGGTCGATCATGGGACCGGTTTCCAATCCTTATACGCGCATTTGAGCGCGATCTTTGTAAATTGCGGCGACAATGTAACTCAAGGTCAAACCATTGGTTCGGCAGGCGCTACGGGTCATGCATCCGGACCGCATTTGCATTTTGAGGTCCGTACAGCGACCGCCGTCATCAATCCCTGGGATGTATTACCCCCGCCTTAACCCTTGGACTTGCGACAGAGAATCATCTCGGCTATAATCTTGTTCACTCCGGGCGCGTAGTTCAGCTGGTTAGGGCGCATGGATCACAAACATGCGGTAAACCAGGGCGCATAGCTCAGTTGGTTAGAGCGCTACTATCACACAGTAGAGGCCGGGGGTTCGAGTCCCTCTGCGCCCACAAAAATACGGTAAATTCCAAAAATTACTTCCCCCTGATCCAAATATGGGGGATGTAGTTTTTAAAACCTAAAGAGATTCGGTAAAGGAATAGCACTTGACCGAACCTGCCAATGAAAAGCACGGACTGTCAAGTTCCTAGTGTTTCACTCTTTCAAAAACTTTATTACTTTATCAACCAATTCTTTTCTTTTACCAAAGTATGAATGGTCAGCGTCTGGGATAATTTCGAAGCAAAAATCTTCTTTTCCGATGACTGCGTTCTTTATCAATTTAACACAGTCTTGAACTTTTCCATAGCAATACTCATCCTTATCTCCATATATGACGAGTGTTGGCTTGACAACCTTTTTTAATTCCCTCCAAGGTGCCTTTTTCATTATTTCTACTCCGTTTAAAAGCCAATAAAATGGAAAAATATTGTAATCACCGTTAGGATTTATCTGATCATATAATGACTGGTAGGAAATGGGTACATCAGATAAGTACTTAGGAACTAGATTCCTTCCCTTTCCCTCATTAACCTTTTTTACACAGATTTGAAGCGTCAACCTAAATTTTTTGTCTCCTACCGAATGATAATAAAGCCCGGAATCATCACCTCCACTTTCGAGCACATACTTTTCCACAATGTTTTTTTCCTTATAGAAGTCATAGACACAAATTTTATTCGCTCCGGTTGACGCTCCAATTAAATAAATGTGTTTATAACCCCGGCTTTTTACAAAATTAATAGCCCCATCAATATCGTATATGCAATCTTTTATAAGTTCATAAGCAACGCCGGCTACTACCCTGTCTTTTTCACCATTTATTATTTTGTCGAAATTTTGTATCAAGTGCCCACCTGTATTTGTAAATGTAAAATAGGAAATATTGTTATCGGTGAGGGTTTTTCCAAAAATATTTTGAAGCTCAACATTGTAGAATCCCCCCGAACTGCCATTACCATGCAAAGATATTAATACCTTGTCTGAGCCATTTTCCGGTTCATAGATAAGGCCTGGAAGAAATACATTATTTGTATTTGGAAATTGGACTAGATCTAATCTCATGTATGGCTGCGCTTCGCGGTCTAAAACCCGATAGGCCTATAAACACTTGAGGGTAGTATATCATCCAGGAGCTAAATGAGACAAATTAGACGAGATGAAAAGGAAATGTCTCAATAATATGTTTGATTCACCTGTTCCATTTGGAGTTCCAGCCACTTCAGAAGGTCGGACTCCCTCATCCTCACGTTGCTCCCAATTTTCAGGTTCATTTCCATATTTGTTGCCAGAGCTGCTCCCGATCCCAATTCAAAAAGATAAATAGATCTCCCAATGTCAGGCGCCTGCGCATCAACGGAGAATTCATAAAGGCGAATCGTGCCTGTGCCTCGGTTATAGGCGGTACCAATTCACGAAAGGTCAATGGAGAATCAACCGCCTGGAAGATTTCCAGTAAACGTTCAGGGCTTCGAGTCGCACTCTCAAGCCGTGGCCGGATCGCCTGCCAATTCCTGAGAAACTCTTCGAAACGCCCCTCCTGTAATTGCCAGGCTTCAAGCTTGAGACGATAATCGGCCCAACATTCTTCGCCGGCTTTGCCGGTCGGATCGATCTGTAAAAAAGCACGGCGGACGTCCCGCTCCATTTGATCCGCTTTTGGATAACAGGCTGCCAGATTCACTTCATTTGGATCGAACTCTTCCAGAAAATGTTTATACGCACCCGCTGCCAGCAGGGTCGTCAGAGCTACTTGTGTGCCATGTTGAGCAAGAGGTTTATGAGTGGTCTCTGCCAGCAAGTCCAGGATGTGCGACATGACATGTTCATATCCGGACATGGGTGTCGTGGCGTGTGAAAGGGACATCGCCAACCCACCCAAGGCGATCAGCTTGGCTAATACTGACATACCTTCTGCGGAACGGTCATGAATGCTGCTTGCGCAAGCAAGAAAAATATCGTCCAATGGCCCCATCAGACGCTGGGCGAATTCATTGTATGCTGCATCCATACCCAACTGATTGGCGAGGAACCAATCAGGGAGGCTTACAAAAGCGGCAAGCAAGTCCCCTACACCTGCCACGGTCATGTCGTAAGGTGCATCCGCCAGGGTCTCCAGATCGGATACCACAGCATCCGGATACCGCGATGGAAGGGTGCGCTTTACTCCATCCACAAAGGTTGGAGCCATGTTCGATGTGAATGCACTAACGCTGTTTGCCGTTTGGTAGACGATAAATTTAACCGTCTTGCCGGTCTCTTTTTCAAATAGATAGCCGGCGTGCTTCGTGATATCGCATACCGTGCCCGATCCAACAGCCAGGAGGGCTGCTCCCTGGCTGATTTTTTTCTTAACTGCCTCGATATTGAGCATATCCGTATGCGCTTGGCCGGTGGCATCCGGTTCCATGATCACCGGTTGAACATTCCAGCCTGCTTCAGATAAAATATGCATTACAAGCTGTTTGAGATCTTTTCCATTGCGGGTCATAGGAGTTTTATCCATGACCATCAGCAGAGGCTCTTTGATTTCAGCTCGTACTTCCGCTAGCACTCCAGGTAGTTTGTAAACTGCGTCAGATTCAAAGAGCATGGTGGAGATCGGCATATGTTCACCTACAGGATATCCGGGTAACTTTTCAATCGCCTGCCAGAAGCTCAGGCCTTCCCCGGGATCGTATTCAAGTTTCATTATTGAACTCCTGTATATCGTCAGCTATTTTTATTGATGTATTATTTGCACGGCTAGTTGAATGCTATAAATTACTTTGAAAATCCCAACAAATCATAAGCAAATACCTAGTGATCTCTGTAACTCCGGTTTTAATTCCAAATCAAGAAGATTGGCTCGTACTCCCGGAAGTGCCTGTCCGCTGACTACAAAGAGAAAGCCTTTCTCCAAGGCTAGGGGCAAAGGTTGTTTCAACTAAGTTGCCACATCGACAAAACTTCGTAGTCCAGTGCAGTCCCAATGCCAGAGCTGAGCTGGTCGAGCCGGCCCCGATCACAATGGCATGTGCTGCTTTAAACATTTATCCCCGGTGGCCTTCCAGCCAATCTGCGACGCCCGCCAGGTTCTGAAATATGTAGTCTGGTTGGTAAGGTGAGTTCTCCAGATCCTCGATCTTGGTTTCTCCACTCAAGACGAGCACGGTCGTGATGCCGCTGGCCTTGCCGAGGGCGATATCCGTATATAACCGGTCACCGATCATGCACAACTGGTCGACCGCCAAGCCCATCTTCGCCGCGGCCGCATCCACGATCAGCCGGTTGGGCTTACCTACCACCAGATCGGGCTCACGACCCGTGGCGGCCTTTACAAAGGCGATCATGGCACCTACATCTGGCATAAAGCCGGTTTCTGTCGGACAATTGAAATCGGGGTGAGTGGCAATGTAAGGAACGCCTGCCCGTACAAAATCACACATCTTCCATAACTTTTGATAGGTCAGAGTAGTATCGAAACCCAGAACTAGCAATTGCGGATTCTGCTCCACAAGCTTGAATCCGTGTTGACGAA
>JBGQIO010000004.1:0-50026 GCA_041498515.1 Anaerolineae bacterium
ATATTGAAAACCGTATCGAGGGTCCCGGTAGGGATGGTGTTTTCTACAAACTGCGTTTCTTCGGATTGTGGTTGATCGTCATATAGGCGCGCCGAATAGAAGCCTGAAGCGTCATGCGCAACGCGGCCGGGGGAACCGAAAGAAGAGGTCTTCGATTTTTTAACCATTAGTTTGTGGGCGCTAATGAAAACCGGTTCAAATAAACTTCTCCCGCGAGTATGCGTTGATACGGGGAGACCGGGATCCTACCGATTCTCCCTGAATATCATATTTAACGCCTTGGTCAGGCCGCGTGCAGTCAAATCAAATTCATATTTTGTACGCTTGATTGCCGCGTGCAGGGCATATTCAAACATGGGGCCGCGTTTTGCAGAATCCAGATTCATCCAGGCATGCGAGTCGCGCGGCAGGAGCGGCATGACCAGTTTTTTAAGTCCCGGAACAAAACTGAAAGCTTCCAGGGGATAATAGAATTTTCCAGATCGCAGGGCGGGATTCTCTACGAGGGCATCATCCAGCGGATCGATCTCGGAAGGCGCAGGACGCAGGCCGTTTGGTTGGCAGACGAGCCACAAATCAACATAGTTAGTGTGAGCGTAGAAATCCTGGGCGGTGTGCGTCAGGCGGCCAAATGCCTGCCAGGCTGACAGGACCTGCCCCTGTTCAAGCGCAGGTTTGATCCGCGCCCGCTGCTCTTCAATATACGCTCGGGATCCTTCGAAGTCATTATTGTCGAAGTGAAATTCATCGTGCCCGAACTGGGCGGGTAGTATATCCTGGCGGAGGTTGGCTGCAATGATCGCGTCGAGAGCGCGCCTGCCGAAAGTCTCACCGAGCGCACGAAGAGTGATCTCCTTATGAACGGGCTTGAGCATTTATTTCAGTCCTTCGAGCTCGTAGATCTCTGCAGCTTGTGCGCGGCCTTTCACGATGATCGGGTCGAGAGGGCTGGCTTTTACATGCTCGGCAACAATATCGTAGGTGGATTTCTCGAGAAGGATCTGCCCATTCTTGGCTGAAGATTGCAAACGAAAAGCCAGGTTGACCGTATCGCCGATCGCCGTGTAATTGAAGAGTTCATCCGTGCCTACGTTCCCAACCATGACGCGGCCGGTCGTTATGCCAATGCGAAAGAACAGGTGATGAGTTGGATCGTCGAAGTCACGATGAATGGCTTTGGTGCGCTCGATGATCTTTTGCGCTGCACGCACCGCGCGTAATGCATGGTCCGGCTGAGGGTCGGGGCTGTTCCAAAGCGCCATGACGGCATCGCCGATAAACTTATCCAGCGTGCCTTCCTGTTCGAGAATGGCCTGCGCGGCTAGCGAGAGGTACTGATTGAGAACACTGAAGACGTGCTCCGGTGCTTGGTTTTCGCTAAAGGGTGTGAAACCGCTTAAATCGGCAAAAAGAATGGTGACTAGCTGCTGAGCGCCATCCAGCTGCAAATTATCTGGGTTCGCCAGCAAGCGGTCTCGTACACGCGGCGCAACCACCCGCCCAAATGTCCGGCGGATGAGCTCACGCTCAGCTTCCAGTTTTCGCCGCTCTGTGAGATCTTCGAAGACAAAGGTGGCGCCTTTTGTATCCAAATATGCATCACGCAAAGGCGAAACGGACAGGCGCAGGACTAAATCGCCGCGAGCCGGGAGACTATAGTTAAGCTCCGTGCTAAGAGTCGATTCGCCCCTGGCAAGAGTATTCTCGGCGGCATTCGCCAGATCATTACCGAGGCCCGGGAGGGCGTTCACAAGCTGACGTCCAAGGGCGCTTTGCATCGGCACTCCCAGGATGTTTTCAGCGGCCCGGTTAAATAACGTGATCTGTCGTTTGAGATCCGTCGTGATGATACCGGCCGCGACAGAGGAGAAAATATCGTCCATCAGGTTCTTCATTTCAAGGGTCTGGTCAAGGGTGTGGTGCAGATTGGAGAACAAGCGCGCGTTCTCGAGCGCTAGTGTGGACTGGGCCGCAACCGCAGCCAGGAAATCGAGATCATCGCCGTTGTATAGATCGCCGGAACGACGTGGACCGAGTGCCATGAACCCGCTCAATTTCCCCTCATAATTCAGTGGGACAAAGGTGAAACCCATTAGCCGCCTGTAAATGTCGGCGCCACCTTGCAGCGGCTGTGGGAGAGGCCCGTTGGTTGGGAACCAGATGGGTGCCCGGGAAGAGGCGAGTACGTTGATCAGCGGATCTCCTACCTCATACGGAGGCACCGAAATATCCTGGGTGGCGTGCGGTAGGTATTCTCCCAAATCATCGTTGTAAAGATAAATAAGAAATTTTTCGGGCGAGAGTGCCTGGGTGATCTGCGCCTCCAGCGTGCGCAGCGTCTGTGTTAGGTCGGGTGTGATGACTAGGCTGCGCGAAAGGCTGCTGAGGGCGCGCCGATAATCGGCGGGGGAACGGTAGAATAGACGGTCAATGCCGCGTTGGATTAAAGCTCGCAAAGGATTGAGACCTACGACCAGTACTAGAAGATAAGCGGCTATGACCAGCGGATCACTCGCACGGAGCTGGTTCTCTACAAAAATCGAAAACAGTATCAGCAACCCATAGAAGGCTGCCAGGGCTGCGCCAATGGTCACCAGATAGGCGAGGGCGCGTGAAAAGAAGCGATCAACATCCAGCAGTCGATAACGAAGTATGGCGTAAGTGATGGAAAGAGGGAAGACGATCAGCGCAGGGAAGATCAACCAGGCATAGAATGGAGTAAAAACTCCGAAAGCAAGTGGCGCAATATAGGAAACCGCCGGTAGAAAAGCGATGATGGCGCCGAAGATGATGACACGGCTTTGCTGGCGTACAAAGGGCAAATGAGTGTCGAAGAGGCGATAGACTAATAACCCAAGGAAAAGTGACACCGCAACAGTGATGAACAAATATCCCCACTGCCAGGTATTGATATAAAAATATGGATCGCTTGGGCGAATGATCGCCAATGTGGTTGGAACGGCAAGCAGAAAGAAGATACCCCAAAAGAGAAAACGCAGGCGCGGCCAGCGTAAAACAAAGCTCACGGGTTGAGGGAATAACAGTGCAAGATGAGCCAGGCCGGCAGACGACACGCCCAGGCTTAAAGCCCAAAGCAAGACCGCATGTCGAGTGGTGTCCATGTCCAGAAAGCCGGAGGTCATCACACTCAGGCCGGATAGGAACGCCAGCAGAGCGCGGCTGGCCCGTAGGTCACGGCGCAGCGTGTAAGTCCAAAGGCCAATGGCAAGGAAAGCCAGGCCGACAACATACGGGATGACGAAGTAGGTAACCAAGTCCGCAAAAGGCGGATGCACGAGCGGGGTGATGGTAAGCTCGAAAGTTCCACCGGCGCGGTGCGAAAAAGAAACCCGCACCGGCTTCGTCCCATTTTGCTGCATGAAATTTATGATCGTGTCTGATCCGGATATCGGCTGACCGTTCAAAGCCAAAAGGCGGTCGGCAAACACCACACCGTTATTGCGCGCCGGCCATGTTGGCTCCTTGATTTGGCTTACAACATTATTGGGTTCCAGCACCATTCCGAGGAACGGGGTGCGGTACCACTGCACCGCCCAGAATGGAGTGAGAACCAGCATGAGCACGGCTATCCCGGCCAACAAGAGCGATACGATATGGGTAAACCGATTGTCTGGAGTTGGGATTTGCATCTCTCTCTTATAAAATGATAAGTGATGTTGCGCAGTGTTCCGGTGAGAAATTCTTTTATTGGGATGAGAGGCCTGGTTTACATGAAGTTTGATTGCCCGATGGTCTATATTTAAATCGTTTATTTCCTTATATCTGCATGAGGTGAGATTATAATCCAAGCATGTCCTTTTACACACGCAAAGGGGATGATGGGACCACCGGCCTGCTTGGCAAGGGACGGATCGCCAAACACCATGCCCGTATGGAAGCCATTGGGACCTTGGATGAATCTTCTGCGAGCCTGGGCTTGGCCCGCGCCACGGCGCATGATGCGCGCTGTGGGCCGCTCCTGCTCGAAGCACAGCGGGACTTATACCGGCTGATGGCTGAAGTGGCTGCCACGCAGGAAAACACGCAACAGTTCCATTTCGATGCCCGGCGCGTGGATTGGTTGGAGGAGCAAACCGACGAATTAAGTAAAATTGTGGAAATGCCGGACGAATTCATTGTGCCGGGAGATTCAGCGGGCGGCGCGGCCTTATCTCTGGCGCGAGCGGTCGTCCGCCGGTCGGAACGGCGCGTGGTGGAACTATTCGACAAAAAAGAAATCACCAATCCGGCTTTGCAGCAATATCTCAACCGGTTGTCGTCGTTGTTATTTGTACTGGAACTGCTGGAGAACCGGGCCGCCGGGAAAGATACCAAGATGGCAAAAGAAAAGAAGTGAGCGAGGGCTTTTAATATGGATCCCGAAGAATTCCGCCGCTACGGTCACGAATTGATCGACTGGATCGCAGATTACCGCATTCATGTGGGCGATTTGCCGGTAAGGTCGCCGCTCGATCCGGGTGCGGTACGCGCGTTGCTCCCAGCCGCCCCCCCCACCCAACCGGAATCGTTCGAAGGCATCTTCCGCGATCTCGATGCTGTTATCGTTCCGGGATTGTCTCACTGGCAGCATCCAAGCTTCTTTGGTTATTTTCCAGGCAACAATGAGCTGGCTTCCGTATTGGGCGATTACCTTAGCACGGGCCTGGGCGTGTTGGGGCTATCCTGGCAATCCAGCCCGGCGTTAACGGAATTGGAAGAACTCGTAACCGATTGGGTTAGACAGATGGTGGGCCTTACCGAGGGTTGGAAGGGGGTCATACAGGACACCGCATCGACCAGCACACTGGTCGCCCTATTGTGTGCCCGCGAGCGTGCCTCGAACTTCTCGCTGGCCCGCGGCGGCTTACAGGGTGAAGCCCAGCCTTTGATTATCTACATTTCTGAGCATAGTCACAGCTCCGTCGAAAAGGCCGCATTACTGGCAGGGATTGGCCGCGCGAACATCCACGTCATTGCTGTTGATGAGAACTATGCTATGCAGCCCGATGCGCTGACCGAGGCAATCCGTATTGACTGCGAACGCGGCCTCATTCCTTGCGCGGTCGTTGCGACCACAGGCACGACGACTACCACCGCACTTGATCCGTTGGATGCGATCGCGGAGATCGCCCGGCCACAAAATCTTTGGCTGCACGTCGACTCGGCAATGGCCGGTTCAGCCATGATCCTGCCTGAATGCCGATGGATGTGGAAAGGCATTGAAAGTGCCGATTCGTTGGTGTTGAATGCCCACAAATGGCTCGGTGCAGCGTTCGACTGTTCGCTCTACTTTGTTCGTGACCCACAGCACCTCATGCGGGTCATGAGCACCAATCCCAGCTATTTACAAAGCGGCGTGGACAGCCAGGTGAGGAACCTGCGCGATTGGGGTATCCCTTTAGGCCGCCGCTTTCGTGCGCTAAAATTATGGTGCCTGATCCGCGAACAGGGTGTGGAAGGACTGCAAGCCCGTCTCCGCCGCGATATCACCAACGCTCGATGGCTGGCCGGGCAAGTGCAGGCCGCAGGGAACTGGCAGGTACTAGCTCCCGTCTCCCTTCAGACAGTCTGCGTACGACATGAACCTTCCGGATTGCAAGGCGAAGAATTGGATAAGCATACGTTGGACTGGGCTGAGCGTGTGAACCGCTCCGGCGGCGCTTATCTCACTCCCGCAATCCTGGATGGCCGCTGGATGGTACGGATCTCCATCGGCGGTATTACAACAGAACGTCAACACGTGGAGGCTCTCTGGGCATTGATTCGGCGTGAAGCCGAGCGGAACTGATCGTTCGGCCTAATCGTTAACGCTGCCGGGAATATAGTTCTTGTTTACTATCGATCCTCGAATTACAAAAGGCCGCAGAAATTATCTGCGGCCTTTTCTGTTATTGTAGAACAAAAACCTGCTAGCATGCGTATTCTATTTAGCACCAGTCGCTGTAAGGGCTGCATCCAATTTCTGCTGAAAGACGGAGAACGCCTGAGCACCGTCAATCGTATCGGTTTTTGTCTGGCCATTCGCAGTGTAAGTGATCACAAAGAAAGGCGTGCCGTTAAGCCCGGCTTTTACGGCATCCAGTAGATCCTGTTTTGCCTGGTTCTCATATTTTGTGTTGGAAAAACAGGAATTGAAGGTGTTCATATCCAGGCCGATACTTTGCGCGATGGCTTGCAGACGGCGCGGCGTAAAGGAAATACCATCGGCTTCTCCTAATACGTTGGTGAACAATGCATCATTCATTTCCCAATACTTATTCTGGTCTGCCGCGCAATAAGCTGCCTCTGCGGATGCGAGTGATTCCGTATCTGATCCGCCCGATGCACTGTTGGCGTTATCGCTCACAAAATTACCGGCAGAGCGGGCGGTGAATAACACTTTGCCTGGTTTTACATAGGCATCGATGACCTGGGCTTCGGTTTCTTTCCAAAAATTCTTACAGAAGGGACATTGGTAATCGGAAAATTCGACCAGCTTGACTGGCGCGTTGGGGTCGCCGGAGCTGTTACGGTTTACGTTTGGGCGCGCGATGGGTGTAGCTGGCTGTACGGCGGCTAAGGGCTTGAGCTGTGGATAAATCAAAAAAAATGCGATCACTAAAGCGAGCAAGGTAATCGATCCGATCCAGATCCAACGATTCCGCTGTTCGGCTCGGCGGCGCTTTTCACGGAATTCCTGACGCTTGCTCATACCTTCTCTATCCTTTTTACTCATTCAATCACCTCATCATTTATAGATTGGAACTCATCCAGGAAGTGCGGCGTGACTTTTGCGAAATTCGACCCGCTACCATCGAGATACAAAATCCCAATGCTATTTCCTGGCCCACCGGGTTAAACCTTGCGGAGGGAAAATCCTTCGGGAAAACTTTCAACCGACTACGTAGGCGCAAAATTTTCTCATGGTCAAGGCTTTTTGTCCAGCATGGACGGAAAAGACTTATTTCTTTTTTATACGCGCGTTCATCCAGGCTGTCATCACTTTCAAGGCTTCGGCCTTATCAGGCTCGTTATGAATCTCGTGATACCAGCCCTCCCAGGCGCGCCAGGTGACTTTCTTTCCCCCATGCTCGGCAAACTCGTGGCTGGCTTGCGCTGAAGTCAACCGGTCAGCCGTACCGTGCATAAGCAGAAGTGGGATCGGAAACTCGCCGGCATGCTCGAGCGCCCAAAGCCCGGAATCGTACATGCCTACATACAGCCGGGCCGAAATCTTGTCATGCACCAGCGGATCATCGTTATAGGCTTTAACGATCTGCGCATCACGTGAAAGCCTGCCAGTATCCAGCTTTGAATTTTGGGTGAACCCCGGAGCGATTTTATCCATCACCCTGGCTAATGTGACTTGAACAGCGGGGGGATCGAAAGCTAGTCTTAGCCAGGGAGCGGTCACGATCGCACCCACCACTTTGGGCTTGCGGCGCAATGTAAAATTAAGAACGAGATTGCCCCCCAAGCTGTGACCATACAGGAACACCGGAAGCTTCGGATAACGCTTCGCGACCAGCGCCAGGAAATCTGCAATATCGTCCATCAATGCATCATAGCTTGAGGTGTTGCCGCGTGGTCCGCCCGATTTGCCGTGCCCGCGCAGATCAAAACCAGTCAGGGCGTATCCCGCTTTTGTAAAGGCCTCGGCAACGTGGGTATAGCGACCCACATGTTCACCATGCCCGTGGACCAAAGCCACAACGGCTTTCGGTTTTTCCCGCGGTTCCCAGCCGCGGACGTAGAACTTAATACCCTGTTTGTTTTCCCAGCCTGATTCATAAGCCTTCATGGTGGTTCTCCAACTCAGTTCTTTAATTCGCGATCGTTTCTCCCTTACCTCCACCCTGGAACGAGCGACATGGCAGGCCGTTCTTTCCCAGCACAGGTCGCCAGGATAGGTTGATGAGGCTGGCCCCTTTAATGAAGGGGTACACCTTCATTCCACGGGAAGCGTATAAACCGGATATTGTTCGCCGGTGCGATGAAAACCGAGTCTGAGATACAGCGCAAGCGAAGCCGCATTATCAGCCTGGGTGTTGACCGTTAATCGCGAGCCCCCGCTATTTTGTATTTGGATAATAAGATCATCGACCAATGCCGCTCCAAGCCCGCGTCCCTGCACTTCGGGCTTCACCGCCAAACGGGCCAGGTGAGCCCCTAGTGGCGCTCCGGTCGAAAGTTGATATCCAACGATACCCGAATCATCTTCGGCGATGGAAGCATGCGATGCCTGCGAGTAAGCCCTGCTTAATGCACCGAATGAGTTCCGCCAAAGAGGCTCAAATGCAGCAGAATCCACCTCAACAACGCTCGGCAGGTCATCCAAAGTCATGGCGCGCAGATTGATATTGGAAGGGACGGGAGTAGGTACCTTGGGCTGGTTATTCCATTCGAGTAGGGTAATATGTCCATGGAGAAAGTATCCGTTTTCGACCAGGATCGAATCAAACCAGCGTTGGGTCGCGATCACGGCAACGGTAGCACCACCGGCTGCGGCAAGTTCACGCCGCGCGGCATTCCATAACGGCAGCCAGACGGAGGACCCGGAATGTTGTGAAGCGTAGACAAAGAGGCGGATCCAGGAGATCGAGTCCGGGTCAGGCGGGAAGGCCAGTGCACCAACCAGGCGCCCGCCCTCTTCCAATACCCAGTAAGGCGAATAACCGATCCAGTCAAGCGGGGTTCGCCAATCGAGGTGCCGGTGGACATGCGACGAAAATAAGATAAGATCAGCAATCTCCTGTTGGTCCGATGAAACCGCCGGGCGGACCTGTAGGCCCGCCCTTAAGGATGCCGATTTGTTGATCGCGATCATCTTTGTATGAATCGAAGGGTGAACTTGAGGATCCGTTCGAAGAGAGATGGTTTCTCTTTAGCTTCTAGCGAACCGATCATTTTGAAGGCTGAGTCTGCCACCTTGCCGCGCTTGAGTTTAATTCCCGCTGCCGATTTGAGAACCATGGAACGCAAATCTCCTTCCCCCGCCTCGGCAAAAATTCCAGCCGATTGTTCGTACGCAGCATAGGCTTCGTCGAATCGCTTGAGAGCTTCCAGCGCGGCTGCTTGATTGCCAACCGCCATGCCTTGGCGTTTGAGGTCCTTGGCTTGAGCAAAAACATCCTGGGTGCCGAGAACCGCCTCGAGCGCTTCCTGCGCCTTGCCCATTTTTAAAAGGGCGACGCTTCTATTGTTTTTCAGTTCGGCGGCGTTGACAGGATCGTTCAAGGAGCTGTAACCCTGTGCGGCATTTTCGAAAAGTGCTGCCGCGGATTCATATTCCCCGGCCTCAAAGGCCTGTTTACCGTTCTCCGATAATTTTTTAAGTTCCGATTCATTCGTCATAGTTTACAAATGTCCCATCGTTCGAGGTATTTTAAAGCGTGATGTCCAGCAAACCTTCAGCCACCGAGCGCAATTTATCTGTAGACATGGAGCTAAGCTTAATCGCCAATTCGAGATATGGACGGTTTACAGGCTGGCAGACGAAAGCTTGTAGTTCTTTGGGCAGGTCCAGAAATTGCTGCATTGATTTCTGGTTGGTCATCCATTCACCGACGGGTCCGCTCTGGTCGAAGAAGGTTTCGATGCGGCTGCCAAGTGCTGTAAGCAGGGCTTCCAGTTCAGGGACCGGGATGGCGCGTTCGCCGAGTTCATAGGATTTGATGCGCCCGGTCGGGATGCCCGTATCTTGAGTTAATGCCTTTATGGAGACGCTGGCATTGTTGCGCTCCTGGCGGAGCAGCGCACCGATCATACGCTGGCGTAATTCTATAAGCTGTGGCAGGTCCAGAGGTTCAGTCGCTGGCTTATCTTCAGAAATCGATGCTTTGCCCCAGAAATGGTCAATGGGCAGCTTAAGGTAATAAACCAGGATCTCGAGCTCGGGAAGCGAAGGGGCGCGCCGCCCTTCTTCGTAAGCGCGAAAAACACCCTTCGTCACACCTAAGGCTTTGGCGCATTCATCCAGGTTACGGCGCGCAGCCAGCCGCACATCACGGATTAATACCCCCAATTTTTTGGTACGAAGTGTGGTTTGGGAACGAATATCCATATGTCAGTTTGATTTAATTTTTCAGTTATAGAAAATTCTTCGTACCCGGTTTCGCAGAGTGGCAGTCTTCGAAAGAAATCAACGATTCTTCTTACAACCGCCGGCACGACGTCTTAGGCAGGCAGGTATTTTTGGAAAAACTGCATCACCGCAGGATTATTTCTATTACAGACAATTATAGCAGAGAACGTTCAGGCATCTATTCATCGCCGCTGACGGTTAGTGAGCAAGTCGGCAATCGAAGTGCCGAAGAGATCGGAACTCAGCTTAAAGCCGGCTGCTTCCAGCCTCGGTGAAAATTGTGGACGGATGCCCGTGGCTTTTATCTCACCAAGTATTTTACCGCCCTCCGCGATCCCCGTTTGCTCGAACTTGAAAATATCGGTGGTCACGATAATGTCACCCTCCATACCTGCTACCTCGGTGATGGCGGTGATTTTACGAGATCCGTCTTTCAGGCGCGATTGCTGGACAATAAGATCAACGGCGGAAGAGATTTGCTGGCGTACGACTTTGAGAGGCAGTTCCACCCCGGCCATCAGCACCATGGTCTCGAGTCGCGAGAGGGCATCGCGTGAAGAATTGGCATGCAGCGTGGTAAGCGATCCATCGTGACCTGTGTTCATGGCTTGCAACATGTCCAAAGCTTCACCGCCTCGGCATTCGCCAACTACAATGCGGTCGGGACGCATGCGCAATGAGTTGCGTACTAGGTCGCGGACCGTTGTCTCTCCGCTGCCGTCCAAATTTGCGGTTTTGGTCTCCAGCCTCAGGACATGCTCCTGTTGAAGCCGAAGCTCGGCGGCGTCTTCGATCGTGAGAATTCGTTCATTCTCGGGAATAAATCCGGACAGCACGTTTAGTAGCGTGGTCTTACCCGAACCTGTCCCGCCTGAAATAACGATATTCAAACGCCCAACTACGCACGCCCTTAGGAATTCCGCCATGTTTTGGGTGAGAGTGCCTAATTCCACCAGTTGGTCGGTGCTGAGTTTATCTTTAAGGAATTTACGGATGGTAAGGGAGGGCCCATCCAGCGCGACCGGCGGGATTACGGCGTTGACGCGCGAGCCGTCGGGCAGGCGCGCGTCGACCGTAGGACTGTCGGCATCGATGCGTCGTCCGAGAGGTAGGATGATGCGGTCGATGATCCGCATGACGTGTGCGTCGTCGTCGAACATGACATTGGTGCGTATCAGCTGTCCCTGCTTTTCGACATAAATTTTCTTGGGGCTGTTGACCATGACTTCGCTGATCTCTGGGTCGTCCAACAATGGCTGGATCGGTCCGAAGCCCATCATATCGTTCAGCACCTCTTGAAAGATCACGCGCTGAACATCTCCCGGCAGGTTAAGGTGTGCCTGTTCGTATACCTCATTCAAGTGGAGTTTAATGAATTCCGAGCGGTGCTCGGATGAAACTCCTTCGCTCTCGATCCCACGTGAAAGCGAATCGATCAAATAGCGTTTGAGTTTTGTCAGGTCAGCGGCAGAGAACCGCGCGGCATTGGAGGAAGCTGGCTGAGTCATGAAACCTAACCTTTATGGCTTGTTGAGTAGACCAGGATACACCCAATTAAATGTCTTTGGGGAAAAATCTGGGTTTGGCTTAGACAATATGATAAATCCTTGTTACTCTTCCTGGTCCGGCAGCACCCAAACGATCTGTGAACGCCTTATGGCCAGAAAGGGAGCCTGGAATAATACCTGTCCGTCCGCTCCAAAAATGATTGCATCGGTTACCGCAAGAAAATGCTCTTCACGATCCAGCTCGTCTTTCAAACGTTCTCCCTGCCTCACATGAACCTTGCCGCGCACAAACTGACTGGTGGTCTGAACGGCGGCACGCATGGCAATCTTTGGAACTACATCCGTAAAGAACTTGCCTTTTTCATCGAATTCTATCGTCATAATGAATCTCCGGTGCGGTTATTGGAAGAACAATGAATGTTGCATTATTAAAGGTTGAAACGTGAATGTCAATTGGGAATGCATAATTGCTCAGACCGCCGGCTTGAGCAAGTGAGGTCGCAGCGGGCCCCCCGTTTCATCCGGTGCGCAGACGTATTGCAAGATCGACCATCTGATGCGCCGCATCACTTAATACGATGGAAGCTGTGTCTTTGGGGAATTTGAGTGAGTATGGTTGGTGCTGGTTGTTAGCCAGGGCAAAGTTTCCTCCCAAATATGGCATGGAGGATTTGATCGGAATGCCGATTATTTTTTCCGCCTCCGGTTTTGTTAACCCTTCCAGTCCGATGGAGCGATTCATGAACATGAAAACGGAGGCAGCTTTCACACCCTTGGTTTGCAAATAATCCCAAACGGTTTTTGTCAGGGTGACTGTGCTCAGGTCAGCGCCGACGATCAAAGCGATCAGGTCTGCATGTTCGATCAACGGCAGGCTGATGTGCGAAAGCGAACGACCCAGGTCGAGCAGGACAAAGTCGTAAGTTGATTTGAGTACAGATACAATATCGGCGATCCGTGCAACGGCGAGCTCGTTACCCCGTTCAGGATTTGGAGACCCGGCTAATAAGTGAAAACGCCAGATCGCCAGCTCCATCAGAGTATGGTGAAAATATTCGGGCGTCGTCTCCAAGGCGGGCTGCTGTGCTATCGATACAAGGTTTTTATCGCCTTCATAACCGACTATTCCGGCAATCGAACCGATCGGGAGGACCAGGTCTACGACCACAACCTTTGCCTCCTGCTGGTTCTGTTTGATATTCATGGCAATGTTCGCACACAGGGACGAGGTACCGGTGCCTCCCTTAGCGCTCATAAAGACCATCAACAGCCCACCTTCTTTTATGGCAACTTCTGCACCACCCAGGAGACGTGTTATCGTATCAATTAAAGAAGGTAAAGCCTGTGAAGTCTTGACCAAATATTCATTGAACCCGGCTTCCTTACATGCCACAGCGCGCCCTGGCTGCGGATCACTGCTCAATGCGATCAGCGGGATCTTTGCCGTGCGTGCATCTGAACGCAGGCGGCTGGCCAGCTGCTCTGCCGTTATATCTTCCATAACCGGATCAACGATAATAAGATCGGGGCGGTCGCGCCAGGCTGAGATCAGCCCCTCCTTGCCGGAGACGGACTGCAGAACATGATGCCCCTCTTTAATCAAAGCCCGGGCGAGGTAATGGCGGCTGGCGAAATCCCCATCAATAAGAAGGATATTGCTCCCGGCCATAAAAACTCCTCACGGCTCGATGGGTGGCATGAAATACCCCAAGCCAGAACGGGTGACGATATGGCGCGGGGTGTGTGCGTCATCTTCCAGTTTCTGTCGCAGGCGGGCAATACTGACCCACAGGATTTCTTTATCCGTCTTATATTCAGGTCCCCATACCGTGGTCAGCAGGTCTTCGGAAGTAAGGATCTTGCCGATGTTATGGGCAAATTGGAGCAGCAGACGATACTCAGTCGCGGAGAGCGAAACGGGCTGGTCATCACGCCATACTTCGGCTCGGGCGAAATCGATCTTGAGATTCTCGTGAGTGAAGAATCGTTCCTGTCCGTGTTCCGTGGGAAGCTGGGCACGCCGAAGCACGGCACGAACACGCGCAAGGAGTTCGGTTGCAGAAAATGGCTTGACTAGGTAATCATCCGCCCCGAGATCCAGTCCTTTAACCCGGTCGTTTTCCTCGCCTTTGGCAGTCAGCATAATGATCGGTACATTCGAGAACTCCCGGATGCGCTGACAAGTGGCGAACCCATCGAGACGCGGCATCATGATGTCCAGAAGGATCAGATCAATGGGTTGAGCCGAGAATACTTCTATGGCTTGCAAGCCGTCTGCGGCAGTTACAACAGTATAGCCCTCTGTTTTTAGATTGACTTCCAGCAGGCGCAGGTAACGAGGCTCGTCATCAACAATGAGAATGCATTTGGACATTAGTTCCTCCTTGCCTAAGTGGCTGAATTTCCGCATTCAAAGGTAATTCAACCCGATGGGTACGTCCTTCCTGCCATGACCGAAGGCCGCGGCGGGAGGTCAAACTTGGAGATTCCGTGTTCTCCAGGGGTAAACCGGTTAAGGTGAAGAAATGAGACCAGATCATAATTGCGAGTCGACCGGCAGTTCAACGGTGAAGGTTGTACCCTTATCTAATACCGATTCAGTCCAAATCTTACCATGATGCGCCAAAATTATCTGTTTGCATATATAGAGACCGAGGCCTGTGCCGGTCACCGTACGCTCACCAGGAACTCTATAAAATCGTTCGAAAATAAATGGAAGAAACTCATCGGGTATGCCGGGTCCCTGGTCTCGGAAACTTACCCGTACTTTCTTTTCGGTGCGGCGCATCCCGATAAATATTGGAGAACCAGGCGCATATTTCATGGCGTTGCTGAATAAATTTTCGAAGACTTGCGAGAGCTGTACGCTATCACCGAGAATAGGTGGAACGATATCAAAATCCAGGTCCACCACAAGTTCGGTATTGTGTGCCCGGACGTGGGTAGTCACGTCACGAACGAGGGCATCGAGCCGCAGCGGTTGGAATTTGAATTTAACGGTCCTGCTGTGCAGACGCGCTGATTCAAGCATATTTTCGATAAGTTGGGTTAGCCGGTCAGTCTCCTCATCGATAATGGAAAGGAATTCGTGTTGGGTTTTCTCGTCCCATTTCGTGTCATCCCGCAGCAGGCTGGTGCTGTAGCCTTTGATGAAACCAAGCGGGGTGCGAAGTTCATGCGAGATGGTTGAGACAAAATCATCCTGCAGGCGCATTTGGCGTTGAACCGACTCCAGGCTGGCGCGCGCTTCCTGCAGGGCCTTCGATTCGAGCATGGAGGCCGCCAGCATGGCGACCAACTTTGCCATACGGAGATGAGCCTGCGAATAAGCCGGTCCGCCGAACCGGACGAAGAGCACCACGCCGCATAATCGACCCGCCATAAAAAGCGGCAGACCGATCGTATAAGGGAGATTAAGGCGATCTTTACGCGGACGAAGGCTCGGCTCATTAACGATCATCTCTTTCTTTGCGATCACTTTTCCAGCGATACCCTCCCCCCAGCTGACATCTGCCTCGGCCTGCTTGCCCCGTCCCACCGCACGCGCATAACCTACATCGAGACTTTTACCTTCTGCGTCGAGCAGATAGACGGCCACATTGTCATAGACAAACTCCTCACGCACAGAGGCCAGGAGCGTATCCAGCGCAGCCTTCCAATCTGCTTTGAGGCTGACAGCCTGCAGAATGGAATACGTGTATTCTAAAGCCTGGAGGTTTACCGGCATAATCTAAGGGCGGTGCTTTTTCTTGCTTTCGTCTGCAACGACCAGGAGTGGAAACTTAAAAGTAGTGCCTTTGCCTTCGATGGAATTCACGTCAAGCAAAGAGCCATGCGCTTCGACGATTTGCCGTACGAGTGAGAGGCCCAAACCAGTCCCTCCTGCCTTGCGTGTCGAAGACGCATCCAGTTGGTGGAAAGGCTCGAAGATCTCATCTAAACGCTGCGCGGGGATGCCAATGCCTGTATCCGTGATGGAGACCATGATCAGGTTGGTGCTTTCCTCCTTAAGGCTGATCACAACACGCCCACCGGACGGGGTAAATTTGACCGCATTATCGAGCAATTGGTTTAATACCCACATGATCTTTTCCGGGTCCCCTTGGACCAGGGGTAAATGTTCTTTAGCTGCGATGTGCACATCTACGCCGCGTTCTTCTGCTTTCTGGCTTGCGTTCTTCGTCGCCAGGTTTGCCATCCGGCGGATATCCAGAGAATCCTGCTTCACGCTCATTTCGCCGCGCGAGGCCAGCGAGAACATGATCAAATCTTCGAGCAGGTTTTCCAGGCGATCGGACGCCTTCTGGCTGACCTGCATTGCATGGCGCTGCTCATCCGTGAGCGGGCCGAGCGAATCGGTTACCATCAACTCAAGGTAACCTTTGACATGGGTTAACGGAGTACGCAACTCATGTGAAATATTAGCTACAAAATTAGCCTTCATTTGGCTTAGTTCCGACAGACGCTCAAGGGCTCCCTGCAATTCTGAAGTCCGTTCTTGAACTCGCCGCTCAAGGGTCCGGTTGGCGGCCTGCAGCGCCGAGCGCAATTGAATGATCTGTTCAGTTACAGCCTGATCAAGCGTGGATTGATCAATTAATTTCAAGTCCAGAAGAGCTTGACCGAGCAGGATTGTCCTGCCTTCAGCGATCTGCTCCTGTTGATAAGCCAGGGCTTTTTTTAGATCTATCTCGGTGATGTGTTCTGACCGAACAAGAGCCTCCCCCAATCTTGGTACGAGCATTTCAGGAGTTAACTGAGATCTTTCATTTGCCATAGGGACCATCTCCCTCATCCACACCCTCTCCCTTATAGAGAGGGAATTTCATCCGCCGCTGAGTTCGTCTTTTCAAAACCCCTGCCCCTTGCCACAGAGAGGCGGGTCCGCTTACGTTCAGCGCCATACGGTTTAACCTTTAAATTTCCAAAACCCATTCACCAGCAACCATTGTAGCAGAAGATTGTAAATCCTTCATTTCTTCAGGATTGCAGATGAATGGGTCTTTTTCCAGGACGATTAAATCGGCAAGCCTGCCTGCGGCCAGGCTGCCCTGTCGGTTTTCAGCGTAAGCCGCGTAAGCGGCGCCGGTGGTAAATCCTTCGATTGCTTGTTGCATGCTCAATTTCTGTTCAGGGTGCCAGCCTTCGGGACCCGGTGAGCCATCCGCTCTTCGACGAGTGACAGCGGCGTAGATGCCGCGGAACGGGTTCGGCGACTCGACCGGCGCGTCCGAGCCGAAAACCAGATGAGTTCCGGCATCCAGTTGGGTCTTCCACGCATAAGCCAGGGAAGTGCGTTCGCCCCAATATTTGTCGGCCATGATCATATCTGACGTGGCATGCACCGGCTGCATGGAGGCGATGATGTCTAATTTCGCCAGCCGCGGCACATCGTCGGGATGGAGCACTTGAACATGTTCGATGCGATGGCGCAGATGTGGGAGGCCTTTCTCGGTTTCATAAGCGCGCAGCTGTTCATACGCGTTTAATACCTCGTGATTCGCTCGGTCACCGATGGCGTGGACGGTCATACCCAGACCCACATCCGCGGCATGACGGCTAAATTCAAACAGCTGCTCGCTATCTAAAATGAGGTTGCCCTTGTTTTCCGGTTCGCCAATATAAGGTTGGAACATGGACGCTGTGCGAGGTCCCAGCGCTCCATCCATAAAAGCTTTGACGGAACCTATGCGCAGCCAGTCATCACCGAAGCCGGTACGCAAGCCGATCTTGGAGGCATGCTCAAGCAGCTCAACCGGAATATTCTTCGTAACGCGCAATTTCAACCGCTGCTGCGCATGGAGCTCCTGCAACGCCAGGAAACAATCCCGTTTGTCAAAATCATGGACCCCCGTCAAGCCCATCTTCCACAAGATCGGTTGGGCCTTCTCTATGGCTTCAGCAAGGGCCGCCGGGCCCGGCTCGGGTACAAAATCATCTACTAAAGACATGGCCTTCTCCAACAGAATGCCTGTCGGTTCGCCTTTCGCTTTCCGCTGAAACTGCCCGTCTTTTGGATCGGGTGTCCCCGCGCCGACCCCGGCAAGTTTCAGCGCCGCGCTATTCACCCAGGCTGCATGTAATGATTTCGCTGTCAGAAAAACGGGATTGTTTGGCGCTATGTGGTCAAGGTCTGTCGCAGTGGGCCAATTCCTCCAACTATTTTGGTTCCATCCATGCCCCAAAATCCATTCGCCCGCCCTGGCTTTATGAACCCTCTCTTTAACCCGCTGCAGACATTCTTCGAGTGTATCCGTCTCGCAGTCGATTTTCTGGAGTGAAAGGGAATAATTCTGCAGATGCAAATGCGCGTCGATCAGCCCAGGCAATACCGTACTTCCTTGCAGGTCTTGTTTATCGGCCCGGCCAAATTCAGACAGTAGATCATCACCGCCGACTGCAGCGATCACTCCTTGATCCATTGCAATCACCGAGGCCAGCGGATGAGCCTTATCAAGGGTATGGATACGTGCGTTATATAGAATTTTCATTGTTCACCCCGGATACTTCACCGGCAAAGTGATAATCTAAAAAAATAAAAACAATATGGGTTGGCATGGCTGTAGCACATCAATAGGACGCAAAAAATATTTGGATGAGGAGAGCTTTATGATCATCACTTAATGCCTGGGATTGCCCCGCTGGGCTCTTACAACAGCTTTTCCAATAAGGCATCCAACTCTTCATCCGAGTAATAATGGATCGTGAGCGCGCCGCCTTTCTTGCCATGCCTGAGCGAAACTTTTGTCCCCAGGCTGGCGCGCAACCGTTTCTCAATATCGCTCACGTCCGGGTTTCGGGCAGGCCTCTTTCGGGAGGCAGGTTTACGGCCCGAGAGTTTACGCGCCAATAACTCGGTCTGCCGTACACTTAAATCGAGGTTGACCACCCGATGCAAAGCGACTTCCTGAGCCTTGGCCGAGGTCAGCGCTAACAAACCACGGGCGTGACCTTCCGTGATCTTTCCGTCAACCAGGGCCTGCTTTACAGCCGAGGTGGCCTCCAGCAAGCGCAGCGTATTAGTCACCGCCACGCGACTCTTGCCTACTCGTCCGGCGATGGCTTCATGAGAAAGTCCAAATTCCTTTACAAGGTCATGAAAGGCCTCAGCTTCTTCAATGGGGTTCAAATCTGCACGTTGGACGTTTTCAATCAAGGCCAATTCAAGAAATTGCTGGTCGCTGGCGTTGCGGATGACAACCGGGACGGTTCTGAGTCCGGCCCGGCGGGCAGCCTGCCAGCGGCGTTCCCCCGCGATAAGCGTATAGGTACCACCGAGGGCCGGGGAAACGACTAGCGGCTGGATCACTCCATAATCACGAATGGAGCTTGCCAATTCATCAAGTTCAGCATCTTTAATGGTTTGGCGCGGCTGTCGCGGGTTGCGTGTGATCGCATCGATCGAGACCTGCGTTACACCTCCCTCGCTTAAAGCAGACGAACCACCGGGGATGAGCGCGTCGAGACCTTTGCCGAGGCCGGAACGTTTAGGCATGCTTGCTCCTTTTATTCACCACACTTGGTATGGCAACCCTGCATCCGTGCTGCAGGCAGAGAACTCTGAATTTCAAACCATCAAGAAAGCGGTTTATGCTATTTACGGATAGGTACTAAGCTTTCACGTTCTTAACGGGCTGAGCGGTGATCAATTGAATTGAAATTTTCACGCCATCCCCTTTGAGCAATTCTTTGGCCAACGCTTCATAAGCCTGCGCGCCATTGGAAGAGGGCGCATAGGCCAGAATAGGCAACCCATACGAAGGTGCTTCGGCAAGACGTACACTGCGCGGCACGATTGCCTTGAACACCTGGCCGGGGAAATGACGATTGACTTCAGTGACTACATCACTGGAGAGATTGGTGCGAGGGTCGAACATGGTCATTACAACGCCGCGCACGATCAGTTCAGGGAAAAGAGCCGACCGGACGCGTTGAACTGTCCTCGTCAGCTGGCCTAGGCCTTCCAGCGCGAGATACTCGCATTGCACTGGAACCAGTACGCCATCTTTCGCGGCAACCAAACCGTTAATGGTCAGAATGCCGAGCGAGGGAGGGCAATCCACGAGGATGTAATCATACCGATTCACGAGCGGCTCAAGAGCTTTCTTCAGTCGTGTCTCGCGGGCCAGTTCTTCGACCAGCTCCACTTCTGCTCCGGTCAGCGCAGGTGAGGAGGGCAGAAGCGCAAGCCTGAGACGTTCGTTCATCAAGATAAAGGGTGCCGCCGCACTACCCAACAAAGATTCATAAGTGCCACCGGTGACCGTTGTCTTATCCACTCCAAGACAGGAGGTGGCATTGGCCTGCGGATCCAGGTCTACCACCAGAACACGTTGACCGAAATGGGCCAGGTATGCGCCGAGGTTGATGGCCGTTGTAGTTTTTCCTACACCGCCTTTTTGATTGACGAGCGTATAAATGCGGGCCACTAAATAACCTCCATGAGACATTCCTGGACTTCGAGCTGGGTGGGGATCGCATCGAGGCCCGGGCGCAAAACGGAGCGCGCCGCAAGCTGGGTGGCAAAGCGCGCCGCTTCCCAAGGATCGCGCGTGGCGTATAGCCGGACGAAAAATGCTGTTGCAAAAATATCGCCGGCACCGGTAGCATCCAACTCATCGAGCTCGGGTGCATGGAAGCGGCGGCGGTCGCCATTCCAATAAAGCACCGAGCCCGCCGAGCCTTCCGTAACAGCCAGGAGGCGCGTTTGGTGTGCCATGGATTCGATCAGTTCATCGTCTCCCTGAACCTCTTCCCGGCTGATGACCACCGCGCCTGCCTGCGGTAATAAAGTCGCAGCCGATTCCCATTTACCTGGAACCACTTTTCCATCGTCATTCCAGGAGCGCAGCCAGCCCTGGGGGGTAATTCCGAGAAGAGACATGGAAAAATTCTTTGCGGCAGCCTCCGACCATTCTGCACCCAATTCCCCGGCAACCGGGCCAAGATGAACAATGGAGGTCTTGCGCCAAACATCCGGCACGCTGTCTATGGATATCGGCGCGGCCCGATGATGCAGGACTTGCATTCGTCCGTCCCTGGTGTAAATATTTTCAAAGGTAGTGCTGTGTGGGGAAGGGATCTTAACCACCAGGATGCCCTCTAGAGCCTTTAGTGATGTCTCTTCACTGAGCGCACTGACCACCCCCACATGCAGGCCGAGCGAACGGGCGGTGAGCGCGGAGTACGCGGCTGTCCCCCCAAGGCGCCGACCGGCGGACGTCAAGTCTTCGGTGAGATGGCCGATAACTAGATAGTCCACCGGTTCAAGAGGGAGGAGTTCCAACATGAATAGATTATAAACGAGGAAATGGTGATGGTTTAGCCAGGGTGCTGTGAAAAAATTGAAGGGGAGGGTGAAGGAAGCAAGAGTGTAAAGATTCTTTCTGCAGATTACCCGGATTTCACAAAAGAACCATCTTCAACGGATTTTTCTTCTTCAGGTTGTGAATTACTCCAAATGGACGATATCTTAAAAGAAAACCTCCGGGATCTTGGTGAAGACCTCGGAGGTTTATGATTATTCTTTTGGCAGGATGGTGATTTTACGATGCGGCTCTTCGCCCATGCTTTGGGTGGTCACGGCGGGATGGTCCCGCAGTTCCATGTGGATGACTCGACGCTCAGAAGCGGGCATCGGTTCCAGCGTCAACTTGCGTCCCGATTTGATTACCTGCTCCGCCATACGTTGAGCCAATTGCCGTAGCTGCCGTTCGCGACGGTCGCGATGACCTTCCACATCCACGATTAAGTGCACAAATTGGTCGGTCTCTTTACCCACCATTAAAGAGGCAACGTACTGAAAAGCCGACAGGGTTTCGCTCCGTCGCCCGATCAATACCCCGAGGTCGGCACCGCGGATATCAACCATGATCGGTCGGCGATCTTCGCGCGCCTCACCGTAATGCGCCGAGATTTGCGCCTGCAGCCCCATGTGATAGAGCAATTTGGAGATAGTTGCTTCAGTCTTGTCAAGGACGGGATCATGACCATCCCCCACAGGCTCGACCATCTTGGTTTCGATCCTGGCAGGACCGGAAGCCACCCCTTGCGCTTCACCCTTAACTTTATCAGGTACATAGGCGGACGAGGCGTTGCCAGGTGGTTTTCCTGCCATCGATCCGCGGCTTTCACTTGCTTGCCGCCCGGTTGCGCCCTTTGCTCGCGAGGCCGACCCTTCGACTTTGGTCTTGACAGGCTTTTTGTCCGGACTCGAAGCGGCCGGTTCCTGCCCAAGCGGGTTAACCGTCAAGCGTACGCGTACTTGGCGTCCACCTAGTCCAAACAAACCTTTATTGCCCGAATCCAGCACCTCGACAGAGACCGCATCGGCGGGTAGGCCCAGTTGGGCAAGTCCCTGGGCCAGAGCTTCTTCCACAGTCGGGGCAATGATTTCCAATGTCGTACGTTCTGTCATATTGACCTCCCTGAGCTCATTTCTTTGCGCCTTTTTTTGCAGGCAGTGTCTTATCACCGCCCGGCAAAAGGTTGCGCCAATTGACGCGTCCCATCGAGGCGTATTGCACGATTCCCAGAACATTGCTGGTGACGAAATAGACTGCCAAACCGGAAGCAAAATTGAGTGCGAAATACCCCAGCAGCAAGGGCATGTAAATACTCATCATGCTGTTCATGGCCGCGGATTGATCGGTCGGACCACCGCCTGTGGAAGGTGGCATGGTCAGTTTGGTCTGAAGATACGTTGTGGCTGCCACAATGATGGCCAGAGTGGGAAAACCGAATGGAAGGAAGGCAAACGAAAAACCGGCCGGGAAAGGAATGCCTTCGGGCCGGCCGAGATCCATCCACAAGAATCTACTGTTGAGCGGAATGAGCAGTGCGGAGTTCAGAAAAGCGGGATAGATGCTGCGCGCCAGTTGCAGGAGGCCGAGTGGTGTAGCTGCCAGTGCATGGGTGATGCTTTGATATAAGCCGATGATGATCGGGAACTGAACGAGGGTCGGCAGGCAGGAGGCAAACGGATTGATCCCGCGTTCTTTGTAGATACGCATTTGTTCCGAGGCCAGCTTCTCTTTGTCTTTGGCGTATTTCTTTTGTATGTCCAGCCATTCCTTATCCTTTTGCAATTCCTGCATCACCTTGGCGCCCTTCAACTGCTGGGCATTGAGAGGCCAGGTAACCGCGCGGATCAGGATGGTAAACAATATAATCGCAATGCCAAAGTCGTGACCGATGATATTGTAGATAAACAACAATACATTAGTAAAGGGATTGAGAATGAATTCGTTCCACATGGTACCTTCCTTTATTTTTCCTTGCCAGTAAACTTCCAGAGCAGTTTGCCATCCTTGCTCACCGCGGCCAGCAGAAAATCAGTATTCAACGGCGCGACCACAATCAGCTCGCCGGCAGCAACAGGCGAAGTGTAGATCTGTCCACCAACGTTGACCTCCCACATTTTGACACCGGTGGCGTCAAAAGCAAAGAGCGAGCCTGACTCTGTTGCGACCAGTATGCTATCCCCGGCTTGGGATGTACTTCCTGAGAGAACCAGCGGACTTCCGGTGATCGGTCCATCCGGCTGCAGAGTGGGCCAAGCGTTCTTACCGTTCGGTGCACCGAGTGAATAAATATTTCCGCTGATGTCCGCCGCAAAGAGACTATCCCCTCCCAGCGCCGGTGCGCTCCAGATCCAATCTTTCGTATCTGCCGTCCAACGGACGGAGCCGGTTGCTGAATCAACTGCAAATATTTTCTTGGCGAAAGAACCGATGAAAAGAGTCGTTCCATCGGAGTTAAGCACAGGTGAACCGGGCGCTGAACCGCCAAGATTAACCTTCCATACGATTGTGTGCTCCAGAGGGTCAACGGCATAGAGAAAATGATCGAGCGAGCTCACAAAGATCAATTTGCCGTCTGTCACGGGTGCACCCCACAGATCGCGGCTGATGGGTAATGCCCACAATCTGTCGCCTGTGGCAAGTTTGAGCGCATAAAGTGTTCCGTCATTGTTGGCAGCATAGACCGTATCCCCGACGACCAGGGGCGGAGCCACCCAACGGTCCCCTGCGACAAAAGCCCACTTCTTTTGACCGGTGGCAATGTCAAGGCTGGTCAATTCATAATCCCGGCCGGCGCTGCCGACCAGCAATTGCCCGTCCGTGGTAAGCACGGGGTCGGCATAGAAGAGCGGTGTGCCGCTTTTACCAGTATACGTCCAGGCTTTGGTACCATCACTGAGGCGGACAGCATAGATTGAAGAGCCATTGGCGAGATAAGCCATTTTATCGTCTGCAGCCAGTCCGGGCCAGCTGGAGGTGTTGGCAGAACCGGAGCAGGCACTGAGCAGGACGGCCCCGAATAATACGAGAGAGATCAGCAAAAATCGTTTCATTAGAATATAGTATTCTCCTACAGAACGGGGTCGTATCCCCCGGGATTGAATGGATTGCAGCGAAGTACTCGCCAGCCTGCCATCAAGGAACCTTTAAGTGCGCCGTATTTATAGATCGCTTGATATCCGTAATGCGAGCAGGATGGATAGAAGCGACAGGTACCCTCGGGCAGGCCGCGGGAAAGGGTCTTTTGATATAAACGGATCAAACCCAGCAAAGGGATGCGTGCCCAGTTCTGAGGCGTAGTCGGCAAATCCCGCAGGCGCGGCTCTTCCGGGTAATCATGCGGTAGATAAAATTCAGGCTGCATCAGAAGGGGAGATCAATTTGGAGCGGCGCAGAAGTGAACCCAATGCTTGGCGGGTTTCATTCAAAGTGGAAGAAGCGAGCGCCGGTCGGGCGATCAGGACCAGGTCCCATCCAGTGGCTACTTCAGGCAGAAGCGAAAGCATGGCTGCGCGCATCAGGCGTTTGGCACGGTTTCGTTTCACGGAGGGTCCTACTGTCCGCCCGGCGGCAACACCCACTCGCACATTGGTTGGGCTTGCACCTGGCTTCCCGGCTTCGTCATTTGCCTTTACAACCAATACCATCAGCGGGTGTGCATACGATTTGCCATAACGCCGCACCCGTTTGAAATCCTCTGACCGGGTCAGCCGGAATTTGCGCTGCACCCAACCCTCTTCGATAGGGCGAAAACCGTCCGCCATGAAAGAGGAGGCTTGTGGTTGTCGTAACGCTGCAGGAGATCTACCAATGGTTCCGCTTGACGTGCTCATTGGCGCGGACGGTGAGCTTGTAACGCCCGCGCAGGCGGCGGCGTTTGAGCACCGCGCGTCCATCGGCCGAGGCCATGCGCTGGCGAAAACCATGCACCCGCATGCGACGGCGGATCTTGGGTTGGTACGTTCTTTTAGGCATGCTAGTCGTTCCTCACTTACTTATGGATGATTGCAAGTCCAATTTGATGTGATGAATTCCAAACGGGAGTTGGGTGTCAATTCGGAGAAGCAGGGTATTATACCGTGAAGATTCGGATTCGGTCAATTTCTGATCAGCCTGACGAGCTTTTCCAGGAACCCATTTTTAAATAGGGAAAAATCTTTTGGGGGTTGCGCACCTTCGCAACCTGTCCTCCAAAAATCGAAATCCTCCCCAGTTTGAAGATGGCCTCTCATTATCCGCGTGTCGGATACACTGGGAATGCCAGTAATTCAGCCAGTCTCTTCGCACCTTCCGGGCTGGCTATCGCCACGACCTCATCACCCTCCTGAAATACACTGTCACCGCGCGGCAGGGTCATTTTACCTTCCCGGATAATGGCTGCGATCACACATTGTTCCTTGAAGTCAATTTCTTTAAGTGCAGTACCGATGCCTTTCGCCCCCGCCGGTACTTTTTCCTCCACGACCGAGTAATTTCCACGGCGCAGTTTGAGCAGGGTCATCATATCGCCCAGCGACATTTCTTCAGCAACCAGCTGCGCCAGGATCTCGGCTTGATTTAGAAAGACGTCCACGCCCATTTCTGAATTGAATAACCAGGTATTCTTTGGGTTATTAACCCGTGCGATCACGCGTGGGACATTGAACTCGAAGCGCGCCAAAGATGTGATGACCAGGTTTGTCTCGTCAGAACCGGTAACTGCCGCCAATACATTCGCGCGGGATATTTGGGCTTTTTCAAGAACGGATGGCGAACTGCCATCCCCTTCAATGATCGATTCTGGAGGAAGTTCCAGCTTAAGTTTTTCGAGGACCGAAGGACGCTCTTCGACAACTGCGACACGCTGCCCGCCATCGAGCAATAGCCTGGTAAGGTAAGATCCGGTATTTCCGCCGCCGACCACGATGACATACATGGTTACATCCTCCTTTCCAGACCAATCATTTGTTCCAGGCGTCCCATTGCCGACGGGAGCACAGCCAGGTAAATCCGATCGCCTTCCTGGAACTCAGATCCAAGCAGTGGGATGAATGCCTGACCGTCCCGGGTAATGGAAACTACTTCGATCTCACCGGAAATTGATAAATGATGCACGGTACGTCCTGCCAATTGCAGCGACGCTTCGATCACCACTAACGAAACTTCTCCACGGCCAAAGGTATAGGCTACATCCAAGTCGGTGTGCGTAACGACCTCACAGATGCGCTCGGCGCCCCAAGTCGTGGTCGATATGGTGATCAACCCCAATCGTTGATAAATCTCGGCGCGCAGGGGATCATACAGGCGGGCCACCACCCGCGGCACATGAAAGATATTTCGCGCAATGCGGGCAGCAATAATGTTGGCATTGTCCGATGAGCTGGCCGCCACGAAAGCTTCAGCCGTATCGACGTTCGCCTCCAGCAAAACGTTACGGTCAAAACCGATGCCGCGCACCACTTTCCCCTTAAAGGCAGGGCCGAGCCTGGCAATCGCATTGTCGTCATGATCAATTACGGTCACATCGTGGCCCTGGTTCGATAACATCTGGCTGACTTGCTGTCCTACTCGGCCGCAACCCATCACAATAACTTTCATATCCGGCATCTCCTCTCATCGTTATGCGCGCGGCGGGTCATCGCGCATCCGATCCAAACGACGGCTGATTGCCTTACGGATCCATTCCAGAGAGTATAGCACGGGTCCGAAGAGGCCCAGCCCGAGCCAGTAACGTGGTGGCAACTGTGCATGGTTGAATGCATTTCCGAGAAATGGAACGTAAATCAAGGCCACGATCACGGCGATTTCAATCGCCACTCCTAGCAATAAATATCGGTTGCTCAACCAACCCAGATAAGTGCTGCGTGTTTTGGAGGAACGGCAGGCAAACGCGTTGCCGACTTGCGCCATGACCACGCCTGCGTGGAAAACGGTGATGGCTACCTTGTAAACGGAATCGGGCGCAATGGTAAGTTTCAGGCTTCCCATAATGGGGTTCAAATTCAGGAAAGGAAGCTGTAAAATGGCCGCGTTCCCCGATAGCAAATAGACTGCAAAAAAGCCGGTATAACACAGGGCGGCTTCTATCGATCCCAACCAGAATGACCGGCCTAACAGGCTGCGATCCAGCAAAGGTTGGTTGCGTGGACGAGGTGGGTGCTGCATCACATCCGGTTCAGGCTTTTCCATGCCCAATGCCAATGCAGGGAATAGATCGGTACCCAGGTCTATGGCTAGTATTTGCCGGACGGTTAGAGCGAGAGGAATGGATGGGAAGGTACCGGCTACCATGAACGGCAGGATCTCGGGCACGTTGCTCGAAAAGATATAGGTGATGAATTTACGGATATTATCGAATACCGCCCGGCCTTCTTCGATCGCAGAAATGATCGCGCCGAAATTATCGGTCGTCAAAATAATATCGGCTGCCTCTTTGGCAACATCGGTGCCGATAATACCCATCGAAATACCCACATCTGCTTTGCGCAGCGCAGGTGCATCATTAACTCCATCACCGGTAACGGCGACGACATCTCCGCGCGCCTGGAATGCAGAAACCAGCCGCAATTTATGCTCGGGAGCCATGCGGGCGAACAGGACTTCTTTTGCAAGCAGGGTTTGTAATTCCGCATCGTTCATACCATCCAATTCGGCCCCGGTAAGGATGGTCGGATTGGGCGTGGAGATCATACCGACGCGCCGGGCGATCGATTCAGCGGTCAGGCCATAATCTCCGGTGATCATGGCGATGCGGATGCCCGCTTGCCTGCACACCTGGATGGCTCTTTCGACCTCCGGGCGCGGTGGATCCATCATCGCCATTAAACCGAGAAATGTGAGATCGCGTTCTACATTTTCCACAGTGTACGGCGTCGAGCGCTGCGGCAGCTCGCGACGCGCCAAAGCGAGCACACGCAAGGCGCCGCGCGCATAACCATCATTGGCAGCCAGGATCTCGGCTCGTAAGGCATCATTCAGGGGGATCGTATTTCCATTGATCAGAATATGAGTGGATAGACCGAGGATCTCGCGTGGGGCACCCTTGACGAAAGCGACTTCCCTGCCGGTCTGGCGGTGGATTGTGGTCATGCGCTTGCGACGGGCATCGAATGGGATCTCGTGCACGCGCGGGTATTCAAGTTTCAGCGCTTCCTCGTTTATATTCGATTTCAAGGTCGCAACTTTCATGGCTGCTTCGGTTTGGTCTCCCAGGCTGGTCCACTGCGGGTGCTCCAGGGAGGGTGGATTGATGCGCGCATTATTACAGGAAATCGCAGCGTGCAATAATTGCATCCAATCATTTTCAAAAGGCTGACCAACCGGAGAAGGCGAGAAGCCGCCTTTTGGCTCATAACCCACCCCTGAAACCTTGATCCTTTGGCGGGCGACCCACACCTCCCGGACCGTCATCTGGTTTTGCGTCAACGTCCCACTTTTATCGGTACAGATTACGGAGACCGAACCCAATGTCTCGACAATGGAGAGTTTCTTCGCCAGGACGTTATGCTGCGCGAGACGCTGAACAGCAATCGCCAGGGAAAGCGTCAATGTTGCCTGCAAACCTTCGGGTATGGCGGCTACAATGATCCCAAGCGTAAGCAATATGAGTTCAGAGATCTTCATTTGCAGTTCAAAGAAGCCAACTACGGCCACGACGGCCCCGATACCCAATGCAACCCAGGTAGTGGTTCTGCTGAGACGCGCCAGCTCAATATGGAAGCGGGTCGGTTCTTCTTCAACGGATTGAGTCAGGTGCGCGATCCGTCCAAACTGGGTCAGCATCCCCGTGGCGTATACCACTGCGCGGCCGGTCCCGGACGCGACTGTCGTTCCTGCAAAGATCAGGTTGGGACGTTCGAGGTCGCTTGCCCCGGATTGAAGTGAAGGGTCGGCAGTCTTGCGGGCCGGCACAGCCTCCCCGGTCAGAGTCGCATTGTTCACCCGCAATCCATATTCTTCAACCACGCGGGCGTCCGCTGAAACGTTATCCCCTTCGGCCAGGATCAGGATATCGCCTGGCACCAGTTCACTGGCGTGCAGATGGATGTCTTTTCCATCCCGAATAACCCTGGCATACGCCGGAAGTACCTGACGGAGTTTTTCAATAGCTCGCTCTGACTGGTATCCGCGCCAGAATGAGAAACCGGCGTTTGCAAGAACCAGTGCAAAAATAACCACTCCTAAAACCGGATCGCCTCTAAAAAAAACAAGAACCGCTGCACCGAGTAGCAGGAGAGCCAGAGGATGGGTAAATTGATCCAACAACTTTTCCCACTGGGATATTTTTATTTGTTCAGAGAGCAGGTTGAAACCATATAAGGAGCGCCGTGCCTCGGCTTCAACAGCAGGAAGGCCCTCGGGAGAGGTCTCGAGGGCCTTGTAAACATCTGGGACGCGCAAGCTGTAGATCGGAGTGGAACTCATAGGCTTCAAGAACGGAGACGGCCCGGGCAGGATTCCGTCTCCCGTTTGTAATTAATCTTCGTCTTCGCCGGGAGCGGTTTGCTTTGGTGCGCCACCCACTGTCGGTTTTTTGGGTTTGTTATCCAAATATTGTTCCAACAGGGACGGTGCCTCAGGATGGTCAGAATGAATCGCGTGATCGTAGTCTCCAGCCGGAATGGGAGTTTCAAACCTGAGTGGTCGTCGGACACCGAACAATTCGAACAGGTGGGTTAATCCGACAAGGACTTGATAACGGTATTCCTGCATCCTCAAAGACTGCCATTCAACAATGGACGCCATCGAACCTTGCACGCGTGCTTTCTCGCGCACGATCCGGTGGATCTTTTGTGGGCCACGGACACCAATAGGCGAAATGAGCAGCAGGTTTGCAGCCAATACAAGGACGCTGAACGAAATCAGCACAATCCAACCGCCTTCCGTCCATTTGCCAACAATCTGGCCGACAAAAACAATTCCGGAAAGTACCCCGGCAAATCCGGCTCCCAGACTGCCCCAGAAGCGCTTGCGCCCCGTGAAAGTCTTCAGGATATGCTGGCGTATCGCGAAGCCCATCACCATGATCGGCATGAACACACCTATGCCATAATATGGCACAGCGGCACTCGTATTGCCGCGTACTAACAATTGGATGAGCACTGCAACAATGAACCCGGCTGTCACCGAGCGCGTGAACGTCCCGGCGGGATTGCGATAAACAACAATTTCAGGGATTTCACCGATGGCTACGTCCCGCCATGCGGTGGCCTGTAAATCCTGAAAGGCAGTCATGGAAGCAGCGGCAAGTAATGCCACAGCTAAAATTTGATAGGCAAAGTACAGCACTTCGCCCCCCGGGATCTGTGTAAAGGCGATAAAAGATAAATTGCCGACCAGCGAACGCCCCAATGTCCCGTCGAACACATTAAAGTGAAAGGCAAAATATGCCAGGAAAGCTGTCGTAAAGCCGCCGTAGAACAGGAAAGAAGTTTGCACGAGACGGCCAATCCCCGATTTGCCGCTGTAGAAATCCCAAACAGCATGAAGGCGCGGCAAATGTTCCTTTCCCCATTTCACAAGGCCGGCGTCCTCCGTGATGACGAATTGTATACCATTCGACATCGCTTCCAAGCCGCTCAAAGCGACCAGGCCTTTCATGGAGGCCGTCAACATATGATACATGGCTTCCCAAAGGGTTGGAGTAACCACGGATTCCGTATAGGGGACCGGCGGGATACCTTTTGCCTTTGCAACAAAGAGACCGATCGCCATGATAACAGTCAAAAAGACGAAGATAGCCAACATGGTGAAAACTACACGCGCCGACTCACCGCGCCCCCGGATGGTGAGCCACCAGGTGATGGCTGCCAGGCTTGCACCAAGCCCAAAGCGGATGAGCCATAGCGTATTATAGGAATTGGTAATTGAAAGGAGTTGATCGACCCCGGACAGCGATGAGACGACTATGGTGAAAATGTAATCTTGAATTAGAACAACGGCCACTACCAGACTCAATCCAGGGGACAGGTAACGCATCGAAGCTGTATATGAGCCGCCTCCCTCATTGAATATACCCAACGAATACATATAAAGAATGCCAAATATGGCATTCGCTAACGCGATCACGATCACAGCGATAAAACCATATTTTTGCAGACCATAAGGATGCAAGGCGCTCATCATTTCACCGGTGGCATAGAAATAAGAGGTGAAATAGTCTACCCCGAAGAGGGCCAGCGCGGCCAGCAAACCGATCTGACCCGCGCCGTGAATATGTGCGTGTTCTTCCCTCTCAACCGGCGCGAGCCGGAATGAGACATATATGATAACGATTAACAATCCAACAGCAAACAGCATTTTCTAACCTGCATGAGAGTGAAAAATTATTCGCCGGGAGCTCGGAACGCCTCTTCCAGCATCTGAAGTTCAGCCAGCAAGTGCTTGCGAGTAGAGGCGCTGAAGCGGGTATCTTGTGCGACTTTAGCTTGTTCTTCGCGCGCCGCACGCACGACGAATGCCGGGACAAACATGATCCGCCCGGCGGGGATGACTACAAAATTGTGAGTCTGGATTTCGAGGTCTTGGTCATCAAAATAAGGAAGCCGCAGGCTCAACCCACGATTTAAACTTTGCGACTCGGCCCGCATTTTTACCGTCCGGATGATGTCAGCTGTCATATAGCGGGCCATGGCTCGTCCCTGATTGACCAATTGACCGAGCATCCCGTAATGCTTATTATGATATTCATCGTCTGCCAGGATGTACGGGGCTAGCGAACGGGCCGCAAAAAGCACATTCAGAAAGCGGTGCATCGATTTGATATCGGCTTCAGCTTCGCTCACCGAATTAACCAGGAGCTTGCCTTCATCGTCAAACGCGACCCACTGCGGCAGGTAAAACCGCCGTGCTGCCGGAACGTAAGGGACCAGCAAGTCGCCGCGTCCTTCCTCGATTTTTCCTTCCTCGACAATGGCGTCCGTCGTGGCGGTAATGGCCGATTCAGGTTCCAAATCATCGCCTACCGGGATGGACGGAATATCCTCATCCTCTGCGGCAATGTACGTTACATGCCTCCCGGACGGCAAAATGTTGTAGACCATGTGCGTTGCCACCGTAAATCGTATAAGCCCTGAACCGACGACGATCGCCTGGTTCGTGGATTGATCGAGCTCCGCCAGCCGTTGACGGAGCAAAATGTGGACATCTTTGCCTTCCAACCGGGTGCGCAAACTGCTTAAGTGCTGTTCACGATCGCCTTGCGCGATCGGTTGAGGGTCAGGTTGACCTTCGACTTTCGTGACGACTCGGTCGGGCAAAGTAAAGCGCAGGCTGCGCGACCTCTCGATATAAGCATCCGCAATCAGCCGCGCCTGGGCTTCAAGAAATCGCTGGACGATTAGCGGCTGGATGTTAAAAAGACCTTGTTGCTGCTTATATTCTTCACGCAGGCGATCGATCGGAGTTCCTGGCGGATAACCAATGCTGTTTATTTGCGTGTTTTCAGCCATAGTCTCTTCCCAACTGAGGAGTTGAAAATCATAACATACTGCTTCTTGTATAAATCTCTTAACTTAATTTCATCATTTACGTGGTAATGAACAAACCTTTGGTTAATATCATTCTGCGATAGCTTGGAAATGACACAACGGAACGCGGATCGAGCAGTAAGGATTGCGAAATATGCTGGCAGGCAAAAATATATCCTCGCTGACCGAGGATAAGGAGAACTTTCGTCCAGACCCTTTCTACGCTAAAGATCGCAGGAATGCAAGAGCTATCATGACCGACCCGGGGTGCAGGGACCAAATATAAAATAAGGCTCCCGCTTAAGCGAGGCATCCCATTATACTGCTTCTTGAAATTTACAGGAACTGGCAATGGACACCCGGGATTTTCGCGAGAATTTATTGTTTATTGCCTACCTGTAAGCGCCGCGATATTCGATGGGAAGTAGCCGGGCTAGCGATTCCATGATCTGCCGTGTGCCGGCTCGCGCTCTTTCCGGGTCATCTGTATCTACCTTTAAATGGAACGGTTCTCCCATCGTGAGTGTAACCTTTGGCCGTCTCAACGAGCGGATATTTCCATATATGTTGGCATTTTCCGTTCCTGTCAAAGCGATAGGCACGACTGGTACCTTCGCTTTCAATGCCAGATAGGCGGCACCCGGACCGCCCTCTTCAAGACCTCGAGCGAGGGTATAACGCCCTTCCGGCGCGAAAACAACGAAACGGCCTTCGGCAAGTCCATCTAGTGCACAACGCAGGGCCCGGCGATCGGGTTGCCCGCGATGGAGCCAGATGATTCCATACCAGTCCATCAATTTTCCTAAAATCGGAAATTCATAAAGCTCAATTTTGCCCAGCGCCTCAGGCGTGACGGGTAGAGCGCCTAGCAGGATGGCGGTATCGGCATCGCCAAGGTGATTGACTACGATCAACGCCGGGCCTGCAGCCGGAAAATGCCCAAGGCCGCTGAGCGTTGCCTCTGTTAGAAGGCGGATCAGGCTGCGCGCAAGGAGGCGGGCAAAAGTCCGAAAGGCGCGGCGCGCTGGGTGAAGTCGCGGCAGCCGCGTCAGCTCGGGCCGCCAGATTTTTGTGACTGGTTTAGGTGGGAGGTATGGCGGAGTCGGCATAGACGCCGCGGTATTCGGCAGGCAGAAGTCCGGCGATGTACTGCATCACCAGGTCGGCATTCCGTTGACGGGCGTCGCGGCGTGCCTCCCCGTGGCCTTCAATGGGAGGTAACGTGATCGGCTTGCCAATTCGAAGCTCAAGCGTGTGGCGGTGAAATGCCAGACCATCTTTCATAAAATCCCCGGTCGTTCCAACAATACCTACGGGAAGAACCGGCACGCGCACTTCGTCGAGAATGAATCCGATGCCTGGCTTGGCGCGCCGCATAGCTGTGGCATGGGAACGCCCGCCCTCCGGCGCGATCATGAGAGAAAACCCTGAGCGCAGCAACAACAGGATCGTCTCGATAAGTTCGCGATCATATTCTCCGCGGTGGACGGGGATTGCACCGTACATCTTGAGCAGTTGACCTTGAAAAGGTTTATCGAATACATTGGCGGCGCCAACAGCTTCAAGCATCCTTGGCCAGAAGGCCAGCGCAAAGGGCGGATCGTAGATCGAAATATGGTTCACTGCCACCACATAAGATTGACCGTGTGGAATATTTTCGCGGCCGGTCACCTTGATTCGGCCCAAAATAATAAATAAAAGGCGTGCTAAGGTTTTCATGACCAGACGCCGCAGGTGAAGGCCGAACGAGATCCGATATTCTCTCTTATTCACATAACCTCCTGACCTGTTCGAAAACCTCGTCCGCGCTAAGTTTATCGGAGTCAATCACAACTGCGTCCTGCGCTGCGCGCAATGGAGCGACCTCACGGGTAGAGTCGATCTGATCGCGTAGATTCACTTTATCCAGAATGTCGTCATAATCAAATCCGGAGCCGCGCGCTTTGTTTTCATTATAGCGGCGGTGAGCGCGTTCGTACACTGAGGCATCTAGGTAAATTTTCAGGTCAGCCTCGGGCAGAACAACGGTGCCGATATCGCGTCCCACCATTACAACCTTACCCCGCAAGCCAATGCGGCGCTGTTGCTCTGTTAATGCGCGACGCACGTCCCGATAAGCTGCCACCGTGGAAACATTCGCATCCACCTCGGGATCGCGTATGGCCCAGGTAATATCTTTCCCTTCAACGATCACGTCGCAAACGCGTCCATCGGGCTTCGAGGCGGGTAACACCTCGATCTGCGTATTCTCGGCCAGAGCGGTGATCGCAGCCTCATTTTGCACGTCCATGGCACCCTGCAAGGCAAGCCAGGTCACAGCACGATACATAACACCCGTATCGAAGAAGAGATAGCCGAGCGCATCAGCCAAACGGCGCCCAAGCGTGGACTTCCCCGAAGCGGCCGGTCCATCGATCGCGATAATGGAAGGAGGTGTTTTTGTCATGAACTATTCAAGTCAATAATGGGTTTGAAAAAAGTTCAAAATCAATGGGCCGAGCACCCGGTTCGTCCCGCGGCTGGCGAGCTTGCAGCCTGGTCGGTGCAAGACGACTGTGAATGAGGCGCGGAGTTGGTAGAGAGTGGAGAGAAATGAAATCTCCAAATCTCAACGATGGAATTATGGCTTTGGTGCGGTGGAGTCGATGAACAAGTCGCTGCGCACCCATACGATGATCGTCTCTTTGCTTACCGGGATCTGGTGGAAGCTTGTCCAGTTGATCAGGTCGGAGAAATGGGCCTGGCCCCATAAGGGTGTCTGCCGCCAGACAAAACTTTGCCCGCGATAACCCGCGGCGAGCGACGGATCGGCCTTATCGGTCGTGATCACGATGGGTGGTGAAGCCGAGATATCCAATGCAGGTACCACGTTTATTGTATGCCCATGTAAAAGCCATAAGAGCGCTGGTGAATCGATCCCCGCGATCGTTACCGGCTGGGAATTGATATTTATATTGCTCCAATCCGATATTTGATTCACCGTCGTCAACAGAAAGCCGGACTCCGGAAGTCCGCTGTCCGGACTCCAGAGCTCTACGGCATCGGGCATCACACGCAAGCCGGCCGCGCCGGTGAGAGCGCCTATCGAATAAACGCTCAATGCGGCTGTCAGCCCTAACACCGCCCCAAACCGCGCCACACGGATGGACCATCCGACTGCTACAAGCAGGATGCTCACGACCAGCAGGAAGAACGAGCCGATCATCAACCACGTCCTTAATGTGACTTGGTCGGAAGAACCCAACGATTGGATCAAAGACAAATAATCAAGCCATATGAAAACGAGGATCAGAACGATCAGGGCGGCGACACCTAGCACTTCGCGGCGTTCTTCGGGTAACACATTGGAACTGTGCGTCAGTTCCAACGCGGCTAGCGACCATAAAGGGATTAACATCCAGGCTAGGTTGCCTACCTGATGGTTCGGATAAAAAAGCGCCAGGAGCAAGGCAACCAGCATCCATAGACTCAAGTGCATCAAGCGCCGGCTGCCTTGAGTCCAACCGCGTACGCCTGCCATGATCGCCAGGATCAAACCCAGCGGTTGGTAGGCAACCAGGGAGAACAGCATCAAACCGGCGGAGATCCCGGATGGTTGAGTCCAGCCGCGCAGATATTCCGGCAAGGCTCCCAGCCAGGCGCTCAAGCCATTTGGCGAGAGGAAAAAGAGGCTTCCACCGAGGATAATGGTCCCTAATGCAAACCATAATACGGTGAGCCAGTCGCTTCGTTCGCTTCGTGCAGGCGGCAGGCCAGACTCGGTTTTTGACCATCGCTCCATTCCCTGGCGGATGGCCCACGTCAGTGCTAAAGCAACGAGCCCGAACCAAATCCAAGTCCCCGAGAGCAAAGCCAGGCCGGCGAAGACTCCCGCCGGACGAGGTTGCTTCTGTTCCCAAAACCCCCAGGCAAAGAGCAGGAATGTAACGGCAAGGATTGAACTACCTGCCTGGCGTGAGAGCGCAACCAGGCCCGGCTCCAGAGCAAGCATGAACGCCAGGATCAGGCTCGGACGGGGTTTAATGCGGTCTCGAAAGAGGTGAGGAACGAACACGAGCGCGCTGCCTGTCAGGGCGGGAATAAGCCGCGCCAGGAAATTTGTCCCCCCGCCATATAAAAAGAAAAAAACCGAAGTCAAAAGGATGTATGCAGGTTGAGAGCCGAGCGCAGGGTGTGCACCTTGCGCTACATGGAGGGCTTGCAGAGCCCAGCGGGCTTCGAGATCGGTCAGGGGCGGCGCACCGAGTTTGATCAAGCGGACGGCAAGTGCCAGAAGAAAGGCAATTGCATAAACAGCGGTTTGATGGCGGAAGGTTCTCATTAGCTGTATTTTACTTGAAGAATATATAAGTACGATTGGTGAATCTTATATGAAGTCTGAGCCTTTGCTTACCTTGATAGGTCGGATCACGGATTTGGCAGGTTGAACTCCTGCCACCTGCACGCTTCCATCGGGTTTTCGCGGATAGGCCTTGAAAATCCGCGTAGATCAACGGCATGCCTGCACTTGCTTACAGAGGCGGCTGTCCGAGCTTTATTTGCGATGGGATCGCAAAAGTCCGGAACAGTCACAATTAATTTTTTATCCCGGGTACCGTTAGGACATTCTTAAGGAACTTCGTAAATGGTTACGCTGCCCTGTTGAAAAACCTGGATGAGGTTTCGTTGAAACTTGGCTTCCTGCACCGGATACGTGGAATGTTCCAGATCGCCGATATAAACATAACGGATATTATATTTGTTCAGAATTTCGTGAGCGGTATCCCAATTGGGTGTTCGATAAAGCGAAGCGATATCATCCTGTCTCGTTCCCTGCGGCGCGTAGCTGCCGCGCCACTGCGACTCGTGCCCGGCCCAGCCAAGCACCGCCGGCAGGCCGGTGTACACGGAAACGCGCGCGTAACCCGTGTAGCTGCCACCACCGGGTCCAACGGCTTCGGCGACGACCCCCTCCGGGGCGGATTTCAACCATGTAATTGCCGCAGCTTCGTCTGGATTATCGCGCTGGATTCGTGTGAAATCGTCTAGGGTCCAGCCATAGGGAGGCTTGAAATTATTCGTTTTCGTGATGATGGAAAGTACTGGATACGTCAATGACATCAATAGCAGGAGGCTGAGACCGATCCGGAAAGTCCATTCCCAGACGCCGCGTAGGTTTTGCAAGAGGATGGCTGCTCCGAATGCAGCCGCCAGGCTCCATAAGAGCCACGTCTGATAATAAAATTTGAATACTGTGTTGAGGCGATAGCTGAATTGATCCCGAAGATAGAAAAACTCCGGCGTAATTACCAGGAGAGCACCCAGGACAATGAGAAGGAAAACAAAAGTTACTGGTTGCAGATTGAAAGTTGAAGGTTGACTGTCCTCCTCGGTCTGCGGTCTGCGTTTGGCAATTATGAATGCAAGAGCTGGGACAAGAATGACAACCAGGGTCAATAATCCACCAATATAAGAAAACCGTCGCGGCAGGGCTGCGCCAAAGAATGAACCCAGATCGGTCATTCCTTGGGAGGTAAGATACTGCTGGGCAAATGCCGGATCAATTATGATGACAAGCCAGCCCAGGGTCCAGGAAAGCGCCCAGAGTAGAAGGACAAAGCCCAGGACCAATAGAAGAGAAAGCGACCAGTTGGCCGGCTGCTTCCCACCGCGCCATAGAAAACCAAGATAGGCAAGCAAAGGAATGAACAACGGCGCGAACATTACCCATAATTGCGCGCCGCGCGTCGGATTAATTAGGTTTGGCAAAATGCCGCCGGCCTGTGATGAAAAGCCAATATAGAAAGGCAAATAGAGCAGAATAGCAGATACCCCAAGCGGCACGCCAAGTGCAAAAACGTCTTCGAGGCGCGCCCACGACCAGCGATCTGCGTGCACGCGGTAGAGCACGTAAGCCAGCACGATCAAGGCCGCGGCGATCAGGATATCCCACGTATTGAGAAAGGCCAGCCCACCCAGGGTCAGCGCGGCGGCGAAGAAACCCGTCCGGCTGATCTGCAGACTAAGACCGAAGAGATGGGTCTCTCCACGCCATCCGCCCAGAAAAATATTCAGCGCCAGGGCAACCGCCAACAGATTGAATGGAATGGCCAGCACATGCGGATGAAGATCACCAAGCAGGAAGGAAAAAAAAGGGAATTCATCGATGATTTCCTGGGCGTGGTGCAGGAGGTCGGTATCGGATATGACGCGTGAGGCACGCCACCACCATAAGTAACGATCAGGCAGCCAGCCATAAGGCTGAACCGGCGGATCACTTAGATCTTTTATATCCAGCCAAGTCCAAATGTTGAAGCCCAGATTTTGAGGGTTGGCAGGCCAAAAAAAACCGCGTTGATGAAGGACGTCCAGGAAGCCTTCGAGGTTGCTGACGATCAGAAGAAAAAGAGGGCTCAGGAAAGATAGACCCAGGACCGGTGACCGGGAGTCGATCTCCGCTCGATCGCCCGTTGGCAGTTCATGACCGGTCAAGGATAGTAGGTTATAAAGGATCCCGTACGCGCCGATTGCCGACAAAGCAAATATAAGAGAGGTCATCAGGTTGTGAGCCGCGCTTCCGGGAACGGAGGACAGCTTGGCGAGCAGGGCGGTCAGCACATAACCAAAATAATAATAAGAAATGGCGTAACCGGACAACCAGGAATCATGCGGTGGAAAGGACGGGGAGCGGAGAATGGAATCGATGAACATCAATTCCATCGGCCTCTCCGTCCCACTCAACTCGGGGTTGCCTGATCGGAGAAGGGCTAAAAACGCAAAACAAAGAAGGAAGAGTATCTCTTCTGTAAATATCAGGCGAAGGTTTTGCCGTAGCCAAGGGATGATTTCAGATTTCAGATTCTCGATTTTTGATTGTGGTGAGAAGAAAGATGAAAGACTCAATCCAATGAGGGCCAGCAGACAGAAAAGGATCCCGCCCACAGTATTTTGCGTCAGCCCCAGCGAAGTGAACAGCCAGAATATATATCCCCAGGTCAATAGGCCCGCGCTGCGCGCCAGGCTGTAGCCGCGATCTGGCAGCGCGGGGAAAAGACGATACGCCAGCGGAAAGGTGAGCCAACCGAGCAGGGTGATGATGAGGTACCAGGAGATGAAGGCTGACATTCGGTGACCGGTGATTGGTAATTAATGATCGGCGAGCAGAGCGGGTGGCAGCATAAAATGATCGTTCGGTCCGGGTTCAAAATCCAAAGCTTGAACGACAGCCTCCAGATTGATCGGCCCATAGATATGAGGGAACGGCTCGCCTGCCGCGACGCCGGGCGGAGGCGTGCCCTCTGATGGAGGTTCCCACTTCAAGTCGGAGACAAGACGCGCCGGCTCGATCACAAGCAGCACAAGACCGGATTGTCCTTTGTAATATTTCTCTGCCACAGGCACGGCTTGAGAATAAGTCGAGCAATGGATAAAGCCTTCAGATTTCAGGCTCGGAGGGATATATTGACCGGCGCGTTTGGCTTCCATCCATGCCTTAAGCGCAGTGATGTGCACGATATTCATGGGAGCACCTGATAGATGACTGAGTCGGCGTCATGATAAACCGAGTTCCACAACTGTCCGTTGTATTGCTCGAACTTGTTGAGGCCGGGGCCCGCATATTCCGCCCGTTCAAGCTGTCCAACGATAATATACCTGACATTATATTCGTCGAGGAAAGCTCGCGCGGCTTGTACGTCCGTCGTGGAATAAAAAGAGTCGATATCATTCACACGTTCTTCCACCAGCTGTGGGAATTGCGTGCGCTGCTGGCGCTGATGCCAATTCCAGCCGACCACGCCGGGCAGGCCGGTATAGATGGTAAAACGCGTACACCAACGGTATTCGGGACAATTCGCCTCCACAATAACAGGCGAGCCTTGCACGTGATCCTGCATCCAACGAATGGCCTTGTAATCGCGGACTAGGTCCATGGTCACACCGAAGTCTGCATATTGGGCGTATTGCATGTATGTAATGCTGTCCAGCGTCAAGGGAACGCCGGCCGTCATCCGGTCTGTGACTTTATCGGTTGTCGCGGTAACAGTATATAAGCCTGCGCCCGCTAGCAATAGAGCCATGCCCCCCTGGAAGAGACCGCGCCAGCCGGGAAGCCATTTTCGAAACTCAGGCAAAAGCCACACAAAGGCGGCTCCGGCAGACACAGAAAGCAAAGCCCAGCCTTGCAGATAGAATTTGAAGACCGTATTCATGCGGCCAATGTCGCCGCGCACCACAACAATTTCCACAATAATCGAAATAAACAAAGCTGTGCCGATCAGGAAGAGGACGAAGCGTTTGAGGTCGGGCATATTGGGGCGCAGGATGAGCAAACCGGCCCAAACCGTCAACGGCAGGGCGACCCAGCCAACCTCCACACTGCGATACGCCAGATAGAACAAGACAATAAAGAAGAGTGCTATGCCTGCCTCGATCAAGACCTGATATGGTCGCAGCTTGTTCAACGACGAAACCGGTGTCGACGCCAGCCACTGGCGTGTCTCCCAGGCCATCCATCCGGTGATGATGAACAGGAATACACCCCAGTGCGTCAGATACGACCAGATCGGGGTCTGCGAGGCTGTCCAGGGATCGAGCGCGCTGTAACCCTGGCTGTATGCTGCCCGATAAGGTTCATAAAACAAATAGGAAAAAACGGTCAGAAAGGCGATACTGCCAACGGTCAACAACGATTTCTTGACCCAAACAGGAAGGTCGATCGGCCACTGATACACTTCTTCCGAACGCCAAATGGAATACGTCAGTACAACGAAGCCGATTGGCAGATACGTATAAATGTCGGAAAGATTGGTTGGATATAACGCACCGATGGAGAGCGCGCCGATGAGGAGCGAGAGGATCGAGAGCCGGCGCCCCATGATGATCGAAAGCGTCCATGCCAGTGCTAGGAGAGCCAGTGGCATCGCCAGCATGTGTGCATGCAGATCGCTGTATAAAAATGTGAAGAACGGGAACTCGGTGATCTCATTGCCTGGGCCCGGCGGGATAACACGGCTCGGGTTCCAGTACCACTCTCCTCTTCCATAAGGAAGCGGCTGGCCTAACACTGCTTTGACCGAACCCTCTGCAGTCCAGATGATACGCTGCCCAATATCAGCATTATCTATGATTCCGCCGGGGGCGGCCATGCGCTGGAGACCTTGATAGATCATTCTCACCGTCCCGAGGTTTCCCAGCACAACCATCAACAACGCCGCGAGCAAACCGGCAACTAAACGAGGATCGGGGGTCAGGGAACGGAACTCTGAGGTCGAATCACGATCCCTTGCCAGTAAATTCCAACCTACGCAGAATGCACCCATCGCCACCATGGCAAACAAGGTCGGCAGAATAAAATTGTAGGCCAGCGTCGGTACGATGCCGAGCAGCTTCACCGGTGTGGCAACCAACACAAAGCCGTAATAGTAGTAATTGATATAACCGCCTGCGAACCATGGGTCATAAGGGGGGAAGGAAGTACTTTTTATAATGGCATTGAAATAAGAAAAGTCCATCGGACGCTCGCCGCCCTTGGCCGGATGCCACAAGTCCGGATTGCCGAGACGGATAAGGAAATCGAAGAGGAAGAAGGCGAGAAAGAGTCCCTCGATCATCAGGAAGTATTTCTTGTGTGATTTCCACTCTTCGGCCAACTCGGCCCTTTGTTTCCAGCCCAGAATTAAACCGACCGCCGCCAGCGCAGCGAATATCAAGGCGATCGTCGTACGCGTGACCGGTACACCGATTGAACCGCTCAACCACGATGTATAACCGAGCAGCAACAATCCAAGCACGCGCGCCAACGGGTAACCTTTATCGCCAAGCCCCGGGTATGCAAGGCGGATGATCGGATAGGTCAATAGGCCTAGGACGAAAATAAACAAATACCAGATGACCAGGCCGGCGGCTGGATACCGGTTTTGGATCCATCCGTAATTGAACAGTTGCGACCAGGTGCCGCCGGCTTGCTGCATGGCAAGGCTCACGGGCGGAAGCATCAAGGTTTTGTAACTGTTGGCCTGCCGGGGTGTGAGTTGGAGGACGTTGCTTAAATCCACCGCGCCGAGGATCTTCTGCACCTGGGCTGCACTGAAATCCGGCTGCTTCTGGAAAATTAGGACCTTCGGATGGTCGTAGACCGTGAAGGCCTCTTCCGCGAATTGGTCGTTGACTTTCCAATTGAATACACCGGGGAGTTCGATCGTGGGGAACGATTCAAAAACAGCCACCAGTTTATATCCCAGCTGGCCCTGGAACATGCCGGGTTTGGCAACGTTGTAGCACCAGATCACATCCCGGTCGGTGGGACAACCGATGAGGGCGCGGTAATAGGCGGTTGTCAGCGGATAACGTTCGGGGATGCGCGTCACGGATGCCCACTGACGGTTCGATGACATGAAAAGGATATCGCCCTGGCTGAGTGTGTTGACGTAACGGATCAGTTTGTCGGCGTTATCGTCCCAATAGATTTGCAAATTGAGGCCGCCCTGGTAAAGTCCACCGTAGGCGTCGTAACCTTCTGAACCAAGGCGTAGGGGCAGCCCATCGTCAAAATCTGATTCATTGATCGGCGCCGCTCCAAGGAAGGTCAAGTCGCCTGTTGTTTGCAGGTTGAGTGTATAAGTCTGACCTTGGATTACATCCACTGAATTGTCTAGCGGTAAAGTATACGCTTTGCCGCGTCCATCAGGACCATTGGCAAAATCCGAAGTTAATGAGGCCGTAGCGACGTGCTGACCGGGAAACAGGTCGGGTTGAAGGTCAAGTGAAAGGCTGAGAGTCTGAGCCGCCGAGGAGCCGACGGTGAAAGTATGCGGGAAATAAACCTCCGTCAAAGCTCCGCTGGCGTTGGCGGTGAATGACATTGGATACGACAAACCGTTCTGTAACTGCCCGCCGGTGGGGAAGGGCAGAGGCTCTTGATATACGGAACCGTCCGCTGTTCGGATGTGGAGGTTGATCGGCCCGGGAACGTTTTGATAAATCCAGTAGGTTGCAGCGACGCGAGTGACAGGCCGGGTATAGATGCGCGTGAACGCGTAAGCCCAGGCGAATGTCAATACAAGCACCACTCCCCCAATCACAACGGTAGAAAAGCGAAAAGCGAAAGCGCGCCATTTATCTTTCGTCTTTCCCAGGTCCCATAGATAAATTAAAACCCAGCCGGCCATCATGGCGAGCAGCGGATAGACCGGCAGCTGATAGCGCATGGTAGGGTTGAAGACAAGTGACTGCCAGCCAAAATAAGCCGCCGTCCAACCCCATAACAAAACATGACGGAGTTCGCCCTTAAAGATGCGCCATGCCATCAATAAGAAGCCGGACCACGCCAGGATGCCCAGCGGGAGGCCCAGTCCCCACACAGTCAGGTTGGTGAAGGAGAAAAGATGCGAACGACGCGCCCATTGGAGAGCGAACGGCACGTCCGCATCACCGCTGGATTGAGCTTGTAAGGATTGGATGTTGGACAGCCAGGCGGGGTTGATGCTGATTCCGTTAAAAGCGTAAGGCTGAAAAATGCGGAAAGCCAGGACGGATACGAATGCACCGGCAATTAAATAAACGGCGATCCGTGACCAGTATTCGGCGTTCAGCGGCCTTTGTTCGGTATTCAATGTCCCGCTTACCGGCGTCTGAGAAGGGTTGTCGGCTTCGGTCTGCGGCCTGCCGTCCACAAGGAGGGAACGTAGAATGAACGCGCCCGGTAAGAGCACCGCCAACGGGGCGGCGTTCAATTTTGAGGCGACCGCCAACCCTAGTAAAAAACCAAAACCCAGACTTAAAAGGAAAAGCGGATCGCCGATTAAAAGTAAAACATATTGTGCGAATCCCGCTTCGAAGGTCGTACTGTGAGCCGGCCCTTGATCTTGATCGGATGGACGTCCTTCTCTTAGGCGTCCAGCTCCCCGATAGTACATGATCTCCACGGCAAAATATACCGCCAGGAAAATAAATAAGTTGGCGATGGTATCCACCGTAAAGAAGTGAGACTGTTGGATTTGCAGGACCGCCAGAGCCGAGAAGGCGGCAGTCAACAGGGCCACCCGACGGTTGTATAAACGCGCCGCAATGATATAGGTTAACAAAATGGTCAGCAGGTCACTTAACGCGGAGACCTGTCGCCCGACCAGGTTCACCTGATCATAACCAACCTGTCCGACCCATTCAGCGATATACCGTACCAGTACGATCGGCAGATCTACATAAACGAAGAAACCATATCCGCGATTCTGGGGATTGAGGGGTGAACTGGCAGTATTGAAGTAATCACCGATCCCCAGCCAGCGCACCTGGTCTGGCGGACAATACTCGACAGGCAAGCTTGACAGCGCGCACTTTTTGACCTCCAACGCACTCTCCACCATCGTAAGGAAACGTTCATCCGGATGCAAGTGCTGGTTGCTGTCCCAATTCAAACCGATGACGCGAAAGTATGTCCCGACCACCAACACGACGATCAGAAGCAGGTCGTAAACCCAGGCGCGTTTATCAATATTCATAGGAAGTTAATGTATCATTGAAAAATTAATACACACTAAGGGGTTGTCGGACCGGGTATAAGATAGATCCAGAAATCATGGTTGGGGATGGGAGACTCATGCAGGCTCAACCAACCTTGTGGATATAATTGATGAAGCATGTCGAGGGATGTCTGGTCATTCTGACTTGGATCCTGCAAATTGGCTTTTACGATGAACAATTTTGGCCCGGTCGATTGGTACGTGTCCGCTAGTTGAGCAGGCCACTCCGCAAAATCGCGGTTCGGGATTCCCGCCCAAACACCCGGTAGGCGCGTATCGACCCAGTACGGGAACGGCACGATCCAAACCGTATCGGTCTCACCGTAGGTGAGGCCGAACTGTTTAATGATCGCCCCCATCTCCGACGTGTTCCACGCGTTGTCCCGATAGTTCTGATCGAATTGATGGAAGACAATATCAAAATTCTGGGCGGCGGAAAAGAAAAACAAAATCCCGATGAACGCGTATGTCCATATCGGCTGCCTTTTTTCGAGTCCCTCTGCGTCATCTTCGAGTGCAGGCTGACCCCCGAGTATGTTGATCAGTCCATCCAGTGCCAGACCTACAATGAGGAAAATCGGTACGAGCGCACCACCGCTGCGATTCAGCTCGGGGTTCTCGCTGGGAAACGCCAGAGCGAGGATCGAAGGCAGCATCAGGATCGGGATCGAGAGTACAAGGAACAGGTCAAGCCAGTGGCGCTTTTGAAAATAACGGATTAAGACGAGCACAACCCCGATCAGGAACAACGCACCGGAAACAACGTCTAACGCGGGGCGATCGGGTAGAGAGTTGACCCAGACGACCCCATCGTTCCAGTTGATCATGGTGAGCGCATTCCAGGTGTTCGATAAGAAGATCTGGTACCAGGGGGCAGGCAGGGACTGACCTACGTTCAGCCGCGAAAGAGCGCGGTATGAAAACATATCGGGGTTTTCCATCGCATAGCGGAGCAGTGGCAAAAAAACAATAAAAGAGGTCAGGATGACGATTACCAGCCAGACCAAAGCATCCTGGCGCACCCCTCTGGACTGGGTATGCAGGAAATAAAGGATAAAGGCAGCCAGGACAAGGAACGGGACGATTCGGAAGGGAGTGTATCCGTTCAATCCGAGCCCCAGTAAAATACCGGCGATAATAAAATCATTACGGTTATGCGCGCGCAGGCCGCGGATCAGGTAAAAGAGAAGCGGCGCGACGAACATCGGATAGAGCGGAAAGCGCAGCCCGATGCGGGAAATGACATTTGGCCAATAGCCAATGCCAGCGAAAACGAAAGCGATGAATCCCACTCGCGAGTTGCCGATTTCCTTGCCGAGCAGATAAATATAAGGCAGCGTGAAAAGACCGAGCAGGATCGTCCCGATCTTCAAGCTCAAAAACGTTAATCCGGTCCCAAATATCCACGATATGAGCAGGGTCCAGTACATCTGTATGGCCTCGCGTCCGGTGTTACGCGGGAAGAATATATGGGTCTGTCCCTGGCTTACATCGTAGACATCCAGGATCTTCTCAGCATGATCGCTGAACGGTTCGGCGGGAGTCTGCTGGAGCTGGTAGACACGGAAGAAGACGACAAGTACGGTCGCGGCCAGAAGAAGGATTGTCCATCGACTGATCGAGATCCGCCAATTTTTTCGACCGAGGAATTCCCGCAGGCGCTGCCCGGGGGATCCCACCTGTAGATCGCGCAGCCAAAGCGACCAGATAAACAAACCCAGTGCGATGGACCATAAGGTAAGGTTGAAGACTGTGAACAAATTGCCGGTGAAGAATAGAAAAGCCAGGGCTGCGAAGGGTATCGAAATAATGAAGGCCAGGCGGCGAAAAGTCAGCGGATCTCGGGCGGACGAAGAATCTGCCAGCGGGGTTAGGACCCATTCGCCTCGAAAAACAGCCCAAACCAACAAGCCAAGCGCCACGATATAAAAAGCGATGCCGCTGATGGCGGAGGTGTTCGGAGGTTCGAAGAAACTTTGTGCGAATAGCGCAAGACCGAGCGCACCGAGAGCAAACCAGGGTAGGGAAACAGACACGAAAGGACGCGCTACGCTGCTCGACCCGGGCAGTGTGGCCGGTTGGAGTTCTGTCCGCGTTTCGATTACATCTTCATGGTATTCAGGGATCTCGATGCGCACGCCGCGCCCGAATGATAGTTTGGATTTTATGTAATCGAGCACACTCGGCTCTTGAAGGGCATCGGGGTTCGGGGATTGGGCATCGTTTGGCATGTTCATCACTTGATACCTTTTTCGAGTAATTATAATCACTGACTGACAATGGTCTCGCTGTGTTGGAATCCTTTTCGTCAGGATCTACAAGAGAGCCTAATTCCTGTGAGCTATGTAAAATGTATATACGCCTTGAGGATCTTCCGGGGTCTTCACGAATTTGCGCAGGAAGCGTTCAATGAAATGCAAATTCCAGTGCGTCGGCACCAGGATCCAACGATTGAACAGAGCATGCGGGAGGAGGGTCGGAATCCCAAAATAATGCCCCCATTCCAATACCTTCAATGCCTGCGGTGAGAAGTAGTGCCACCATCGTTCCAGCGTGAAACCGTTCTGTTCAAGACGCCTCTGCCATATAGAGGGTGGATCGCAATGATAATGGCGCGATATTTTATTAAAAAAAGAACGATACAAAGATGCCAGGCTGTGTAAGCCGATTCTATCAAGTCCGCGCCCGATGGAAAGAGCCGGAAGAAAGTTATCGTTGGGTACGCAAAAGACGAACGGTGCGCCCGGCTTCAACACGCGGGCAGTCTCTCCCAGCACTTCATCGATATGCGGTATGTGCTCGAGCACCGAATTGCTGAATCCGCTGGCAAAGTACTTTCCCGGAAATGGCGAGTGGGCGGCATCGGCCTCGACCAGCGAGTGATACCCGCCATGCTTTTTTGCTTCGTGGATCGGCGTATGCCAGGGATCGAGGCCTACGTCGATCTTTCGTTCGAAGGTCAATGAAGCGAAATGACCGTCGCCGCAGCCCACGTCATAGATCGGCGCAGGCAAAGACAGGTCCTGATAATACGAGCTTTCGACTGCGCGCAAAAAAGCGCGGAAATACGGCAGGTCGCGCAGTTGCAGGAACAGGAAATCCTTCGACCGGGGATCTTGGGGAAGCGGGAGCCTGTCTTTTTCGATGATCGATTTGGAGGCGGTCACTGCTTCCTCATTAAGTTCTCGAACAATTTCTCGTATTCAGCCGCAATGGTATCGGGAGCGTAGGTTTTTTTGATGGACCTTGGGTCCTGGCGGAATTTTTTCGGCTCATCCACTACCTCAAGGATGGTTTCGGCCAAGGAAACCGGATCGCCGATCCTGGCGACGCGTCCCATTTTATGCATCTGGACTGGCATCCGCACGCCCGGCAGGGCAGAGGCCACGCACGGCACTCCGTTTAACATGGCCTCGATCTGAACCAGGCCAAAGGCTTCGGTCGAATTCAAGGACGGCACGACAAGCACATCCAGGTTGGGGTAGAAAGCGGCCATCTGAACGGGGCTCAAGTTACCGAGGAAAGTCCAATGGCCCGCCTTCTCATACTCATGGATGTGCGGCAGGAGACGCTCGGCGTAATGCTGCTCGCCCATCACATTCTGATATTGGCCTGCAAAGAGAACCTGTGCTTTTGGATATTTTTTCAGTATGGCCGGCAGGGCGTCGAGCAGGAATTCGACTCCTTTTTCAGCGGCGAAGCGGGCTGCCATACCGATGACCGGCCTGTCCTTTGAAGTGCGATGTGTTTTGGCGAAAGCCTGCACCGAGCCCTCGATCGGAGAGGGGAGTTCGACGGGTGGGAGAATTGTGCGCAGTTTGAATTTATAGCGTGATAGATAAGAGGAACTATCGGCATAGTCCTGCGTATAAGTCACGATCTGGTTGGAAAGGATGCCTGCCATGTTGTTCTGCCATTTGACAACGAGGTTGACAAAGCGATTGAACAAACCCGGGGGAAGCAGCAGGTCGCAGTGATAGGTGAGGACAGCCGGCTTGCCGAAGAGCCGGCCGCGGAGGGCAACACCGGGGGCATCGAATTGCGGGAGATGCATCTGGACCACATCGTGCTCGCGCACCAATTGGGTGGCGACGAGACCGAAAGTCGGGGCGATCACACCCTTGCTTAAACGCAGCAGGACCGGGACGCGCACGACCTGGACGCCCTCCATTGTTTCAGTAAGCGGCAGAGATTGATCATATTGTGTGGTCATTACGGTGACTTGATGTCCGCGTTTGACCAGTGCACGAGCCAGCCGTTCGGCGTAAATGGTGAGACCCGAGGTATGTGGGCGATAATAAGTTAGAACGGTAAGGATCTTCATGGGGCGGGGAGATTATACTGCTTCTTACATCTTACACGGCTTAAGTTTAGTTATGGTTCTATCGAGCATTCCAATTTTCGTCATTAAATCAATATTTCGCAGTCTTGCCTACCTCATTGACAGATCAAAAAACATGAAAAGAAATTTACATGCTCTTTATCAATTTATTAAAAAGCTGATTTTTTTGACTAAATTCAGTAATTCGCGATTCTGTGATTTACTGAATTTAGCAGAAACTAGTCCTATATCATTGTGTTAATGGATATGTAATAAATACGATTTAATGAGGAGAAAAAACTATGCCAACAAAGAAATCTTCAGCAAAACCGCAGGCCTTACCCATGATGGCTGATCTAAATGTGATCTGGAAATGGGTGTATGTGATCGGCCTGGTTGTTGCGGGACTGGTTACAGCCTTTTCCTTTAAGACCTTGGAGCCATATTTGGGTTGGCTGTTGATCCTCGCCGGCATCCTGTCAGGGATCTTCTTCCTTGATTCAGGCGACGTCGTCAACTTTGGTATCCGCTTCCTGCTCTTATTTGCGGTATCAAAAGCACTGGACGTCGTCCCGGTTATTGGCCCGATCCTTTCAGGCTTCTTCGGAGGTGTGGTCACCTTCCTCGGCCCGGTCGGCCTGACCTTACTTGTCATGTACTTCTGGAAGAAGTATGTTGCGATCATGATGTAGCCAGATCATGAGAAAGGGACCACTGAAATATAGTGGTCCTTTGTTAAAAACTTGCAATAACTCATAGCCCCATTAAGGTATCCGAAAAAATGGACGCGTGCGGGACGAAAGCCTCGCACGCGTCCATTTTCCCAAGGTGCATCGTGCTTCCTGCTCGGAATCTTTCGTCCTCGTAGACGGGAAGCCGAAGGTGCAG
>JBGQIO010000005.1:0-48792 GCA_041498515.1 Anaerolineae bacterium
GTGGTGGCGATCGAAGCTAAAAACGTTTACGATTTTTCGGAAAGTCTCTCGGCAGAGGTCGAACGAGCTATTCCAATCGCAGCACAGAAAGTGCTGCAGATGTTGAAAGAAGAAGTTACTTGACGACTGTCAAAAAGGAGAACGGGTCTTCTTTTTAAAAAAAGGATTATCGCTTCTGTCTGTTTATAAAATCCCCGCCGCTGTATGAGCGACGGGGATTTTATTCATCCTTCGCTGGTCATAATGAATTGTGGTTTCATCTCGAAGTTTTCATACTTCGGACGATATCGGTCGGTGTCGTAAAACTCAGCAACGTTTACAACTTTCTTGGTTGCCGTGATAACGTCCAGCGGCATGTTGTCATAGCGACCATTCTTCAAAACGACCAATCGTCCATGCTCGCCTTTGAGCAATAGGTCGAGAGCGAGATTACCAAACGCCATGGGTACGATGGAATCAATTGCATCGGGATCGCCGCCCCGTACCATGTAGCCCAATTTCTGATCCACAACATCTACCGTCTTGCCGCCGTTGAATTTAGGTGAAGTCGCTTTCATCGCCGCGGCAATCGCATCACCGATACCGCCCAGTTTTGCATGGCCGTACGCATCCGTAGTATGGTTTTCAAAAACCATTTCACCGCCTTCGAACGTAGCACCCTCTGAAACAAGCACGATCGAATAGCGGCTGGGATTGCGCATACGATCCATGCTCATCAGATCGGTGAGATGGTCAATATTGACCTTGAATTCGGGTATAACGCAGCGATTAGCAGCGCCGGCCATAGTTGGAAGCATAGCTGTGAAGCCAGCGTAACGGCCAAAAACCTCCAGGACGAGAAAACGTTCATGCGAACCTGCAATCGTGCGCAAGCTGTTGGTCAGGGCGATCGTACGGGTGATGCACGTACTAAACCCTATGCAGTAATCCGTGCCCGGGACATCGTTATCCATGGTCTTTGGGATGGCGACCGTATGAACGCCCTCCTTATAAAGCCGGACCGCATAGCTCAACGTATCGTCACCACCGATGGGCACCAGATAATCAATGCCAAGGAAATCAAGGTTCTTCAGCACCTCGGGCGTCAAGTCATTACGCTCCGCATTGTACTTGTCCTTTAGATGCTCAGGCACATCCGCCAGTTTAATTCTGCTTGGATTCGTGCGTGAGGTGTGCAGGAATGTCCCACCCGTACGACCAGCGCGATTGACGATTTCCTCGGTTAATTCGCGGAAATTATCGGAGTTATCCGCATCCTTTTCGCGAACAACATCTACCAACCCACCCCAACCGCGGCGGAGGCCGACGACGCGATAGCCTTCCCGTAAAGCACGGATCGTTACTGCGCGTATGGCCGGATTCAATCCCGGCACATCTCCCCCGCCTGTCAAAATGGCAATGGTACTAGCCTTCTTACCCATGTAACCCTCCGATTAATAGAATTTAATGCCCGTAAAATTATAAGCCATGGAATACCTGTTGAGAAGTTGGCTATGTAAACAGGCTTTGATGACAACCGTCACAACTATCGCAATATTAATTCCTTATAAAATGGAGATAAAAGAAGAAAAATCATCCATGTTCTTAAATAACCCAGGGATTTCAGGAGGGGTATGCCCTTTCATAGGAAACCAAGATCTTATCAAACAAGTCATCCAACTCTTTGTCAACCGTTTGGAACTGCGGATGAGACATATGCCACGCAATCGACTTTCGCAGACCATCAGACCAATGCACATCGCATTTGAAGTCACGGACGAATTGTTTGATCTTACTGTTATCGAATACTACGCTATTTGACTTGTCGCCCATCAAACTACCGATAGCGTGCGGCCAGTATGCCGCAATTAATTCTGAAGGGAGGTGAATAATCTTCGGATCCAAACCAAGCACTGTAAATGCTTCAAGATAAATTTGATCCCAGGTAAGGACTTCGTCGGAGGTAATCTGAAATACTTCGCCAATCGCCTTCTTGTTTCCAAGCAATCCAACCAGACCTTTGGCGAAATCAGCATTCCACGTCATTACCCAGAGCGAAGTACCATCACCAGGGACAATGATTTTCTTTCCGTTTTTCAGCCGGTCAATCACGGTCCACGGGTGCTGCCAGCTTCCCACACAGAACGGGATTTGCGAGGGACCATATGTGAGCGAGGGTCGGATAATCGTGATGGGAAATCCGACTTCACGATAGGCTTTCATCAAGCGTTCTTCACAGGCAATCTTATCGCGAGAATATTGCCAAAAGGGATTTTCAAGCGGCGTCTCTTCAGTAATCAGGTAATTCTTCGGCGGCTTCTGATAGGCTGAAGCAGAACTGATAAAAACGAACTGATCCGTCCTATCGCTGAACAAGGTAAGGTCGCGTTCGATGTCTTCCACGGTAAAAGCAATAAAATCCACTACCGCATCAAAACGCTCTTTGCCTAATAATTTTGGCAAACGAATCTCATCTGCCTTGACATCGCCCTTAAGCAAAACCGCACCTTCAGGAACAGGATGTTTTTTCGAGATGGAACGGTTCAAAATGAAAAGCTCGTGCCCACGCGAAACCGCCAGTTCGGAGCAAGCGGAACTAATCAATCCTGTTCCACCAACAAAAAGGAATTTCATTAACCTTCTCCTAATTCAGGAACAGGATCGGGCGCAAGGTTACGGCGAGCATAAAATCCTTCCAACCAGAAGAAGATCAAGCCGACCCAGACAAGCCCGAACCCGATCAGCCGATCATGCGTGAAGGGTTCCTTGTAGAGCAGCACGCCCAGCAGGAACTGCATGGTCGGGTTGATATACTGTAATATACCGATAGTCGTGAGGGGTACACGAGGCGCAGCAGAGGCAAAAAACAAGAGGGGTACGGTTGTCACCAGGCCCGCGCCGACCATCATCCAATTGGCCTGGATGCTGCTGTGCAGGAAGGCACCCTGACCGATAAATTCGCTAAAAATCAGGAAAGCGACAGCGGGCAAGAACAACAACCCGGTTTCAAGAGTCAAACCATATAGTGAATTAAGCGGAGCAGTCTTTTTTATAAGCCCATAAAGCCCGAAAGAAAAGGCCAGAGTCAAAGCAATCCAAGGTAAAGAGCCGTAGGTGATAGTGAGATAAATAACGCCCAACGAGGCAAGTCCGACAGGAAGCCACTGGATAGGACGCAGGTGTTCCCGAAAGATGATCACACCTAACAAAACACTGAACAACGGATTGATGTAGTAACCGAGGCTGGTCTCGACTACGAAGCCATTGTTAACTGCCCAAACATAGGTGAACCAGTTGACGCTGATCAAGACTGCTGCCATAAGATAAATTCGCAGCGTCCTGGATTCGAAGGCAACCCTGCGAAATGCCTCCCACTGCCGTGTTACAAAGATGGCAAGCAGGAGCAGAATAAAAGACCACACAATGCGATGACCGATCAATTGAAGGGCGGGTATAGTTTCCAATTGTTTCCAATAGAGCGGAAAGAGTCCCCACATCAAATAAGCGATGATCGCGTAAAGAATGCCTTTTTTATCCATGGTTCACCAGAGAACAAAACTTTATTTACTGATATCAAAACAGAAATCCTCCGCCACAAATCCCGAATAGCGGAGAAATACCTCAATCAGAATCGGCGTTCATCAAAACTGGTCTATGGGTTGACGTCCCGCAAAACCTGCGTCAATCTCGTGCCAGAATTCGATCCTGCCTTCACCGAATTTCCAGCACAAATACACTTCGTGATCGTTCCGCCAGGCGGGAAAATCCAACAGACCCGTATTGATATCCTTGACCTGCGCGCCTGTGGCGAGGATGCGATGCAGGAGATCATCCAGCCTTTCGAAGTCTTTCACCAATTTGCTCAAGGTCGGGTTACCACCATTCCCTGCCGATCGCTCGATCGCAGGCCAAATCTCAGGCTGGCGCGCTATGATTTTGCTGCGCAGTGATTGAATCTCTTCCATTATCGGACGGATGGTGTCCAGGGCAGCATTCGCCTCTTCAAGACTGAAATAATGCGGTTTCATATCCTTTGATTACCATAATCAAGCTTATATATTAATGCAATAAGCGTCATCTATTTATGTCTTCAAAGTCGCCGCTTCTTTTAGCTGGATCCCGAATACGAGGCAGACCACCATAAACCCAACCAGCACAAGAAGGGGTATGGTCATGGAGCCGGTGACGGGTGCTTTAAAAGCATCCAACCCGAGAATGAAAATGATGCCGGAAATCTGTCCCATTAAAAGAACCATCCCATTCGAAGTCCCTTCGGGGGCCGGATATGTGATCTCTGCAGCATACTGGAATCCAATCGGACCAGCGCTCAAGAGGAAGAATCCAAAGATAAAAGAAAAGATAAGAAGCATCAAATTACTATTTACGAAGGTGATGCCGATCAGTCCTATAGCCGCGCCAAGCACCGCGACCAGCAAAAATGGTACTCGTTTGCGATAGCGATCAGAAAGCAAAGGAATGACGACCGCGCCGAGAATTCCGCCGAAGATCATGATGCCGCCAGCATTGCCCGCCTGTGTAGCCGAAAAGCCGCGTGGTGAGATAATCTGCTCTATCCAGGTTGTGATCGCATTGAAAGCACCCAGACCCACGAAGAAAATAATCAGTAAATAGATAAAGTCGCGCTGACGGATCATCTTTGATAGGCCATCTAAAGCTAACGAACGGGCTTCCTGGTCCGGCGGACAAGGCGGTGAAGGTGGACGTTCACGGGCAAACAAAAAGAAAACGATCATTGCAAGCGCTGAAGCAATTCCGTAGATCATCAGCATACCACCGATACCGGAATGCAGTGTGAGATAGGGTGTCAGTGCCAGGCCTACAAGGATGCCCAGGTAAATCGCCAGGGAACCTATCCCGCTGGCAGTCGCACGTTCCTCCAATGGGAACCAACGCGCTGCGATCGTCGTGACCGCATTCAGAATAAAGGGCTGGCCAATAGCGATCGCGATCTGAGCCACTAGCACCCAGGTGTAATTGGCAGCCACCAAACCCCTCACCAATCCGAATACACCGGTCAAGACGGCGCCAATCCCTATCCCGACACGCAACCCATACGTGTCAATAACCCAGGATGCAGGGAAAGAAATAAAGATATAAACTACCATAAAGCTGAGGGAAAGAAGGCCAATACTTAAGTCTGATACCCCGTAAAACTTCATCGCATCCGTCGTAACGGCCGCGAACGTTATCCACAAGATCTGGTTGACGGCAATAATAGCCATGAAGGCAAGAAGAACTACCCAGCGATAACCATACACTTTGAAACCGGTTTGTGTCAAAGTATGCCTCCGTTGTTCGTTTGATTAGGAGAAACCCCCAGCGAGTATACTTCGTTGCGCTGGAATATTCTTATTGAATTCAGTTTTGAAAAACTTCAGCTACCAAACACTTTCAATGATGACGAACGTCGCTAGCGTAGAACACGGATTCCGCAGATTGAACGGATTAGCATTTTTATTGAAACCAAAAAATTAAGCTAAATTCTTGTCCCACGCAATCTCAAGCTATTGGTTACGACAAAAACACTGCTGAAAGCCATGGCTCCGGCAGCAATCATCGGGTTCAAGAATCCTAATGCTGCAGCGGGAATCAGGATCACGTTATAAAAGAACGCCCAGAAAAGGTTTTGTTTGATGGTGCCGAGTGTTTTGCGTGAGAGCAAGATGGCACGCGCTACACCGCGTAGGTCGCCGCTCATCAAAGTTACAGGCGCGGCGGCCATGGCTACATCCGTACCTGTACCAATAGCTATCCCCACATCCGCTTGCGCCAGTGCCGGCGCATCGTTGATACCATCACCGACCATGGCAACAATATTGTGAAGATGCGAGTTTTGATGATCAGAAAGTTCAAACTGACCGGCTTGCAGGCGCCTTACTTCTGCGGACTTTCCTTCCGGCAGCACTTCCGCCAGCACAATATCAATCCCAACCTGTTTAGCGATCGCTTCGGCAGTCTTACGGTTGTCCCCTGTGATCATCGCCACCTTCAGCTTCATGCGATGCAACTCATCGATCGCTTCGGGCGAACCTTCCTTGACCGTATCAGCCACAGCGATCACCCCGGCGACCTTATTGCTGATCGCAACAAACATGGCGGTCTTGGCTTCGGATTGCAGGCGAGTGACTTCAGATTCAAGTCCGCTCAAGGAATAACCGCGCGATTCCATCATAGTGAGATTACCAACCGCCACGCTTTTCCCATCCACATCAGCCATGACACCATGACCTGCCTCCGCTTTGAAACCCGATATCTCGCTCAAGTTCAGACCGCGGGCCGTTGCTTCAGACCAGATTGCTTCACCAAGCGGATGTTCGCTGCCCTTTTCGACAGAAGCTGCGAGTCTCAAGAGACCGTCCGATGATATGCGAAATTCGTTTTTCGATTCAAGCACGATGTCAGTGACAGCCGGCTGACCTTTGGTAATGGTACCGGTTTTATCCAAAACAACCACCGAAACTTTACCGGCACGTTCCAGCGCCTCACTATTACGGAAAAGCACACCCAGCTCGGCACCCTTCCCCGTACCGACCATCACAGCAGTCGGCGTGGCGAGACCCATTGCGCAAGGACAAGCGATTACCAGCACGGCGACCATATTTATGAGCGCCGTGGTAAATTGGGAGTCGGTAAATCTATACCCTGGAAAAAGGACCGGAACGACAAAGTACCAAATGGCGAATGTGACCAGAGCCACAGCAATTACAACCGGTACAAATACGGCAGAGACCTGATCGGCCAGTTTTTGGATCGGCGCTTTGCTGCCCTGTGCGTCTTCAACCAGTTTGATGATCTGGGCCAGCGCGGTCTCCTTGCCAACCTTAGTTGCTTCGAACCTGAGCAGTCCCATTTTATTCAAGGTCGCACCGATGACTGCATCGCCGGGGCCTTTTTCAACCGGCAGTGATTCGCCGGTAAGCATGGATTCATCCAAAGAAGAACGGCCTTCCATTACCACGCCATCTACCGGTATCTTTTCACCCGGGCGCACGAGTACTACATCGCCGACGCGTACCTCTTCCGCGGGCACTTCCATTTCCAGGCCTTCGCGGATGACATGCGCCGCCCGGGCGCGCAAGCCCATTAATTTCTTGATTGCATCGGACGTGCGTCCTTTGGCGCGCGCTTCCAGGAATTTCCCGAGCCGTATCAAAGTGATGATGACCGCCGCTGTCTCAAAATAAACATGTCCTCCAACCAAACCCAATGTCACAAAGATCGAATAGAAGTATGCGACTGACGAACCCATAGCGATCAGGACATCCATGTTGGAGGAGCCGCCGCGTAGAGCTTTATACGCACCGACATAGTACTGCCAACCCACATATAACTGGACCGGGGTGGCCAGCGCCCACATCAACCAGTTGACCCAGGGCTGTGATTCGACCATCATTCCGGGCAAGGGAGCCAAGATATAGAAGAATGAGGGCAGGAACCCAAAGTCGCGCAGCATTGAAAATACAAACAGAGGGACTGTGAATAGCAGTCCGATGATCAACAAACGCCGCTGCGTGTCAATCTCGTTTTGGCGGGCTTTGGCTTCTGCATCTTCTGCCTCACCCCCCAGTTCCAAAACCTCAAAACCGGACTTTAAAACGACCCTCCGTATCTCGGCCTGACTCACCACCGTAGGCACGTACTTTACACGAGCTCGTTCATTCGCAAGGCTGACCTGGACTTCAAGGACACCTTCAAGTTTTTGAAGTACTCTCTCAAGACGCCGCGCATCGTTATCATCGGCGAGACGTTGAATGACAAGGTCTGCTTCACCGGTGGCAATCCCATATCCGGCGCGTTCGATACGCGCGACCATGTCGCCCAACCCAGCTTTGGAAGGGTCAAACTGGACAAGCGCACGCTCCGACGACAAATTGACTGCCGCGGTTTGGACGCCGTCGACCTTTTTCAGGTTGCGCTCGATGGTCGTGACACAGTTGGCACAATACATGCCAGTAATAGGTAATGTTAATTGTTTTGTTTCGGTCATAATATGCTCACAAACATGTTTCTGGGCTTACGTACGGTAGCCATGATTCTCAAAGCCCCTGATGATAATACTTGAAATTTGTCATTTGTTCCATGAGATTCGTGTATGGGATCTCGAATCACGATGGCACTTAGATTGAAGTAGTCTGAACATAACCAGAGACACTTCCCTGCTGCGCGGGGTAAACATGAGAGAAAAACCAACCCGCTCACTAACGGGTAGCAATGACGGAGGATTCTAGACAGCGACAGGATATTCGATCTCGGCCAACAAAGCTTTGATCTTCTCTTCATCTGCAGGTGAATCAAAGTCTATCGTGACATTCTTCGTGTCGAGCTCGGCTTTCACCGATTTCACACCATCCAATTCACCGACTTCCATTTCGATCGTGTGGGTGCAGTGTATGCAATGGATCGCAGGAACAGAGTAAGTAATGCTAGTCATATTTATATCTCCTTTAGTTTAGATTTAATCATTTACCAAGCGCCATCTTAACGGCGTTATACGCATCCACGATACCGTAGCCGTAAGCATTATTTGGCTTACTACCAGTAAAGCATTGATCGGGAGGTTCTGCACCGGTATAAGGGGTAGCAGTCTGTATCAGGATCTGATCCGTCCGGTCTATGTCGCCAATCAAATTTGGATTGGCTGACCACATCAACGCAACCACGCCCACCAGATGCGGGCCTGCCATGGAAGTGCCGGATTCAGGGCCATAGGTTCCCTTCGGGAGGGATGAGATAACATCCACTCCTGGAGCGGATATATCGGGCTTGACACGGTTCGAGCCATCGACAGTAACGGGTCCACGACTGCTGAAATACGCCATATTACCACCCTGATCCACCGCCCCCACTGAAAATACCGAATTATAGAATGCCGGTGGATTGTCCAACGTGCTGCAGACCGGCCCATCATTGCCCGCTGACACTACCACAAATATACCGGCCGCGCGTAACGCATCCACTGCTGGACGGAGGGAACCAGGGTCACAGCCTTCAAGCGAGGGACAGCCCCATGAATTGTTCAGGACATCCGCTGCTCGCTTCGGATCGCCGTCCTTGAACGCATCCCCACCATGTGGAAACGGAGCCAACATAAACTGCATACAATCGAGATAAAGCGCCGGGTCACCAAGGTTACGTTGAAGATTGACACAGCCAATCCATTGTGCGCCCGGAGCGACCCCAATGCCACCCTTCCCTAAAACAATCCCTAAGGTATGAGTCCCATGCCCTTCCTGGTCGTTCGGCGATATCGAATTTGTCCATGGATCGTACCAGTTGTAAGCATCTCCCTGTATCACGCCTCGGTAAGAATCTTTCAAAGCCGGATGTGCGCCCTCCACACCAGTATCGGATTGACCAACGACAATACCCTTGCCGGTAACTCCGAAATCCTTCCAGACCCTATCCGCACCGATCATGGTTAGGTTCCAACCCGGATCGGTCTGTACGGAACCCAAGTTTCCACTCATCGGCGGGGCAAGCTGCGGGATCGCCCGCAAGCGTGGGCTTGGAATTATCCGGTCCACTTCTGGACGACCGAGCAAATACAACCGTACCAAGGCGCTTCCATCCACTTCTATGGCGTTGACCAGATAATAAGGGGTGTAATGTATCCCAAACCGATCCAATGTCTGGCGCAAACCGGCTTGAGTAGAATCAGCATTATCTGTCAGGGTCTTGTAGACAAAAGTCCTTCGTGCGACAAGGTCTGTGATCTGAGCTGCCTGAGAAAGGTCCGCTTGATCTTTTAAAATAACGAAGAGGCGGTCACCATAAAAGCCGTGCAAGCCAAAGAAACCGTAAATAACGATCGCCAAGCTCCAGGTCAGGATGGAAGCGATGAGCGGGCTGAACGAAGGACGCCGAGTCCACTTACCTCCGATCCAAACCGCGAGGCTGACTAATAGGCCAAGTCCCATGATCGAGAAGGACGCCTTTACCGCCCATGGGAACAAGTCTCCAAGAACGATCGTTAATTCAGTTGGGTCAATGAAGATCAGTGGAGCAGCTGCCAAAAGGCCAAGGCCAGCGGTCAGTGCAGAAACCGAGGATGCAATATTGACAAGAGCGAACCCAAACACCGGCAAGACAACAATCAGAAGCAGCTGACCACCATCATATCCGTAAGTTGATCCGAGAATAGCAAGTAGGACGGCGATGCCAAGCCCATTCAGGAAGCCGTTGCTTTCGGTGGTTACGACAAGGCTGGCAGCCAGAAAGCCAAACGCCAACCCGGCAAACAGATTTAATATTATGTCAGTACCGGACCCCAAGGAACCCCACAAAAGGAAAGGCCAGATACCCAGTGGCACGATCGCGAACGCAAACAATGAGCGACGGTCAAAGCGAAAGTCAAGCTTGCGAAATAACAATACCGCCACTCCGCCGGCCAGACCTAAAAGTATTTGAATCAATGCACCAACTTGATCATTATTTGGACCAAGAAAGCGCAGCACAAGCGCAGGCAAGGTGATGAGAGAGGCAATCAACCACTTCCAGTAGACCTGACGGAATATACTTTTCGAAACCGCAACGGCGATCCCACTCAGCGAAGCCAAGATAAATGCCTGTACGAGAAACCAGACGATACCCACTTTTCCTAAAACAGCAAAACTTTCCGAAACAATCGCAGCCTGTTCTAAATACCAAGCAGTGGACTGACCGAGAAATATAATCACGAAAAATAAAAGCCCGGCAATAACAAAGAGGACGATCGCGCTTCTCTTAACCGGCTGCTTGATTGGTGAAAGATCGTTCGGGGTTTCAGGAATCATAAGATCATCCTTAAACCTTCGTGGACATCTCAAATACTTCCGTGATCTCCTTCAGAACGCGTTCCCGTTCTTTTTGATTATTTCCCTGAATGGCAGTCGTTACACAAGAATCCAAATGGTTCGCGAGAATCTGCGTGCTAACTTTGTTGAGCGCCGACTCCACCGCCTGGATCTGACGAATGACATCAATGCAATAAGAATCTTCTTCCACCATACGGATCACACCGCGCAGGTGGCCTTCGATAGTCTTTAATCGTCGGAGAGCGTTCTCATTTTCCATAGGTACCTCTTTATTTTATTTGACGGCTCAAACCTGGAGGCTATTATCCCCCCCCAGGGGGGTAGGGTGTATAAATAATACATCCTTGAAAAAAAACTGTCAAGGATAAATGTCATTACTAGAACATGGATTTAGAGGGTAACTTTCTATTCCAGACAAGCAAGGTGAGAGAAAAACCTTTTGAGATCCAAATCTCAAAGGGGCAAAGTTTTTTTCCGCAATGTGACCGTCTCTCATGTAATTTGCGGATCCTCTAATGTAGATCAATAAACACCAAGGGGTCAATAACTCCGAATGTAAATTCGGCTTAAGTTTCACAATGACGGTATGAAAAAAAACGGTTCGAATAATACTGCTTACCGTGGACCAAGGGACTTTTCAGAAAAAAAGCGCCGGCTTCGAATGAAGTTGGAATATACCGCCTGCAGTAATCCAAAAAGAAGGAAAAGTTTAGAATATAACTGAATACCTGAGAATGAATAAATATAAAGTGATCAGATGGCAATTTTTTACTGAACAAGTATTCTATAGCCAAGTGGGAAACCGTCCAAGGTTTACTTGGCTTACATATTTTGTTCGCGTAATCTATCCTCAGCCCTTTCCACCGAGCATTCGGAGGTTTTCCGGCGGGGTTTCGACGAGTATCGGTTTCAAGATAATCCTATAATCGAAAAATCGATTAAGGAGGTATTGATATGAAAACGATCTCGATGCTGCTCGCATTGGTGAATTCCCTGGCAGCCAGTCTCGTCGTCGCGGCATCTTTGCCGACGATCCAGATCCTAAGGCCAGCGTCCTCATTATGGAATGTAACCAAGGTTTCGGCCAGTGGAACAGTCATAATTGCAGGGATCCTTACTTGGATCGCAGCGGGTCGCACAACAACCAGCCCCAGCTTACTCTTAGTGACCGGGTTGTTCCTTGTAGTCCTGGGTACCGCCTCAGCGGTTTGGACGATCCACCTGGCGCTGATCAGCGGGAATATTCATAATAATATGTTCGTGTATGGCGGAAGCCTGATGGCACAGGGAGCCACATCAATTTGGAACCTACTGCCTGCTGCAAAAAGAGTAACCGGTGTCTAAGGTAGTTAGGACTGTGGTATACTAAGCATAACAGTTAGAAATTGGATAACTGGTTTTGTGTGGTGTTTCTGCCGCCGACCCTGTTATGGGCTGGCGGCCTTTCTTTTACCGGTCAACCCGGAGAAAGCAGTTGTAAAATGGACGTCAAGTTATATGTAGGAAATCTGGCCAAATCAACCACCGAAGATGAATTGAAAACCCTGTTCGCGCAAGCCGGACCGGTGGCTATGGTGGAGGTCATCAAAGACCGAGACAGCGGCCAATCGAAGGGTTTCGCCTTTATCACCATGAATGACCAAGGGCAGGCAGATGCCGCAATTACCAAGTTCAACGGCTTTTCCCTTGGTGATCATGAATTGAAAGTCAATATCGCCAAACCGAAAGTGGAACGTGGTGGGGCTGGCCGCTAATCAGGTTAATATTTAGAACCCTAACTTCAAGAACGCCCTTGTACAAGGGCGTTCATGGTTTCTCAGTAAATTCCGATTTTAACAGATATAGACAAATTAATTCCCGCGTATTCCCCGCCACTTCCCTTATTATTTTGTATTCTATGCGCATTATTGCATTGAAACGGTAAGCAAATTACCATATAATTATTGACATTCAGGAGTATATTTATCCTGCGAAAAACCCAAACCAACACTGAGAGACATCGGTCTGGGTGGGTTAACTCTGCAACAAATTCTTTTTGTCACTTAATTTGTGAACAACTATGAATTCCAATGTTGTTATTCCCAACATAGAAGCGCTCCCGGAAGAAAGCCGATTGGTGAGTCAGGCTAAATCTGGTGATGCTGATGCATTCGTTAAACTTTACGATGCATATGTTGAAGATGTTTATCGCTACATCTATTTTCGGGTGATCAACGATGCGGCTACTGAAGATATTACTTCACAAGTATTCCGCCATGCCTGGAAAGACCTCAAGAGGTATCCGACGGATGGCTCGTCGTTTATCACGTGGATTTTCGAAATCGCAAACAATCTGGTATTGGATTATTACAAAACCAATCTAAAAACTCATGCTATTGATGTTGATTTCCTATCTGTCCCCGCTGACTATGGTTTGAAAAAAGAAGTTCAGGATTTGATTAAACTAGAGGTCATGCGCAATCACCTGCGATTTTTAGTCGCGGATCAACAACCAAACCCGATATCGAAGTATTTTTACAACTGGACGATTAATAGAAACATTACCCGGATAATATCTGGGCTCGAGTGCGATATCCACACTTTGCAAGTGAGTACTTTGCAGACGGTGGCAAAGTTTTTGGAATATCTGAATCTTGGACGCGAGGTTAAGCCCTCGCCTACCTTTAATGCTCGTACTCGTTTATGGTTGGCCCAATACTTGAAGTTTCATGCCCGTCGTCCACAAAGATCATCCCTGTTCTGGCGGATGTCGTTAACTTATGCGGTCCTGATTGCTGCTCTTCTAGTTACAGGTACAGCCAAAGCCCAGTCTGCCTTACCGGGTGATATTTTATATGGTTGGAAACGAACGAGTGAGCAAGCCTGGCGGTCCTTGTCGCCCGACCCTGTTGGAACCGACATTTTCCTTGCCAACCGCCGCCTCAGTGAGTGGATCGCTGTCCAGAATGACCCGGCACGCAGCGCCAACGCTTCGGATGATTATTTCGATGAGCTAGCAAATTTGCAATCTACGGGTAACGCACAGACGCGTGCGCGCATTCTCCCGGTGCTCAAGATTCATCGGCAGAGGTTAAATGATTCGGGTATATCTACCACCCAATTGGACAATTACCTGACCGTGGGAGCGAATCCTGCGCCCACTGTAACGACCATTCAAGTTTTGCCTGCCGAAAACGTGACAACAGCAAATATGTCAAATGAAGTCGCAGCACCAGCTAAAGATACTCCTAATAATGTCATACCACCAGCTACTGAAGTCGCGACCGGGGCAACCGATGTTCTTTCTGCAGTCTCGCCAGCAGCAACAGATATTCCTACCGTAGTCGCAGTAGCTTCAACCGACGTTTCGACCGCAGCCGCGCCAGCAGCCACAAACGGTCCGACCGCAGCCGCGCCGACAGCAGCAACCGATGTTCCTTCCGCAGTCGCGCCTGCAGCTACAGACGTTCCATCTGCAGTTGCTCCAGCGGCAACCGATGTTCCCGCTGTAACCGCACCGCCAGCAACCGATGTTCCCGCTGTAACCGCACCGCCAGCATCAGCCGTTCCTGCTGTAGTCGCGCCACCTGCAACAGATGTTCCTTCAGGCAGCGCAAACCCTGTTGCACCTGCCCCATCATCACCTCAGCCCATACCCCCGGTTACAACCCCATAATCGCCTCCATTAACATGACCGTTTAGCCTATCGTAAATAAATCAACTAACATTGGACATTGAGACTGATCATCCTCGATGCTCTCTTATCAGAAAGTGATATTTTCCTCCAGGTAATTTCAAATAGGAATAGAACCAGACCTATAAATTTCCGCGATTTCACACCGGGGTTATCGTTTGCAGTGATATAAATCATTCAAATAAATTCGGGAGGGAACATGAAAATCCTTGCCATGGAAAGAGCGGTTCCTGGTGTGAAGCCAGATCAATTTACGCAACATCTAATATTGGAATCTAAAAAGGTCTGGGACTTGTATCAAGACAGCCTCATACGCGAATTTTATTTTCGCCAGGATTATTCAGAAGCGGTCTTGATCATGGAATGCTCCAACGCCGACGAAGCAAGTCGAGCATTGGAAAACCTACCGTTAGTCAAAGCCGGTCTAATCACATTTGAAGTGATCCCGTTGATCCCCTACCCTGGGTTTTCCCGGCTCTTTGCCGATCATTAATTTCAATAAATCACGAATTTGATGTAATTGTCATTGAAGCTGAGAAACTTAATATCGACGTGATCGAAGATCCTGTGCTCCCCGGTCAATCTCCATTACAGCGGACCGAATTTAATTGAGTAATTATTCCAATTAGGCGGGATATCATCGGAGGATAACACAACTCGCAAAGAGGATTCCCAGGGTAGAGGAGTTCCTATTCCGCTATACTAGGTCAGAACCACCTATATCCACATCAACCATGAACCTGAATCAAACAATCCATTTACTTGGCGACCTACTAGGCGAGGTTATTTCGGAATTCGAATCTCAAGCCATATTCGAGCTCGAGGAACGAATTCGCGTGCAGGCCAAGGCACGACGGAGTGGGAATCGGAAGGCTGAAAAGCGATTACAGGAAGAAGTTTCCGCCTTGCAAACAGACGAAGCCCGAGCGGTTGCTGCGGCTTTCGCAGCATATTTTGACCTAGTCAATTTAGCCGAAGACAATCACCGCGTCCAACTCCTGCACCAGCGACAAGATAGGAAATATCCCGAACCCATTGATGAATCAATTGGTGAAGCGATTTCGATACTCAAAACTCACGGTGTAACGCGCGAGCAAATGTCCGCTTTACTCGAGAATCTATCAATCGAACTGGTCCTCACCGCGCATCCCACGGAGGCCCGGAGGCGTACCGTGCTATCCAAAATCGTACGCCTAGCCAATTTATTGAAACAGATCAGCGAACAGACACCCACAACTCGTGAACGAGATCAGATCATCGCGTCGCTGCATGGCGAGATTTCGGCTTTGTGGCTTACCGAGCGCACACGTGCCACCAAATTGCCCGTCACCGATGAGGTGCGTACGGGAATGTACTTCGTCGAAACCTTTTTCTGGAAAACGATGCCTGTTATATACGACGATCTTGAAAACGCGCTGCAACTTCATTATCCCGGTTTGCACCCTCCGGCGGCCTGGTTGCGATTGGCCTCCTGGATTGGCGGCGATCGCGATGGCAACCCCAACGTCACCACCGAAGTAACTGCCGAGACTCTTCATTTGCATCGCGGCCTCATGGTAGAGAGTCACCGCCATAGTTTACAGGAATTAGCCCGCCGGATAAGCATAAGCTCACGGCGCATCCCCCCTCCTTCCGCATTGACAGATTGGATCGAGAACCGCCGTCCTTTACCTCCGCATGCAGCCTACATCGAAGAGCGCTATGCTATCGAGCCTTATCGTCTGGTGCTTTCCTTATTGGTGGCTAAACTCGCCGAGGCCTCGTAGGCCGATATGAAATCAAATCTCCTGCAGCGAGAACCAACCCAAGCTCATCTCAACCTTAATGATTTGCTCGAACCCATGGAACTCATTGCTTCATCCCTGCCCGCCGAGCTCGAACGATATGAACTCGAAACAGCTCTACACCAGTTGCATATCTTTGGACTACATGCAGCCCGACTAGACCTGCGAGAAGATTCAGGACGTTTGAATAATGCACTGAGTGAGATCTTAAAGGAAAACAAAATCGAATCCAATTTTGAAGGCCTTTCCGCTCAGGATAGAACCCAACTTCTCACGCGATTGATCAACCTGCCGAACCTGAAGTTTTCTCATAACCTCAATGTGTCCGCTGCCAGTGCCGAGACCTGGGCTTTGTTCAAACTCATAGCTCGTGTCGGTGAAGTTTATGGGAGTGAAATGCTCGGGGCGATCGTTATCTCGAATACCCATTCGGCAGCGGAGGTGTTGACCGTACTTATGCTGGCGCGTTTGGCAGGCTGCAAATATGTCCCACCCATTGCACCGCTATTTGAATCCATCCAAAGCTTGCAAGATGCATCACATATATTGGAATCCCTCTTCAAATCCGAAGCGTATCGTGCGCATCTGCGTTCTCACGATAATGAACAAATGGTGATGATCGGCTACTCTGACAGCAACAAAGACGGGGGTTATTTAATGGCAAACTGGGCACTATACCAGGTACAAGAAGAGATCACTCGTGTCGCGCAAGCCTTTGATATCACCATGACCATCTTTCACGGCCGCGGCGGGACGACCGCCCGCGGTGGCGGGCCAGCTAACCGAGCCATACGGGCCCAACCACCAGGCAGTATTCATGGGCGTTTCAGACAGACCGAACAAGGCGAAATCATAGCCACAAGGTATGCCAACCCCGATCTCGCTCACCGCCATCTCGAACAGATCGCCAGCGCCGTTCTGCTAGCATCCTTTCCCGAGGCGGAGCAAACAAAAATACCTTCCAGATGGCGCCAGGCGCTCGATAATATGAGTGTCGTTGCCCAGCGCGCTTACAGTGAGCTGGTTTATGAAAACCCGAATTTCATTGATTTCTGGCAATCGGCCACACCTTTGGATGAAATAAAGCGCCTACAAATTGGCTCTCGACCATCGTCGCGGGCGACGAGCAGCGCGGTGGAACAAATTCGCGCCATTCCATGGGTCTTCTCCTGGATGCAAAGTCGTTTCAATTTGCCAGGTTGGTACAGTCTTGGCACCGGTCTCGAATCTTTTTCGGACCGACACTTGCTCAGGGAGATGTATGCCGGCTGGCCTTTCTTTAAGAGTCTGCTCGATAATACCGAGATGTCCCTCCTAAAGGCTGACATGGATATCGCCGCTTTGTACGTTGAACTGGTCGCGGACCGAGAAATGGGAAAAAAGATATTCTCCGATATCCGCACTGAATATGATCGTACGCGAACGAACGTCCTATCCATTAGCGGGCACAGCTCCCTACTTGAATCGGAGCCAGTAACGCAAAATGCAGTCAAATTACGAAACCCTTACATTGATCCCTTAAACTATATTCAGGTCGAAATCCTGCGACGGTTACGCAGTCTACCCAACCCGGATGAACCCGCGGCGGAAGACCTGCGAGAGGTGATAGCCCTAACGATCAACGGGATCGCAGCCGGACTTAAAAACACCGGGTGATTGTCAATATCATTTCAGTAAACTTCAAACGGACTTCCACTGCCACGAAACTTACGCGACAACCACGTAAATCAAGTAGTCCAAGCTGTAAGAGGCGTCTTCCGTTAGGGCTATAATCTCAGGCTAACCCAGGCCTTCATAACCAGCCAACATGTCATCTTCGAAAATGAATCCAGAACGTCTCCCGCCGCTGAACCTTACGGCGGCATACTATCTAGCATTCGTCATACTGGGACTTACGACGGCAGTGGAAGGTCCCAGCCTGCCCACCCTTGCGAGGCATACTTCCAGCACTCTCGATCAGATCAGCTTGATCTTCGTCGTCGGCGCTTTCGGATATTTGCTAGGTTCAGTCATCGGAGGCAGGGCATATGACAGACTCCCAGGTCATCGCTTTATTGCAGGCACATTGTCAGTGTTGGTGGCAGTCGCGATCATATTCCCACTGGCATCCACGTTATGGGTGCTCCTATCAGCCGCCCTGATCAAGGGACTTTGTTCTGGAGCGTTGGACGTCGGCTGCAATACGCTTCTTCAATGGGTGCACAAAGAGAAGGTAGGGCCATATATGAACGGTTTGCACTTTTCCTTTGGACTTGGATCATTTTTCTCGCCTATTTTGCTGGCACAGATTTTCTCGGCAACCCAAGATATAACATGGGGCTTTTGGATCATCGCTCTCCTGATCATCCCAATGGCCATTTGGTTTTGGCACCTGCCTGAACCCCCTACCCAAAATAAATCTGGGCAGATCATTAACCATTCCTCCATTCCATCCATACCTGTTCTACTTATCGTCTTGGCTTTCTTTTTATACGTAGGCGCTGAAGTGGGTTTTGCTAATTGGATATATACCTATGCTATTACGATGAACCTGGCTACGATAATCACCGCCGCCTATTTGACCTCTGCGTTTTGGGGATTATTTACAATAGGAAGGTTACTCGGTGTCTGGATATCGACCCGAGTCAACTCCAAAACAATTCTTTTTATAGATTTGACCGGCTGTCTTGCCAGTCTTGGCTTGATCATCCTTGGTAGAGAGTCGGCACCCCTTCTATGGGCCGGCAGTATTGGGCTAGGATTTTCGATGGCATCCATCTTCCCTACCATCATGATGCTGGCAAGTCAGAGCATGCCGGTCAGCGGGACGATCACCGGCTGGTTTTTAGTTGGATCAGGTGCAGGTGGCATGCTACTTCCGTGGATGATCGGACAGGCTTTTACAGCATCTGGGCCTTATGCAATGATGACGATCATACTCGCAGATCTCCTGTTCAATGGGTTGATCCTGGCCGTCTTCATATACGGGATGCGAACGGTTGAGGCATCACAATCGCGAGCATAAACCAGTTCACTCGCCTGCTATAATTCGGGTAAAGATAAGAAGAGGAGAACAGCCATGAAAGATGGAAGGTGTCCTAATTGCGGTTCCAGGGACGTAATGGGCGGAGTGGAAGTCCGTGATGACGGCAAGAAAGGCTCCCATCCCGTTCGAGTTGTAATAGAAGAACCCGAACCTTTGAAACACGGACGGGTCTGGGTGCAGGGACAGTCGACAGGGGACCTACGAGCCTGGATCTGTGCGCAATGCGGCTATACTGAGCTATTTACAACAAACCTCGGAGGGCTTTACGAATCGTATAAAAAGAGTCGTAGAGAATAAAATTATTTAGCCGGAATAACATAATCTACAAGGATCTTTCCAGAAAGTGAAGATCGCCGCCTCGTCCCATTTTTCCGACGATTTATCCGATACTCGGTAAGTCATGTTTAACATTGTAAAAATATTAAAGTGATTATCTACTCATCTCCAAAGGAAATACCCATTCCACGAGCAGTATTCACAGCGTCCCCATTCAAATCAACACGTTTAGGCACCTTGAATGCATCTTCCAGTGCGACATCAACAATATCTCCGGCTTGGAGAGCTACCATACGGTCAAATTTACCCCGGGAGGCGAGACGGACGGCAGCTGCGCCATAGCGGGTAGCCAGCCACCGGTCAAAGGGAGTTGGACGCCCACCGCGCTGCAAGTGACCGAGCACTGTGACCCGCGTTTCAAAGCCGTGACATTCAATGTAGTCCCCCAATTCATGTCCGATCCCACCAAGGCGCGGAACATAAATCTGATCGCCGCGCCGAGAGAACACCTGATCACCGCCGGCTGGTTTCGCTCCCTCCGAGATCGCGATAATGCTGAAATGCCTGCCGTTCTCTCTGCGTTGGTGCACTTTTGCAATAATCGATTCGTAATTAAAGGGGATTTCAGGGATTAAGATAATATCAGAGCCACCTGCCAGGCCGGCCTCCAAGGTAATAAACCCGGCATCACGACCCATTAATTCAAGCACCATTACTCGATGATGAGCCTCGGCCGTGGTATGTAAGCGATCAATTGCCTCGGTTGCGATCTCAAGAGCGGTATTGAATCCAAAGGTCACTTCCGTACCGCCAATATCATTATCGATCGTTTTGGGAACGCCGATCACGGGTGCCCCTTTTTGAAATAGCTCATGAGCAATACGCAGCGTCCCATCTCCACCCAATACAAGTAATGCATCCAAATTCAGTTTTCTAATCCCATTAATAATCTCATCTGAAACGTCAATCGTAACTTCCCTGCCATCGCGTAAAACCTTACGCGCATACGGATTGCCTCGACTAGCTGCACCCAGGATCGTCCCACCTAATGGCAATATACCCCTTACTTCTTCCAATCCAAGGGGGATGACTCCATTCTCATTAACAAAGCCGTCGTAACCATCAAGGATACCAAGAACCTTGCAGCCAAATTGAGTGAAAGCTGTTTTAACAACGGCGCGGATGACCGCGTTCAAACCCGGTGCATCACCACCACCTGTCAGGACACCGATACGCTCCATTTCAAACCTCCTCAATTCATTATCATACACTAATCCGGTTTCCGATACAAAAGACCTACTATGAGTAATTTGGATCAAGGATGTCAGCTTATGCCGACCATTAAAGAATCCCAATCATATCTTTCTGAAAAGCTATGGATGGACCTCGTTTGCAAGGCTCAAACCCTCCTAACCAAAGACTAAAGCCTCGCCAAGTGGCGGGGGTTGTTGATTAAATATTATGTGTTCACTTAAGCGATATATAGAAGGGATAAAGATTAAGATCGCTTCAAATTTCGGATAAATTGTCATTGCGATGCAGCTAATAAAGCGAATTCAATATTTCTCCAAGCTTCAGGTTATAACCCTATGATCCATGGAATCAAGCTCAATGATTAATTCAATGCAATTTGCGAACACCTCACCAGGAATTAGTAAGCTAAAATATGTCCGATTGATTGGAGAGAATCATGATTGAAAACCAAACTCAAGCAGAACCGGTACAAAAGGTATCCAAGATAAAATGGGCAGCTTTGGCGATCGGGGGTGGCTGCGTGCTCATCGCCTGCCTCAGCCTTGCTTTGATTTTGGCTGGAAATCTTCTCAGCCCCAAAATCGTAGGCATATTCAGCCAGGTCCATAAAGGACTGACCGCCACACCGCTATCAACTGAGGTCAATGTAGTCTCACCCGCTCTGCGACCACACCCACAAGCAAAGGGCAATACCATGGGTGATCCTAAGGCGCCGGTGAAGATCATCGAATATGCAGATTTCCAATGTCCGTACTGCCTTCGATATTGGCAGGAGACCGAGCTTCAAATCATCAATACTTACGTGGTAACCGGAAAAGTTCATTACGAGTACCGCTCGGTCGGCGCGTTCATCGGGCCGGATTCTGCGTTGGCGGCCGAAGCCGCCTATTGCGCAGGAGACCAAGGCAAATTTTGGGAATTTCATGACACGCTGTATTCCAACTGGACGGGTGAGAACGTTGGTGACTTTGCTCCGGATAAATTGCGCCAATATGCCGCGGCGGTCAGCCTGGATCCGAGCAAATTTGATGATTGTTTAAACCGTGGATTGCATGCAAGCCAAGTCCAACAGGACGTAACGGGCTCAAAAGCGGATGGAGTCCGTGCCACACCCTCATTTCTTATCAATGGCAAGCTCGTCGAAGGTGCACAGCCTTTCGATGTCTTCCAACAACTTATAGAGGCCGCGTTAAAAGGTATTTAATACCTTTTGACTCGATCATTAAATATGGAGAACCAAATGGGGTCCAGAAGGATCCGGCTGACCGTCGCTGGCCTAATAACACTGATTATTATTTTGTCTTGCAATTCACCGACTGCTCCTACCGCCACACTACCCACTTCAGTATCAAATCTTACGCCAGAGTCCTCCGCAGCGAGATCAACATCGACTACAATTTCTCCATCGCCGACGGCTCCCGCAACCGAAACGACCATCATTCCAGCCTCCTCCGCGGTCATGCTTGAAACGAAACCCACCGCGGAGAGTTTGAAAGCCACCGTCACAGCTGATCTGCTCAGCTGCCGGTATGGTCCTGGAAGTGAATATCTCTTTTTATACGGGCTTCGCAAAGGTGCAAATATTAAATTGATCGGCCGCACAGATGGGAATAACTGGGTTTACGTCGACGGGAAAAACAAATGCTGGGTAAATGTAAACTATATTGAAATCGCAGGCGATAGATTAAGCCTGCCCGTGGTATATCCGGGAATCGCAAAGTTACCCGTATCGCCTTATTACCCCCCCACGATTGTCAGAAGAGTAACGCGCACCAAAAATCAAGTGACCGTGGAATGGGCTGATATCCCGTTAAGAGCCGGCGATGAAGAAGACGCCTCCATGCAGCATTACATCGTAGAGGTGTGGCACTGCGAAGGTGGACAGATCATCTTCGATCCTCTGGCGACGAATGACCTGTCGGTTACATTCGTAGATGAGCCCGGCTGCAGTGAACCCTCGCGTGGGCGGATCTTCGTCCAGGAGAAACATGGCTTTGCCGGACCGACGGAAATTCCGTGGCCGGCTTTTCAATAATCGTTCTAAAAACTGCCCAATAATCCAATCTCGCCCAAAAGGATTCTCATCATGATTAAAGAAGCTCCGTACGGAAGCTGGAAATCTCCAATCACTACCGATCTAATTACGGATCAGTCGATATCCCTGATCGAACTGGCACCAGATGGAGAGGATATCTATTGGATCGAAAGTCACCCAAAAGAGGGCGGACGTTATACCATCATGCGCCGCACGACGGATGGAAAAATAACCGAATGCACTCCGCCGGAGTTTAATGCACGGACGACGGTCCATGAATATGGCGGCGGTGCATTCACAGTCTCGAAGGGTATCATTTACTTCACCAATTTCAAGGATCAGCATCTATACCGCCAACGAATCGGCGACAAGCCCGAGGTCCTGACACCGGGCGACGGATATCGTTATGCTGATCTGGTTATAGATCAAAAACGTAACCGCTTGATCTGCATCCGCGAAGATCACAACGGCAAGGGCGAAGCGGTTAACACGATTGTCAGCGTTAGTCTAAACGGCGCCGATAATGGAACGGTCTTAATCGAAGGCAACAATTTCTACTCTTCCGTTCGAATCAGCCCAGATCAAACAAAGCTGGCTTATCTCACTTGGAATCACCCGAATATGCCATGGGATGGATGTGAACTTTGGGTGGCGGATATCGAGCATGCGAGTACGGCTATTCATCCCCAACTCGTGGCAGGCAGCAAAACGGAATCAATTTTTCAGCCTGAATGGTCCCCGGACGGTGTCCTCCATTTTGTCAGTGAGACTAGCGGTTGGTGGAACCTTTATCGTTGGAACAATAATGAGATCGAAGCTCTATGTCCGATGGAAGCCGAGTTCGGTGAACCACAATGGGTTTTCGGAATGTTCACCTATGATTTTCTTACAGCGACGAAAATCCTATGTTGTTATTCCCAGAGCGGCACCTGGCATTTATCCTGGGTGGATACCAACCCCAAAAAACTTATACAGATCGAGACAGCGTATACCGAATTCTCCGATATACGGGTAGGAAAAGGATTCGCCGTATTCCTGGCAGGTTCACCCACCCAGTCATTTTCCCTCATCCGAATGGATACCGAAACCGGGGTATTGACAAGCATCAAGCAGTCCTTTGAGGTAACGATCGATCCTGAAAATTTTTCCATCCCAGCATCAATAAATTTTCCAACGACCGATCAGCAGGAAGCCCACGCCATTTATTTTCCGCCAAAGAACAAAGATTTTTTTGCGTCCAAAGGAGAACGCCCACCCCTGATGGTGATCAGTCATGGCGGCCCAACTTCGGCTTCAGGGACAACGTTACGCTATAGCATTCAGTTTTGGACGAGCCGGGGTTTTGCAATATTGGACGTCAATTACGGTGGTTCGACGGGCTACGGGCGGGAATATCGTCAAAGGCTGAATGGCAATTGGGGTGTGGTGGACGTAGACGATTGCTGCAATGGAGCACTTTATCTCGTGGAAAAAGGACTTGTCGACCCGAACCGCCTTATTATCCGCGGCGGCAGTGCCGGAGGTTACACCACTCTTGGCTGTCTCACCTTCCGTAACGATGTCTTCAATGCGGGCGCAAGCCACTACGGGTTGAGCGAATTGGAAGTATTCATCAACGATACACACAAATTCGAATCGCGTTACCTTAATTCACTGATCGGCCCTTACCCTGAACGTAAAGACCTTTATTTCGAACGATCACCGATCAACTATACGAAAAATTTGGCCTGTCCTCTGATCCTCTTTCAAGGCGATGAAGATAAGGTCGTCTCACCGAGCCAATCGCAAATGATGTTTGATGCCGTACGGGCCAAGGAACTTCCAGTGGCTTATCTGCTCTTTAAAGGTGAACAACATGGTTTTCGCAAATCTGAGAACATCAAACGATCGCTCGAAGCGGAGTTGTATTTCTACTCTAAAATTTTTCGCTTTGATTTGCCGGATCCAATCGAGCCTCTAGAGATCGAAAATCTTTAATTACAAAGTAGAGGTATCGGCGTATTCACTTAATGAATATCCCCGGACCACGGCGAAAGATACCGGAATTGGAAATCGGCATAATCAGATATTATAGAAAGGGCTAAGGCAAATTCCTGATTTGTGGGATTTTACGCATGACGATTACAGATAAGAGCAATCCTATCACCGCGAAGAGGGTCATCGCATAGCTAAGGCCTATGCGTTGTGAAAGAGCACCCACGGCAAGATTTCCAAAAGGGGCAAAACCAAAGAACGTAAGCGTGTATAAACCCATGACACGGCCGCGCAGTTGATCGTCCACACGAGTTTGTAGAAGCGTGTTGATCATCGTAAACTCTACCATGAAGCCTACGCCCAGCCCCAAAGCAAAGAGTAGGCTTAATGGAAAATAAGACGTAAAGCTAAATAAAGTCAGCACTATAGGAAAGCCCAGGCTAGCTGCCAATAACCAAGTCCCGCGCCAACGTGGACCATGTTGATTGGCGATCAGAAATGCACCACTGACGGCTCCTACACCGGTTGCAGCATTAACCCAGCCATAACCGGCAGCGTCCTGCTTCAACATCTGTTCGACGAAAGCAGGCAATATGGTAGAGTAGGAAATACCGAATACGCTAAAGAATAATGACAGTAACAGTAGACCTGATAGTTCAGGCTGACCGGTAACATAACGAATACCACTGATCAACTGTTTCCAAGGCGATCCTGAATGCCGTTTCGATTTTATCGAGGGCAGCTGCATGGCCCACAAACCCAAAATCACTGCAAAAAATGATATGCCATTTATCGTAAAGCACCAGGCGGGTCCTATAATCGCAAGCAACACTCCACCCACAGCCGGACCGATGATTCTCGCGCTATTAAACATCATTGAATTTAATGCAATCGCATTGGGTAAGTCTTCACGTCCTACCATATCAACGACAAAAGCTTGACGAGCCGGGGCATCGAAAGAATTAACAACACCCAATCCTGCCGCGAGAAGAATAATATGCCATTCCTTAACTACATTGGTGAAAGCCAACGCGGCGAGGATAAACGCGAGCAGCATGGCACCGGATTGTGTAAGGATGAGTAATGTCCGTTTCGGAACGCGATCCACGATCACACCTCCCCAGGGTGTAATTACCAAGGTCGGTATTGCGGACGCAAACCCAACGATCCCCAGCGTCAGATCGGAATGACTTAGTTGGTATACGAGCCAGCCTTGTGCTATTATCTGCATCCATGTCCCGGCGTTCGAAATCAGCTGCCCACCAAAGTACAATTGAAAATTGCGATGCCTGAGCGCGGCAAAGGGATTGCCCTGACTCTGTGTTAATTTTTCCGCTGCGATAGGTTGTTCCTGGGACAAGGGTTCATCCATGACAGTTATTGATCATCGGTACTCTATCTTCAGATTTTGATCGAGATTTGATCGAGGGTTATTTACAAAATAGTTAAAGGAACACTCCTCGAACGGTAGTTTTCTTAAATGAATTTGAAAATTTAATTATACTATTCGTCGTCCGCAATCATTGAATCGGGACAAAAAGGAGAGCGATCATGTCCAAACTACGCGCACGCGAACTGGGAATCCCGTTCGAGGGAGAACCAGGCGCTCTAAACGCCATCACTGATATCAAAGGCATCGAAGTGGGTTATGCCACCATCATCGAAGACAAAACTATTCGTACAGGTGTAACCATCATCCATCCGCGTGGCAAATACAATCATGACCCTGTTTACGCAAGCCACTATGCCTTCAATGGCAACGGAGAAATGAGCGGTGCAGCGTGGGTCGATGAAGGCGGGCTGTTAGAAGGACCTATCGGCATCACCAATACTCATTCCGTCGGCATTGTACGCGATACGATCATTGATTGGCAGATAAAACAAGGCGCGATCTTTCAAAAATGGTCATGTCCTGTTGTCGGTGAAACAGCGGATGGATGGCTTAATGACATGAATGGTTTCCATGTCAAAGCCGAACATGTGTGGCAAGCAATAGAATCAGCTGAATCAGGTCAAATCGCAGAAGGAAATGTTGGCGGTGGGACCGGAATGATAGCATTTGAATTCAAAGGAGGGACAGGGACCTCCTCGCGCAAATTACCTGACAAACTCGGAAGCTGGACGGTTGGTGCCTTCGTGCAGGCAAACTTCGGACGGCGCTTTCAATTGACCATCAGCGGTGTATCAGTTGGTTCGCATCTCACTTCCGACGCACCGTTCACGAAAGGCGAGAATCCTTTTCATCAAGATGACGGGTCGTTGATCGTCATCCTCGCGACGGACGCGCCGCTGTTACCACACCAGCTCGAGAGATTGGCAAAACGCGCTACCATCGGAATGGCACGAACCGGGTCGTTGGGTGGGAACGGGAGCGGGGATATTTTCCTGGCTTTTTCGACAGGCAATCCGGGCGCGGCTAACCCACCATCCGGTATTGCCCAAATCGAGGCATTATCCAACGAACGCCTAGACCCTTTGTTGTTTGCAGGCGCTTATGCGACCGAGGAGGCCATCATCAATGCCATGATAGCAGCAGAGACCATGACCGGCCGCGAAGGATTGACCATCAAGGCTTTACCACATGATGAATTAAGAAAAATCATTAATCAATTCGGACGGTAGATCCACTATTTAGTTTGACTCGGTATGGATCTAACCCTATAATTCGATCAATGCAAATTTACGACCTTTGTCTATCATGGTATTGGCTCTACGATCACGACTTTATCCAATATATAGAAGGAGCTTGCAGCGCCCAGGATGTTACGTTTTGGGAAGTCACACCTGCTAATGTCCTGCAGGCTGTCACCGAGCTTTATACCGGATGTACAACTTTTAATTGCCTTATCGACCGGGCTTACGATGATTTGCGTTTCGAGCCGATCCGCCGCTTTGCCTTGGAGCATCATCTCCAGCGGATCAACGCACCTGAGCTTTCACATTGGTCGGAAGACAAAGCCACTATGCACCTCGAGTTAATGCAAGCCGGGCTGCAAACTCCTTATACGATCCTCTTATCTCCTTTCATCGAGCAGCCTATCCTGCCGCTATTGAACATCACTCCGCTCGGAGCTAACTTTGTCATTAAACCAGCCGTTGGAGGTGGCGGCGAGGGAGTGAAAATGAACGCATCTTCGCTGGACGACATCCAACGTGCACGACTAGAATACCCGGACCAGAAATACCTAGCCCAGGAGAATATCATAGCGCGCCATATTTCAGGACGCGAAGCCTGGTTCCGCATCTTTTACGTAGGGGGTGCTTGCTTTCCCTGCTGGTGGAATCCAACCACTCATATCTACTCGGTATTGACGCCAGACGAAGAAACGCAATTTGAACTTACTGCTTTACGCACCATTACACAAAAGATCGCGAGGGTCTGCAGGCTAGATTGGTTCTCAACCGAGATTGCCCTCACACCCGATGGACAGTTTGTCGTGGTGGATTATGTAAATGATGGAATTGATACACGCATCCAATCGAAAGCCTCGGACGGTATACCGGATGAAGTGATGAAATTAATGGCAGAGCAGCTCATTGTGTTGATTGCCAGGGAAACAAAAGCCTAATTCGTTTAATCCTATCCCTTGAGCAGAGTTCATTAAATCAATAAAGCAGGAAGCCTTTTGGTTGCCTCCTACTCTATTGATTTATCTGCTCATCAATTATCTTGAAGCTCAGCAGCGCGCAGAGTGCTTCTCATTAACATCGCAATGGTCATCGGGCCAACTCCGCCGGGTACTGGGGTGATGTAGCCGGCTACTTCCTTTGCCTCATCGAAATTGACGTCACCGACCAAACGATGACCGCTCTTCTTCGTTGCGTCCGGCTTGGAATTGATACCGACATCAATGACCGCGGCGCCAGGTTTAATCCAGTCGCCGCGCACGAATTCCATTTTACCAATGGCGGCAATCAGTATGTCCGCCTGACGGACGACACCAGCAATATCCTTCGTCCGCGAATGACACACGGTTACAGTGGCGTTCCTACTTATCAATAACAACGCCGCAGGCATACCAACGATATTAGAACGGCCCAATACAACAGCATTAGCGCCCTCCAATTTGACGCCTACCTGTTCAAGTAAATAGATGCATCCAAAAGGCGTACAGGGCACAAATAACGGCTCCCGGCCTTTCTGTGCAAGTCGTCCGATGTTGATCGGCGAAAACCCGTCCACATCTTTTTCGATGCTAATCAGCTGCAGGACTCTCTCCTCATTCAATTGTGAGGGTAAGGGTAATTGCACTAATATCCCATTGACCACCCTATCTTCATTCAAGCTCTTAATGAGCTTCTCCAGCTCTTCCTGGCTTGTTTCTGCAGGCAACTGATGGCTTATAGAACCCATACCGAGTTCAGCGCAAGCCTTTTGTTTCGAGGAAACATACGCCGCAGAGTCAACGCGATCACCTACGAGCACGGTTGCCAGCGTTGGCTTGGACTTCCCCGCAGCTATCCGGCTGGCGACTGAAGCTGCTACACCATCGCGGACCTGTTGTGCGATTAGCTTTCCGTCAATGAGCTGTGCGGTCATTTACTACCTCCTGGGATAGATCGTTAAACTATTATACAAGCCGCATCTGCTTACTGACAGTGACAATTGACAGGAAGAATCTCACAATTCTATCCCTTCAATTACGAGCCAATCAATATGATCCGATAATTTCGCCACCTAATTCGCCCCCTTCCGTCTGCAGAAGCTTTACCTCATCCACTATATTCCAGCGTGGGGATCTGGCAGCAGCAGTAACCCTCAGATAATTACCTGATAGACCCTGCATTTGCCAACCTTGCTGATTGAGTTGAGACATCGACTCCCAGAGAACGAAGGTTGATTGCCCTATAAACTTCTGACGATAATCGTTGGCGGATTCATTAAATACGGCGCGATAAGCGGCGTTTCGCTCCTTGCTCACACTTGGTGAGACCTGCCCGTTCATCCGCGCCGCGCCAGTTCCCGGGCGCGAAGAGTAAGTAAAGGTATGTCCTCCTGCGAAATTCATTTCACGGACGAACTCCAGCGACTCCGCAAACTCAGCTTCGGTCTCACCCGGGAATCCAGCGATGATATCCGTTGTAATGGCCGCGTCCGGTATGATTTGACGGGCTGCCGCCAAGAGATCACAGAAAGAATCTGGCGTCGTTTTGCGTGCCATCCGTCTAAGAGTCGCGGCACATCCGCTTTGGAGAGGGAGATGCAAATGCTGGCATAAACGGCGATCTTCCCATAGCGAGAAAAAATCCGCATCCAGGTCCCAAGGTTCGAGCGAAGATAAGCGCAGGCGAGGAACCTGTGTTTCTCGCAATATGGCCCGAACAAGGTCGCGCAGATGGCAGCCAAAATCCTGACCCCATGAACCGAGATGTACTCCAGTAAGAATAATCTCTTTGGTTTCACCTTCCATTGCCGATTGTATATCGCTTATGATCTGCTTGACCGGCCGGCTGCGTCCCCGGCCGCGAGCTACGGTAGTGATACAGAATGTGCAATGGTTATCGCAACCGTCCTGGACTTTGATAAAAGCGCGCGTACGATGATGAAGGCCCGGCAGTCTTTGGCGGGCAATCGGTTCCAAGTCAAAAGTTTCCTGCGGTAGATTTAGAACATTAGCTACGAGCTGGTCTTTTCGGTCATTCGAAATGACATTTGATACGCCGGGCAGGGCGGCTGCCTGTGTTGGCTGAAGAGTTGTCCAACAACCAGTTGCTATAATTTCATCAACACCTGCACGAGCGATGTGGCGGATCCTACCGCGTGAGTCGGAGGCCGCCTTCGCTGTAACTGCACAAGTATTGACTACAGCCAGGTCTGCGCTTTCTGCGACCGCGACGATCTCATGCCCCGCAACACGAAATTGCCGGGCCATGCTTTCGATTTCAGATTGATTGAGGCGACAACCGATGGTATCTAAATAAATTTTCATATCGGTAATTGGGTCCGAAGGTCGATCCTCGATCCCAAATTCAAGGTTGCATTACCACAAAATTATCGAACACGATATCCACACCCGGTTGACCGAAAGTACCGGCCAATAACCCAACATCGCCGTGATGCAGCGTGGGGTCGTGCACATCCGCTAATTGAGAACCGTTGACATAGAAAGCCAAATCATCGCGATTGCAATCAGCCCGCAAATGATTCACCGCAGCACCGGTGTTAATTTTATTGCTCGACTGCATCTCGCTCTGTCCGAGCAAGGCCGCCTGACCGTTCGTGAAAATGCCCAAACCGTAATACCCATCGCTGCTAATAATAAAGAAATAATAGGATTTGCCACTCGAACGGCAGATCAAACCAATACGATTTTCATCGGGGCCAGCCAACTTCCCTACATCCACTTCGATCCGGACGTCGGTGAAGTCTTTATGAGGCGTAGACCAAAAGTTCGCCTGCAAAGCGTTAACCAGGATCCGATAGTCACCTCCATCGTAATCCATGATACCTTCTGCATACTTGGTATGGTCCCAACCTGAGGCTGGAGAGGAAAAATCATCCTTAAAAAGGATTGTTCCTGCGGGAACGCTTGACATAGGTGTAGCTAGAGAAGGTAAACCACAAGCAAAAACATTTAGAGCCAAGATAATGAACACAGCATGCAATGACCCTCGAGAAACCATGCCACAGATTTTATCATGTCAATTGCCCTCCCGAATAAGATATGGCTATGGAAAATATTGCTTTAACAATTGGGTTGCGAGCTGCCCAGTAAGACCATTCGTATCAAGTTGGCGCGCAAGGTTCAATTCATTGAATGCCGGGGTCCGGTCACCCTTTTGCAAATATGTTTCGGCGAGATGAATGTGAGCCTGTGCGAAATCAGGCGCTAGCTTGATTGCCTTAAGCAAATTTTGTTCAGCGTTATAAAGATAGCCGGCCTTCAGGTAGGAGACACCCAACGCGTCCAACACTTGAGGATCAGCGGGCGCGAGTTCAGCAGCTTTTTGTGCAGCCGGCAGGCCGATCTCCAAGACATGCACGTCATTGTCCGCGCAAAACATAGCGAGCAAACGCCAATAAGATGCATCGGCCGGTGCGAGCGAAGTCGCCTTTTGGTAGGAACTCAATGCGGAAACTAGATCGCCATTCAAAGTTTGGGCTTCACCTATGGATATCTGCCAGGCCGGAATTTCAGGCTCAATCTGCGCTGCTTTTTGATATTCAGCAAGAGCATTTGAATATTTTCCCTGCCGTTTCCAGTACAAACCTCGCAAGCCATGCACCACGGTATCACCAGGGTCCAAGGAAAGAGCTTTGTCCAATTCTTTAATGCCATCCTGACCTTGATGCTGACGGGCTTCACCGAGCCAAGCCCACCCTTCCGCGTTTTCCCCGTCCAAACTAACCGCATGCTCGAATGCTTTTGAGGCCAACCCCCACTCTTCCACGAGTCCCAATCCCCGACCAATGATCACGAACTGCCGTGCAGGGTCGGGTTCACTTTTCGATGCATTCAATGCAAAGATAAGAGTTGTGGTAACCGATTTAAATTCAGGGTCGAGAGAAGAGGCGGTATTAAACTGTTCTTGAGCACGTTGGACAGCAAATAATGTCAATATCAAACCCAGGCGGTAATGCGCGGCTGCGTCTTCGCCCAATGCAAGCCGTTTCGTCAGAGCATACTGCTCGGCGGCAAAATCATTTTGATCGTGGTAAGCCATGATAATTTGATCATATAACAATACAGAATTAGGAAAAGCTTTTAAGCCAGATTCCCAAACTGAGATGGATTTTGTAACATCATGGTTCATCCAAAAAACAGTACCCAGAATATTCCAACCCTGGGCCGAAAGCGAATCCTCCTGGCGTGCAATCTCCAGCAAACGAACAGAGTCCTCTTTGTCTCCGCTGCGATAGGCAGAAAGCCCGGCCTGTTCCCATAGGTCCTTCCGCCAGAATAGTTTCCGCGCCGAAGATTCATACAGGCGCATGGCATCTGAAACCCGTCCTTCCATTAGGGCAGATCTGGCTGCTCCCAGATCATTGTAGCCAGTGAAGATCACCGGCCCAAGGATTGCCGAAAGGAGAGTCAGCAGTACCAATAAAACAACCGCTCGATTGTGTGAAAGCACGGAGCAATTATATTGCAGGGAACCCCGTATCAGCCGAACAATCAGATACTCATCAGGTTGTCACCCCTCCCTAAGGAACGGTATAATCGTGTCTATGGGCACAATCGTCGCAGTAGACATCGGCGGGACGCATTTGCGGGCCGCACTTTACGAACCTGATAATCCCCAGCCCATCTCCCATCAACGCATCCAGACCCATACCGAGGAACCGGGTGTCTATACCAGGATGGAAGCACTCATTGAATCGATCTGGCCGAATGACCAGAAGGTGATGGCAATCGGAGTTGCATCACCGGGTCCTCTTGATCCCCACACAGGCTACATTCTGAAGACGCCGAATATCAGGGAGTGGCAAAATTTTCCGCTGGGGCCAAACCTTTCCAAGCATTTCAAAGTACCTGCTTTCGTAGATAATGACGCCAATCTGGCCGCCTTGGGAGAATGGAAGTTCGGTGCGGGTCGAGGTCATCATCACCTTTTATATTTGACGATCAGCACTGGTGTCGGTGGAGGCGTCATAGCAGACGACCATCTCCTCCAGGGTTTTCATGGTCTTGCTACTGAACTCGGGCATACAATCCTCGACCCGGACGGACCGCTTTGTTCCTGCGGCTTCGCGGGCCACCTGGAGGCCTTTTCGTCGGGACCGGCTATCGTCAAGTATGTACTTGGAGAATTGGCCGATGGTGTAAATTCCAAGTTAAAAATGGACGAAGGTCTTACCGCCCAAGTTGTAGCCGAGGCAGCCAACCACGGCGATGCGTTAGCGATTACCGCTTACCGGCGCGCCGGTGAATATCTTGGCATTGCAGTTGCGAATTTCCTGCACTCATTCGACCCATCCATTGTCGTTTTTGGTGGAGGCGTTTCACAAGTAGGTCCGTTGTTATTCGATTCGTTCCGTACCAGTTTAAAAAGGCGCGTTTTTCATCCTCGATATCTCGAAGGCTTAATCATCGAGATGGCCGCTCTCGGCGATGACGCCGGCCTGCTTGGAGCTCTCGCACTGGCGCAAATATCGCTATAACAATCGACAAGGAGTGTATATGGAACCCATGAAATTACCCGGGCCAAAGGCCCGCGCCCTGATCAAGCGCGACTCGTCTGTGATATCACCATCGTATGCTCGCAGCTATCCGTTCGTGATGGACCATGGCAAAGGTTCCGAAGTTTGGGACGTAGATGGCAATCGCTTCCTCGATTTTATGGCCGGCATCGCAGTGACGTCGACCGGCCACGCACACCCGAAAGTAATCAAGGCCATACAGGAACAAGCCGAACAATTCATTCACATATCATCGGATTTCTATCATGCAAAGTGGATCGAACTGGCCGAAAAGTTGAATGAGCTCGCGCCGTTCGACGAAGCCGCGGTCTCATTCATGACAAACTCAGGGACCGAGGCGGTTGAGACAGCAATCAAACTGGCACGTTATCATACCGGCCGCGCTAACTTCATCGGATTCACCGGCGCTTTTCATGGGCGGACGATGGGCGCCGTCACGTTTACCGCCAGCAAACCTTCGTATCACGGTGGTTTTTATCCCTTAATGAACGGAGTCGTACATGCACCCTTCCCCAATCCATATCGCCCTGTGTTGGAACGCAGGGCGGGGGAAGATTACGGCGAGACCGTCGTTAGGTATATCGAAGATCAAGTCCTCGGACATATCCTTCCGCCCGATGAAGTAGCCGGTATATTGGTCGAGACAATCCAGGGTGAGGGCGGTTATATTGTCCCGCCACCAGGTTTCTTTCCGACACTCAGAAAATTATGCGACAAGCACGGAATCTTGCTTATTGTGGATGAAGTACAGAGCGGTATGGGCCGCACCGGTAAGTGGTGGGCTATCGAACATTTCGGGGTAGAACCGGACATTCTCACGGCAGCAAAAGGCATCGCCTCAGGGATGCCTTTGGGTGCATGCATCGCCCGACAATCCGTCATGGATTGGGAGCGAGGCTCCCATGGAAATACATATGGGGGCAATCCTATTTCATGCGCTGCCGCGTTGGCAACGTTGGATTTGATTGAAAATGAATATCTGGCCAATGCGGCTGAGGTTGGACAATATACCATTGACGCCCTTGAAGAAATCCAGGCGCGCCACCCAAGCATGGGTGATGTGCGCGGCCGCGGCTTAATGATCGGGGTTGAATTCGTTCAGGACCGAAAAACAAAAGAGCCGGCAAAAGAGCTCTGCGATCGGATAGTGGAATTGGCTTTCGAGCGCGGCTTGCTCACTCTCAGCTGCGGCAAGAGCGTCATCCGGGTCGCGCCGGCTTTGAGCATCCATAAGTCTGAAATTGATGAGGGTTTGCAGACCTTCGAAGAAGCGATAACACTGGCGGAGAAAGAATTCAACCTTCAAGTTACTGCATAATTTGTTTTAGCTCTATAAATGGTTAATTATAGTCGAGCAGATTATGAAGTACCGAGGGTATTAATCGACATCGTCGATACTTCTGTCCATCTGAGAGGGATATTTCTGTTAATGCAATTCATATACGTGGGTTGAATTGCGGTGATAAAATTTTATCGGTCGAATTAACATGCTTCCTGATTTCCGCGTCAGACAACGCGATTATCTTCTCGAAATCGCACGCCTACTTACCGAAGAACTTGATCTCGAGAAACTACTTGAGCGCATTTTGCGCGTCTCCATTGAAATGTTAGCCGGACAAGCCGGTTTGATCGCGTTGAAAGAACCTGAGGGCTGGCGAGTAGCTGTGGCACACAGGATCCAGCCTGCCTTCCTTAGTTATCTGGAACCGCTCCTGGCTGATGGAAAAGTCCGTGAACTGGATGTGCGCGAACTCAACCGTATGTTGAAAGAGTTGACATACACGGCCAGCCTGGGTCTATTCAACGGCACAGGCTTACCGCTGGCGACACATGGACAAGTCATCGGTGTGATCTTTATATTCCGAAATTATCCCGATCTTTTTACAGCCAACGATCGCGTTCTATTACAAGCCTTTGCCGATCAGGCTGCCGTAGCGGTCTACAACGCAAAACTTTATGGACAAGTCATTTATGAAAAACAGCGTCTGGATGCCCTGCTCGACTCGGCTGCAGACGGCATCTTGATACTCAACGCCGACCACACTGTGGAACGTTGTAATATTGCCTTTGAAAAGCTGATGGGTGAAAAGCGTGATCAAATTGTCGGTAAAGAGCATGATCAGATCATTCGTTGGACAGGTGAACCACAGGGTACGACCCTCGAAGAGGCGGAGAGGGGTGGATGGCCGCTGACACCCAATGCCACCCTGTATGTCGAGGGGGACCTCGAACGACCCATGCCTCCACCATTGCCGGTAGGTGTGACCTATGCGTCCCTCCTTTCCCACGAAGGCAAGCTTCGTAATATAGTTCTCAGTGTGCGCGATATTACACATTTCCGAGACGCTGAGGAGATGAAATCCACCTTTATTTCCATTATCAGCCATGAACTGCGCACCCCGGTTACGCTCATCAAAGGGTATGCTTCGACGCTGCGACGCGATGATGCAAAATGGGACCGGTCTGTTGTTAGAGACAGTTTAGCGGTCATCGAGGAAGAAGCCGACCGGTTATCGCATATGATTGACGACTTATTGGATGCCTCTCGTCTTCAGGCAGGAGGCATCAGCCTAAACCGGGCGGACGTCTCGCTGCCGGCTTTAGCCGAACGTGTTGCAGAAAGGTTTGCGCCTCAATCTCAAAAGCACACCATCCTTACCGATTTCCCGACAAAATTCCCTGTGATCCTGGGCGATGAAACGCGTCTCGATCAGGTGCTTGTCAACCTGGTCTCGAACTCCCTCAAGTATGCGAAATCCGGCGAAATAAAACTCAGCGGCACTGTCCGACCCCAACAGGTAATTGTTTGTGTGAGCGATGAAGGCCCGGGCATTGACACTAGAGACCTGCCGTATATCTTCGACCGTTTCTATCGCTCGACCAGCGCAGCCAAGCAGACCAAAGGGGCTGGCCTGGGTCTTTATCTGGCTCGCGCGATCATTGAAGCACATGGGGGCCGCATATGGGCCGAGCCAAAATCTGATCCTGGTGCACGAATTTGTTTCTCGCTGCCGCGTTAGTAGGAGCTATCCATAATCTCGGGATAGGATCGCTTACATGGTTGTGCAGCTCCGTTATGCATTTATAAAAAGGGATTTCCTCCATTTTGCCGATATGTTCCAAGTCGTGTGAGTGGTAAAATCACAATCCTGGAATATCTGGGAATTGTGCACCAAAAATTGTTATTGGGCTGAATCCCGAACTCTCATTCTCATCTCCTGTTAGAATAAAAGGAAAATTCATGACCGCTTATCCGCCGCGCAACAAAGTAGAAAAAAAGCAAACATGGAATGCAGAAAGCGTCTTCAAAAATCATCAGGTGTGGGAACGAGAATTAAAGGACGTCTTGTCTGGATTGGATTCAGTTAAGAAATATCAAGGACGATTAGGCAACAGCCCAGCCATTCTGCTCGCCGCAATGTCTGCTTACGAGCAACTTATTTTACGGTCCCAGCATGTGTACTTATACGCCGGTTTTAGCTACGCAGTGGACACCACCGACCAAAAGGCTGCCGGGATGCAAGGTAGAGCCGGTGCCATGTTCGGACAGGTTGCAGCTACGGTAGCTTTCATTCCACCCGAGCTAATTTCAATTGGCAAGACCAAATTAGAGGAATGGATGAAACTAGAGCCGAAATTGGCAATATACGCTCACGCATTCGATGATCTATTCCGCAAGCAGGAACATTTTCGCTCCGAGGAAGTGGAGGAATTGCTTGGCAGGTTGGGCGATCCGTTTACGGGACCTGCTAACACAGCCAGCATGATGACTAACGCAGACTTCAGATTCGCGCCAGCTTTGAACGCCAAAGGCCGCCATCTCGAAGTCACACAAAGCTCCATCCATAAGATCCTGGAAGAGACCGATCGCATGGCACGCCAGACGGGCTGGGATAATTACATGGATCGTCATGTTGAATTCAAGAATACGCTATCCGGCAACCTAGTCACATCTATTAAAGAAAATATTTTTTTCATGCAAGCCCGAAAGCATCAATCCTCTTTGGTAGCATCGGTATTCGAAAACAACGTTCCTGGGGAAGTCTTCCACAACTTGATCAACACCTTCAGAAAGCACCTCCCGATCTGGCATCGCTATTTTGATATCCGCCGGAAGGCTCTCGGTCAGCGCGACATCGCTTATTATGATATGTGGGCGCCTCTGGTAAGGAAGAAAGTAAAAATATCCTTCGAACAAGCCGTTGACCTTATTTGCGAGGGTCTTGCACCTATGGGCCAGGAGTATATAACCACAATTCGCAAAGGCTGTCTCGCAGAGCGCTGGGTGGACTGGGCACCGAACAAAGGAAAGCAGAACGGCGCCTTTTCATACGGCACTTCCGGTACTTATCCATTCATCATGATGAGCTTTACGGATGATATCAGCAGCATGAGCACACTGGCCCATGAACTGGGTCATTCGATGCATTCTTATCTGACGTGGAAGAACCAGCCGCTCACCTACTCCGATTATTCACTCTTCGTGGCGGAGGTGGCTTCAAACTTCCATCAGGCCATGGTTCGGGCTCACCTGCTCAATACCGTAAAGGATAGGAACTTCCAAATCGCCCTTATCGAAGAAGCCATGTCAAACTTCTTCAGGTATTTCTTCCAGATGCCCACACTAGCACGCTTCGAATTGGAAACCCATGAACGAGTCGAAAAAGGCGAATCATTAACCGCTGATTCCATGATTGAGCTCATGGCCGATTTGTTCATTGAGGGATTCGGACCCAAGGTCAAAGTGGATCGTCCACGCGTCGGGATGGTTTGGTCAACGTTTGGTCATCTGTTCTCCGACTATTACGTTTATCAGTATGCGACCGGGATCTCAGGCGCGCATGCGCTTTCAGGGCGAATATTACGCCGTGAAAAGAATGCCGTTGAAGATTACCTAGGCTTCCTTAAATCAGGCTCCTGCGCCTATCCCTTAGAAGTATTGAAGCACGCCGGAGTTGACCTGACCAGCCCCAAGCCTGTTGAAGAAACCTTTTCCGTGATGGAAGGGTACATTGATAGACTTGAAAAATTAGTTAAAGATAATTAGAAAACCAGATAGTAGGGTATTGGACAATATTAGTTGAACCTGTCCCTCACTCTTTAATCCCAATATACATGAAGTTGGATTTCAAACATGCCTCAGACTCAAATTGCTTGTCCACGCTGTAAACAAATGATCGCCGCCAACGTCGAGCAGCTGTTCGACGTGAGCTCCGACCCGGGTGCCAAACAGCGTCTGCTCGGTGGTGTATCAAACATGGCGCGCTGTCCTTTTTGTGGCTATGAAGGCCGCCTCGCTACACCCATCGTGTATCACGACGCTGACAAAGAACTTCTGCTCACTTACTTTCCACCAGAATTAGGAATGCCGCTCAACGAGCAGGAAAGACTAATCGGCCCGATGATCAATCAGGTAACAAACCGTCTACCAGCAGAAAAGCGCAAGGCTTATCTCTTTAAACCTATGGCGAACCTGACCTTCGAATCCATGGTGGAGACCATTTTGGGCAAAGATGGTATCACACCGGAAATGATCAAGGTCCAACAAGAACGCTTAAGCCTGACAGACCGGCTGCTGCAAACCCCGACGGCAGAAGTCCGCAGCGAAATAATCAAACAGAATTCCAAGTTGTTCGACGAACAATTCTTTGCGTTGTTCAGCCGCCTGTTACAAGCGGGGGCAGGAAGCGGACAGGAACAACTTGCCAAACAAATGGCAGAACTCCAAAAGCAACTTCTGACAGAGACGGAGTATGGTCGAAAATTACAAGAATCGGTTGGGGAACTTGAAGCCGCGGCCAAGGCCCTGCAGGAGGCGGGAAAAAACCTGACGCGCGAGAAACTACTCGACATGATGATCAAGGCACCCACCGAAGCACGCCTCAAAGCGTACGTATCGCTCGCACGTAATGGTATGGACTACACTTTCTTCCAGAATTTATCAGAAATGATCGACAAAGCCGCCGGTGAAGAGAAGAAAAAACTCGAAGGTTTACGTGAAAAACTGCTGGACCTAGTGAACGAGATCGACAAACAATTGGAAGCGCGTTACAAGCAAGCGCAGGAATTGGTTGAGAAAATTCTCACCCAGGAAGATGTAGCCAAGGCGACACAGGCTAATCTAGAATCTTTTACACAAGATGCAGTCGATGTGGTACAAACTTCATTACGCCAAGCATCGGAAAAGAATGATTATGCCCGTATGGGGAAACTTCAGAAGATGCTTGAGATCCTACAGGCAGCGTCGACTCCACCCCAGGAAGTAGCTTTCATCGAAAAATTGCTCGACGCAACCGATCAGGCTGGAATCGAAAAGATGTTGGCTGATAACGAAAACATGATAAATGATACCTTTATGGAGACCCTTAACGGGCTGGTCGCACAAGTTGATACGCAAGCCGGTCAGGGGAATGCTGAAGCGAAAGCATTGGCCCAGAAGATGGAGCTGATCTTCAAAACGGCCTTGAAGTTTTCGATGAAAAAGAACATAGGATGATAATCATCGGGTTCCAAAATAGGAACCCGATGATTTTTAATTTTCAACAAGCAGTAAAAAGTGTCGCAAATAACAAACTAAACTTTATTTTCTTGTTCACCGAATTGGCAGGTCGCGTTTCCAAAATACCGGCAAAACACCCACCAAAATAAGAGCAAGCAGAACCGCCCCTAATAGAACCGCTCGAGGCGCACCTGCGACGCCGCCCAGCCATTCCGCTACGGCTCCGCTCCCCAAAGCGCCGAGGGAGGGCAGACCGATCAGGGTCACTGCATATAAACTCATCACCCGACCGCGCATTTCGTTCGGAACGGAGAACTGAATAAAAGTTGAGATGATCGTTGAAAAGACGGTGGAAGTTAAACCTGCAATGAACAAAAGGGCAAGGCCGATCCACAGCGAGGGACTAACTGCAAAACCTATTAATGAAAGACTAAATAGCAATCCGCTTAAAAGCATCACGGATCCCTGATTCCTGACTCGTTTAAAGGACGCGAGACCAAATGCACCAACCAGCGCCCCTCCACCCGCCGAAGATAATAACAATCCATAGCCTTCAGGACCGGCACGCCAGATATCGCGTCCAAAAGCTGGCAGCAAGTTCTGGTAGGAACGTCCAAAAATCGCACTTAATGCAGACATCACGAGCAAAGCCATAATCATCCGATTGCGCCATGCATAAGATAACCCCTTCCCAAAAGATTTCCGAAAAGAATCATTTCCTCCACCTGCATGAGTACGAACATCGCGCAAGGCTGCCAATGCAAAAATAACTGCCAGAAAGCTGATACCATTCGCGAAGAACAGCGTCCCGGCACCCAGGGGGGCAAGCATTATACCTGCCAAGGCAGGCCCGACCAAAGCTGCACCGTTATATGTCGCAGAATTGAGCGACAACGCATTGAGCAGATCACCTGGTGGGACAAGGTCGGGTATGAGCGCCTGACGGGCAGGGTTATCGAAAGCCAGCAAGGCGGCTCCAATAAAAGAGGCCAGCAAAATGTGCCAAACCTGCACCTTCCCAAGCCAGGTCAAAGACGCCAGTAGAATCGCTGTCAACATTTGCATACTCTGTGTAAAGAATAGAAGTCGTATACGATTTACACGATCTACTACAGCACCCGCGAAAGGAGGAAGAATGATCATAGGCAAGGCAAAACTCAAACCGAGCATCCCCAGCCAGAGCGGGGAGTTCGTTAATTGAAGGACTAGCCATCCATTCGCTACATTCTGCATCCAAGTGCCTACGTTCGACACAATCAAACCGGACCAAATCAATGTGAAGTTCCGGGAGCGAAGTGCCGCGTAGCGTTGTGGATAAGGCTCTGCTGAATTCATAATTTATGCGATCGGTGAATTACCCACGAAAGGATTAAATTTCTTTTCCTGTCCCACTGTGGTCTCCGGACCATGACCAGAAAGCAAACGCGTATCGTCGGGCAATGTGAATACTTGCGATTTAATACTGTTGACCAACGAAATCCAATCACTGCCAGGCAAGTCGGTGCGGCCTACACTATTTTGAAAGATCAGGTCACCACAAAAGCAGACACTCGCAGAAGGGACATAGAAGATGCAGTGACCGGGGGTATGGCCGGGAGTGAAGCGGACCTCGATCTCAACACTGCCTAATTGCAGGATCTGACCTTGAAAAAGATCGATCGTCGGTTCCGGACCCGGATCAATTTTTAATCCGAATAACGGTGCACCCCCCTCCGCTCGCCAAAGAATATGGTCAGCTGCGTGCAAGGCGACTAAAGGGAGTGGATTGAGTCCATCTGCAATCGCGCCTGCGCCTCCGATATGATCAAAATGCGCGTGCGTATACCAAAGGTGAGCAATCCGCCACCTCCGTTTCTGCGCTTCCGACAGAATGAGATGTCCATCCCAGGCTGGATCTATTACTGCTGCGACGTGGGATTCAGAATCCGCCACAAGATAGGCATTTGTTTTAACTGGTCCGAGAATGAAAGAAATAATTTCCAGCATATTTGAAACTTTCTATCGGTCCGGAGCAAGTTCGATATGATCAGCCGGGAGTACCCTTGAATGCGGGGTAAAGACCAGGCTTATGGCGATCCCGACCCCGATCAAAACAAGCCCAACTGGATACATGAGCGCAGGATCCCTCGAATATAAATACCCGGCCAGCGGTGGTGCGAGCAGGACCGTCGAAGAACCAACTGTTTCAGCGATCCCATAAGCCAGGCCCATCTGCGATTCATGCACGTAAGGGCGCAGCTGTGCAACACCCAAATTACGCAAAACGCGAAAACCACCGAGCAGGAAATAGCCCATTGCAAACCATCCAAACCCCGAGCCGCGCCATAAGAGCAGTGCAAACGCTACCACACCAACCTGACCAAGGATAAAACCTGTACGGGCCTCCAACTGACCGAGCAAAAAATTTAGAATGGTATTACCGAGACTACCTATTGAGCCAAGCTGGCCAATGAGGCTGAGCGACAAGCCGTGCTGGTTTCGAAGGAAATTGGGTGTAAGGGGTTGTGGTACATACGTGGCAAAAGCCACTGCAAACAAGATGGCAAGCAAACCAAGGTAACGTCGATTCGTCAGCAGTCTAGGAGGCGGATTTTCTGGGTCATGATGGTCACGTGGTTGTTTCGAAATGAACAACATGATGATGGTTGAAATAACAAAGACACCAGTCGAGATAAAATATACCGTTCGCAAGCCGAAGTGATCACCGACCCAACCACCTGTAATCGGACCGAGAACCGCGCCTGCGTTAAATGTCATGGAAATCAGAGTAATGGCGCGTGCCACTGACCAATTGCCGCGAGCGGCCGTCACATAACTATCAAGCGGAGACATTACAAAAGCAGTAAAACCATAAATCGCCATTCCGATGATAAAGACGATAAGATTATTTGCAAGCGCCATCACCAAAGTTGCAATAATGCCGATCACCCACGCAGCGATAAGCATCGGTCGACGGCCGATGCGGTCAGAGAGATAACCGGCAGGGATGTGCGCGATGGTCATCACCGCACCAAAACCACCAAGGATCGCGCCGATCTGGATGGGGTCTGCACCCAACTGCTGCAGATAAATCGGTTGGAATAAGAGAAACATGCTTTCGCCGATCCCCCAAGTGAACAAGGCTGCACTCAGCCATAGCAAGGATGGATTCATTTCGGTCCGGACTCCACCCTTCGAATAAATTCTGCGACGGCACGGAAAGCCTGAAGACGTGCCGCATCGCGAGTTACTACATGACCACTGTTCGTTAAATAAAGTTTTGCCTTATCTTGCACGTTGACCAGCTCCCGATAGATTAACTCCAAGTTTTCTGGCAGCACATACTTGTCTTCTTTTGAATGGATCAACAATACCGGCACTCGCACTTTAGGTAATACGACACGCATATTGGTCATCAATTTGTTCAATTCCCCAATAGACCGAACCGGGTTTTGTGGATAGGAGACATGCCCTTCCCTTGCTTCCTGATCTACCCAGCCAGATCCGGGTTGTCCTTTTACCTTCGGCAAATAAGCCTGAAATATACTTAGGAATTCAACGTAATTCAAACGCCAGTCATTTGCCAAGTGATAGGGGGTTGAGATCCCTACCACGCCCTTAATATCCAGTCGGGTGGACATCAGCAAGGCCAGGATACCACCCATCGATAGCCCGATAAGGTAAATGTGATCTGCGAGACCGTGTAGAAGTTGAAAACCGTCTTCAACTGAAGCCGTCCAATCGGTCCAGCGTGATCGGATCATATCTTCCGGTTGTGTCGCATGACCAGCCAGGCGGATTCCCAGAACACTATAACCCTTCTTCTTGAGATATTCTCCCATCCAGCGCATTTCCTTTGGAGCACCTGTGAAGCCATGAATGAGAAGGCAGCCCGTCTTCGAACCAGGGAATAAGAATGGTTCAGCAGTGGCGATGATCTGAGACATTGGAACCTTTGGATAGCATAATCAACAATAGGAAATTAACTTGAAACGGTCATTTTATTTTAGCCCAGCCAGGTTTAAGGGAAGCAACGTTCTTATAGATCGGGCAATTTTCATCATGAGCTCCAGGCAGATATCCGGTGCTGACGAGAAACTCGCGGACGATCTCCCTGCCGGTAAAGACAAAGTTCGCTTTAAACATTATAGACCAATCATCCAGCGGACGAGGATGATGGGCATCCAGCCAGGCCTTGAACGAGCCAAACTCAGCTCGCAAGGCCTGGATTCGCCGTGCGTTCTCGATTGCCGCGTTTATCTTCAATCGGTTACGGATGATCCCTGAGTCATGGAGCAAACGATTTACTTCCTTAACACCATACGCGGCGATTTTGTCGATATCAAAATCCTGATAAGCTCGACGGAAGTTATCTTTCTTTTTTAATATCGTGATCCACGATAAACCGGCTTGATTGATCTCAAGCACAAAACGCTCGAAAAGAAGATTATCATCCGTTAGAGGAAAACCATATTCAAGATCATGATAAAGGCGGTTATATTCGTCCTCTGGGTTGTCACGGACATATTCACAATAACTCGTCACAAGTCCATCTCTTTCTTGAGCAAATTCCTACGAACAACTACACCAATTTCCGATCACCGGTCTGTGAATCCACATTAATAGGTCCGCATCTTTCGATAATGAGCAGTGAATATCAATACCCATCATGACCTTGATTGTATCAAAAGTCATTCTTTCAAGATAAAATCATCATATGACCCCAACCAGAAAATTGCCTTTTCAACAAATGACCTCCATCGGTTGGCAAAATCTTGCGCTGGCTGCCCTTCTTATTTTCTATCTCATCCAAATCAGTTTTGATCTAGTTTGGCACACCACCTGCGGTCATCTTGCTATTGATTATTGTGCCTTCTGGAGCACTGGAAAGGTTGTAAACACAAATGGTTATGCAGCGGCCTATAATCTGCAATTGATCGGAGAAGTCCAAAAGACAACCTTTCCAAGTTTGACCGCAACGACGCCAACTCCGTTTTTGCCGATATTCATAACACCATTCCAATCACTCGCCTTGCTGGATGTTTATCTCAGTTTCTGGATTTGGACAATTTTAAATCTTACCGTCATTATCTCGTACCTTTATTATCTTTCTACTCAATGGACAGATCGGCCTTTTTCCGTGCGTTTCATATTTATGATGGCGATGTCACTGCCTATTTTCATCAACATTTTTACAGGACAAGTCAACACATGGCTAATGATTTGTCTGGGCGAATTCATGCGAGCCATACTCGCGGGCAAAAATTATAAAGCTGGATTATGGTTGGGTGGCTTATTATTAAAACCTCAGGCCCTGGTCTTGATTCTCCCCTTATTACTTTTCCAGCGTACTTATAAGGCCCTTGCCGGGTGGGCAACTTCCTCGACCGTTTTGATGGGAATCTCGTTAGCCTTAGTTGGATTCAACGGTCTGCAAAAACTAGTCGGCCTGTGGGTTGGTTACGTCGGTGGTTTGCCAACGAACGACGTGGAAATAATGATGAACTGGCGGATGCTCGGCCTACACTTGAGCGCCGTTACATCACCTCTTTTTGGATGGATTGTTGTTGGATTGGGATCGATCTCGACCTTAATTGCTTCTTTTTACCTTTGGCGCCGTCCTATTGACTTCCACTCGAGAAGCTTCGTATTTGCTCTCCTGGGCGTAATGGCTGCGACTTGCCTTTTCGCGTGGCATTCACACACTCACATGGCAATGATCTTAATCCCACCAATAATTTATTTGAAGGGACAAAATCAATTACCCGATAAGATAGTGAATTACTGGGTCTTTCTGCCTGCCGGAGTCTATGCAGGTGTTTTCGTCCTTGCGTCGTTGGTACAGGTCGCCATTTTACCAACCAACTTGAACGGGGTGCTTAACTTTTTGCGCGGTGCCGGTGAATTTGCATTAAATATATATCTTTTAATCTGGGCAATAAGGTTTTTCCGAAAACAAAACAATTAATAGCATCACTAAATTTCACATTATAATTAATAGTGGAAATCGGTTTTATCGCTTCCAGCGGTTATCCCACGACCTTCAGTTCTCGTACCATATCGCTTAAGACCTCCACGCCATCCTTTGTGACTACTACATTATCTTCGATCCGCACGCCACCACGGGTTGGCAGGTAAATACCTGGCTCCACCGTGTAAGCCATACCCGGATATAACATTTGCATATTATCGTTACGGATATAAGGCTGCTCGTGATCCTCCAGGCCAATGCCATGCCCCGTTCGATGCGTAAAATAAACACCGTATCCGGCTTGTTCAATCACGTTCCGCGCAGCTTTGTCTACATTTGCGCATGGCACTCCCGGACGACCCGCAGATCGACCGGCTTCATTCGCATTTAGGACGATCGCCGCAATCTTTTTGAATTCCGGTTCGACAACACCCACCGCAAATGTCCGCGTCAGGTCAGATATATAACCGTCCACACGCGCGCCCCAATCCACGACGAGCAAATCACCTGGTTGAAGCTTTCTATGGGACGGCGTAGCATGTGGATTGGCAGAATTCGGGCCGGAGGAAACAATCGGTGAGAACGGCAATTCAGACCCGGAACCATGCTTGAGCAATTGAACCGTCAATTCTGCCTCGATTTCCTTTTCGGTGATACCGATTTTGATAGAGGGAAGGGTCGCCGAGAGGGCACCCTGTGCGACTTTGACCGCTCGCCGCATAGCTTCGACTTCGGACTGGTCTTTACGCAAACGTAACGAAGCTAAAGCCTCGGATGCGTCAGGGAAATCCGCTTCAGGAGCGCCAGCACGAACATACTGAAATTCAAGCAAACGGAACTGCCGCGGTTCAACGCCAATCCTCTTACCATCCAATCCCAGAGAAACAAGTGCCTTGCGAAAGACCGCATCCCATTCAGAAGGATTCTCGCTATAAGGAAAAGCCGTGACGTTATATGGAAACAGGCTCACCTTTGGCATTTCCAGTTCAGGCAGAACAATAACAGGCACATTATCCTTTGCAACCAAAAGTAAAACCGGACGTTCACTCAGGTGGAAATGGAGGCCAGTTAGATAAGTAAGTGTCGGCCCTGGATTAAGCACGACGGCATCCAATCCGGCTTGAGCGAGGGCGGTATGAAGTTGTTCAAGGCGGCTGGAAGTCATATTATCTCCATCGGTGATCGCAAAGTAAAAAGTATTACGGAATATTATGGTACTGTTCAAGAGCCCTAGCTTGGATGGAATCCGAAATACCGTTAAAGTGTGAATTCAAGAATATAGTAAATACCATCCACCAAGGAATAACCAAGTGACGACGTGGTCGAGTGGCTAGTCCAACGACCGAGCGAGCTACATCTTCAGCACTGAGTTTAAGCCAGCCGGGTGTTCTGAAATGTTGTTTGGCTATATTTTCGCCGACGTGAGCCTCAAACTCGGTAGCTGCACCTCCGGGATAAACCACAGAGACCTTCACACCAAAGGGGTTTGCCTCGCGACGCAATCCTTCACTGAACCCGCGCACGCCGAACTTGGCAGCTGAATAAATGCTGTAGAGAGGCGGAGCGACCCAACCCGCCATCGAACACATGTTGATGATATGACCACTTCGCTGTTTATACATTTGAGGAAGGACCATTTGCGCGGTCCAAATCATGCCCAACAAATCGACAGTAATTTGTGCCTGAATATCGCGGATCGGGTCAAATTTTTCAAACCAATCCAGGCGGCCGAAACCGGCATTGTTGAAAAGAATATCAATTCGACCGTAAGCATCCAGTGTAGAAGCCACCATTACTCCAATTTGGGCCGGTTGGCTGACATCCAAAACGACTGGTAGAGCTTGGCCTCCCTCACCACGGATCTCTTTCGCCAATTCCTGAAGCCGATCGAGCTGCCGTGCTGCAAGGATAACCCTTCATCCATTTTTGGCAAACAACCTCGCCGCCGCTGCACCAAATCCGGATGAAGCACCCGTGACAATAACGACTTTACCGGTCAACGATGGCAGGGCTCCTCCTTTGGCACAGAACCTCTAATAAATTCCAAATACCTTTCCCATTCAACTATTAAGAGCCTATCTAAAAACTCAAGGAGGGGTCTAACCTAACCTTTTATTCGCCTAATCATCTGCCTGGTTTTCCACAGGTTCTTCATTTCTCTTCCTCGGTCTAGGTGGCTCCATGACGGCTTCAGGAATTGGCGAAAGAGATCCGTGGTGAGGGAGGCCAAGCTCTACCAATCGCATTGGATGTCAGCCAACCAGCCCAAATTGGAGGAATGGTTGCTTCTACGCTGGATGCTTATGGTCAAATTGATATTCTTTTCAACAATGCCGGTTATGGCCGCCTGGATTGGTTTGAAAAATTTGACCCGATTCGCGATATCA
>JBGQIO010000006.1:0-47871 GCA_041498515.1 Anaerolineae bacterium
ATATCCTTTTTCAAGAAGACGCGGGATGAGGCGGCTTGCGATGTATCCGCTTGCACCGGTAACAAGAACAAGAGGTGGAGGCATGATTGAGGGTTAGTGGGAAGTTGCTGGTTGAAGGTTGAAGGTTTAAGATTGCAGGTCGAAAAGTTGAAAATAGAAAGATTTCATGCTGGCAGCGATGAACTAGGACCGAGCTAACAATCGAGCGCGCGCCGCCAGCCGGCGGATCAGGCCATCGAAAAGAAAGGCATGGAAAGGCCACATCGCATACCAATATACGAACCCCCAGAAGCCTCTCGGTGCAAAGTAGGCCGTCTCGGTGAGGAGTGTTTTGCCGTACTTTTGCGGCGACGATTCAAATTGCAACCAGGCTTTACCGGGTACTTTCATCTCGGCGCGCAGACGCATGAGCCGGTCTTTTTCGACCGTTTCGACGCGCCAGAAGTCAAGAGACTCACCGGAACGAACATCGTCCGGATGGCGGCGGCCGCGGCGGATGCCAACACCGCCAAGCGCTTTGTCCACCCAGCCACGCAACGCCCAAGCCCAATCCATATAAAGCCAGCCACGCGTCCCTCCAATGCCGGTATAGGCCCTGAAAACGGCATCCGCTGTAAGGTCCAGTAAGAGCGAACGCCGTTCCAGCATCATGCCTTCTTCCACTTTAAACATGTAAGGTTTGATGTCGCCAGCCGTGTTAACCAGAGCATCGGACCAGGAGGTCTCGACCGCGTCGCTCAAGACGCGCCCAAGCGCCAGACGAACGGCATATTGAAAATCGATCGGTTTGATCTGCGGAAAAAGATCCTTCGCCACATCATCGTGGACGATGAGGCGGGCACGCAAGCCTTCGATCAGCGGAAGCACCGCTCGCCAATGGATAGGTGTTACCATGTGAACCCAATAGGCCGAGAGACGCGGCACATAGAACGGCGAGCGGATAAGAATGCGCTTCAGGTTACGTTCTTTTGAATAAGAAAGCAGCATCTCCGCATAAGTGAGGCGAGTCGGACCCCCAATCTCGATCAGCTTACCAGTGCTGCCAGGAACTTTGAGAGCCGTCACAAGATACTCAAGCACATCGCGGATGGCAATGGGCTGGGCTTCATAAAAAAACCACGCAGGACAAATAAAAACCGGCTCGCGCTCGGCAAGATAACGAACCATCTCGAAGAGCGAACTGCCTGCGCCAATGACCATGCCTGCTCGGAATTCAGTCACGGGGATGTGACTCTGGCGCAAGATATATCCAGTTTCGTGACGCGACCGAAGATAAGGCGAAAGGTTAGCGGTGGGATCAACGAGTTCGCCCAAATAGATGAGGCGCTCAACGCCCTGTCGTTCAGCGGCTTGAGTGAAATTGCGCGCAGCCTGCAGGTCGCGCTCGGCATTGAGCTTGCCGCCGCGCAAGCCATGGATCAGGTAATAAGCAACGGTTACTCCCTTAAGAGCTTTGTCGAGCGAGGCGGGATCGAGCGCGTCCCCTGCGGCGACTTCGACGCGTTCAAGCCAGGGGCGTCCCTGCAAACGAGCCGGGTCACGAACAAGACATCGAACCTGATAGCCTGCATCCAGGAGGCGCGGCACAAGTCGCCCGCCTATGTAACCAGTGGCGCCGGTGACAAGAATGAGTCCATTGTTTGACATTGATTTCATTATAATGCCCGCATTTATTTATTCAGTAAAACACAGATCTGCTGACTTAACCGCCTCCGGTCTAGCCGCTCCCTACCCTGCGCTTTGGAACCGATGAAGGTCCAGGGGTGTACACTATACAAACCCGTTCAGAATACGCGTGACCGAAACCGACTTCATCCTGCAAGCACGCCGCGGCGAACCCGAAGCCTGGGAGGCCATCACCCGCCTCCACCAGCAACCGGTCTTTCGCCTGGCCTATCTGTTGCTCGGCGATCCTGATGATGCTCAAGATGTTACTCAGGAAACCTTTCTGCGCGCCTACTATGCCCTCAAGCGCTTCGACCCTGGTCGTCCGCTGCGACCATGGCTGTTGAGCATTGCCTCCAACCTTGCGAGCAACCGCCGCCGTTCGGTGGGACGCTATTTCGCCGTTCTCAAGCGCTTTGCGCGTGAATCGCGTCCAGACGATGTCGCCTCCGTGACTCAAGAGGATGCTCGGGCCTTGTGGGAAGCTGTCCGCCGCCTGAAACCCGCTTTCCAACAGATAATCTATTTGCGCTATTTCCTCGAGCTGGGCGAGGCGGAAACGGCAGTTGCTTTGGGCATCCCGACGGGGACAGTCAAGTCGCGCCAGCATCGTGCGCTGGAGGCCTTGCGGCATATGATCGCAATGAATTATCCAACTCTCAAGGAAACCTTCAGAGAATGAAGAAGCCCGCCTCGAAGCAATTTGAAGAACAACTTCGCACAGCGGCCCGCGGCCTGAAATATCCGCGCACGCCAGATGTCAGTCGCGCCGTCCGCTTTAAGTTGACGAGGTCGCGTCTCAGCCGTACCCGCGTAATCCTCCGTATTGGTGTAGTGACCATCGTCATTTTGTTGGCGCTCGCGCTAGCGGTCCCCCCAGTACGTGCACAACTGGCCGGCTTCTTCCGGATAGGCGTGATCCGCATATTTCCGTTCCAACCACCAACAGCTACCGCCTTCGCAGAAGTCCCGCTGACGGCCACATCGGCAAGGATAGGGAATAACCCTTTCCCTACCACCGTTACAGCCACACCCACCACGGATAACACGCCTGTCGCGTTACATGGCCTCGCAGGTCTGACCACATTGGATCAAGCTCAGAAATTAACGGGCTTCCGCATTCAGCTACCCTCTTATCCCAAAGACCTCGGTAAGCCCGACTTTGTTTTCTATCAAAACCAGATCAAGATGCTGGTGCTGGCATGGCTGGATCATGGCAATTCACAACAGATCCGGTTGAGCCTGTATGAATTCCTTTCCACAAACATCATCGTCAACAAATTCGAGCCGGTGATCGTAAAGGAAACGACCGTCAAGGGTACACATGCCATTTGGGCCGAAGGTCCGTATCTGGTCCAGGTGACCAGCGGCGATTACGAAATGCGCAGCATTGTCACAGGCCACAGCCTGATCTGGGAGCAGGCCGGTATCACATACCGGCTCGAGACCGATCTAACGCTCGAAGAGGCGGTCAAGATCGTCGAATCCCTCCGGTGATTGGAACGCAATTGTTCGGGGCGGTGTATATCCTTTGATTTCGCTTATCGAAAGGAGAACGGAAATGAAGCATCGCCTTCAAATAACCGGTGCGCTACTAAGCATCGTAATGCTGACGGCCTGCACCCGCGGACAAGGCGGCCCCATGTTGCCAACGCCTACTTCGCCGACGCAAGGCGCCGGAGCAACAATTAGCAGCACTCGAGCGACACCAACTGTCCCGGTCACGCCTCTCTCTTCCATACCCTTCAAGGACAGTGCGCTGGTGGCGCAAGTCGATCCCAAAAATAACGAGTACCTGCTGGCTCCGGTTGATCCCGCCACCGGACAACGGCTGAATGGTTATGTACCGATCGACGTCGGCCCGGCGAGTCTGTCTTACAGTTTCTCGCCCGATAAGAAGACACTCCTCTTCATCACCTATGCCTCCAACGCTTCTCCAGCCCAACCTACGTTGCATTTCCTCGATCTGCCTGCCTGGAAAGAAAATATCATTTCACTAAGCCAGTTTTATCTGAACGGGTGGATATCTGCTTGGACCGTCAGCCCAGATGGTAAACGCTTTGCAATCGCGACATCGGATAAAGACGACGCCCTGCTGCTGGTGGACATCGTAAGGCGCAAGGTAATTGCGCAGACCAATACTTCCTATATGGTTAACAAGTTGCAGTTCACCGCTGATAGCAGCGGTCTGATGATATACGGGCGCCGATGGGATCCAAATACGGGCGTAAGCCAGGGTGCGCCAGTCGCCGAAATGCTTTCAGCGCAGGACTTGAGACCAACCTGGTCGGTAAAGTTGAATAACGTCCGCGATGGTTTTCAGCCTAACCAGAATTTTACCGGCAGCGCGTACGAACCCGGCGCCGGCACCGAATACGGCCCCGGTATCGTCTTCGCACCGAATGCGAACCTGCTTTATATCGTCCACGCGGACGTAGATAAACTCACCCGAGTCGATTTTGACAGGCAATTTGTCGCGACACTGGATATCCACCCAAAGCTATCCTGGTTCGAGCAGTTCCTGATGCTCGCCGCCGGGGATGCCTTTGCCAAAGGACAAGAGGGCATCGAGCGCCAGGCTTTAATTTCTGCCGACGGCAGGATCATTTACACAGCCGGTACGCAAAATAAGTTAAGCAAAAACTCAAATGGCGACTGGGCATTTACACAGACTCCATTGAATCTGGAGGCAATTAGCGCCGCCGATGGTATAGAACTTTTTAAATCCGAGGTTACAGGCAGCGAACTCAGCCTCTCGAGCGACGGCGCCAGCGTATTCCTGAACCAATACCTCGATTCAGGCTATCCTAGCGGTACAGACGAGGTGAACGCCATCACCGGTGAGATGGTCGTTCAACATGAAGGCCTGTCCCTGCAATCCACGCATCTCATAGACGGCACACCCTTGCTGATCTCTGCCACACCGGGCTACACCAATCAATCCATCACTGAAATGACGGTCTTCACGGCTGACCATACACTGCTTGGAAAGTGGACCGCGCCCGAGTACGCCGAGTGGTTGATCATGCCGTGACAGCACCGCTATCCTGCCTTTAGAAGTGGACAGGCTGCCTGGAAGAGGTGAATCCTCAGGCCGTCAATGCGAGGTTGCCTTTAAGGATGCAGGATCTTCGAGTGCGCTCGCAAAGAAAATTAATCTTGTGGTCTAGCCAACCACAGCCAATTTCGGAAAATCCGTACGAATAGGGATTGTTTTATCGTACAATCTCTGCATGCCTTACCCTCTGCTGTGGGTTTCACTGGCATTTATTGCAGGCATCCTGCTTGCCAAACTGGCGAGCTTGCCTCTATATGTGTGGTTGATTTTCGCATTTCTCACTCTCGTCGCTGTCATCTTTTTGCGACGTTCAACCTATAAGCTTTCAAACATTCACGCCTTCGAGCACGTTAAAGCAACCCCTACAACTTTATTATTGATCTCTGCTTGTGTTATCGCACTATTTATCGGCGCAGCCAGGTATCAAGTCACTGTTCCTAAACTCTCGGTCTCTCAAATCGCCTGGTTCAACGACCGGGATTACGACATTCTCGTCACAGGCACCCTGGTCGAACCGCCTGATTATCGCGATACGTATACCAACCTGCGCCTGCGTGTGGAAGAAGTGGACACCGGTAAGTATCAATTTAAGGTAAACGGGCTGCTACTAGCGCGCGTTCAGGAGAATCAAGCCTATCAATACGGCGAACGCGTGCGGCTGCGCGGCAGGCTTCAGACCCCGCCCGAAGACGAAGATTTTTCATATCGCGATTATCTCGCCCGGGAAGGCATTCTAAGCTATATGCCGAACGCTAAAGTAACGTTTCTGCCAGGCAGCGGCGGGAATCCGCTCATCGCCTTCATTTATGGAATTAAAGAAAAGTCGCTTGAAAATGTTTATCGTCTCTTCCTCGATCCCGAGGCTTCTTTGCTCGCAGGCATCCTGCTGGGCGAGGACTCAGGCCTGTCAGTGCCGCTTCAGCAAGCCTTCAAAAACACCGGCACGGCGCATATCATTGCCATTTCGGGTTTCAATATTGCCATCATTGCCGGGATCTTCATAAAATTGTTCAGCCGCATGTTCGGGCCACGGCTCGGCGCGGTAACAGCGGTGCTCGGCATAGGCTTCTATACTTTCCTGGTTGGAGCGAACGCATCCGTGGTACGGGCCGCCATCATGGGTACGCTTTCAATCTTCGCCGTACAAGTCGGCCGCCGTCAACAGGGACTCAACACATTGGCCTTTGTCGCGGCACTGATGGCCGTATTCAATCCGCTGGTCCTTTGGGATGTCGGTTTTCAGCTCTCTTTCTTCGCAACGCTCGGACTGGTGCTGTACGGCGAGCCATTTCAACAGGCTGCAGAAAAGTTTTTCGCTCATTTTCTCCCGGCCAAAAATGTCGAGAAAATTTCCATACTCTTCGCCGAGTTTGCCCTGCTCACCTTTGCTGCGCAGATAACCACCCTGCCCATCATGGCCTACCAATTCAAACAGATCTCGCTCATTTCGTTCGCTGCCAACCCATTTATCCTGCCTGCGCAGCCGGCGGTGATGATCCTGGGCGGTCAGGCAGTCTTCGCCAGCTTGTTGCTCTATCCGCTGGGACAAGTAATAGCCTGGGCAGCCTGGCCACTAACCGCCTATACGATCCGGATGGTCGAAATTTTTAACGCAGTGCCACACGGAGTGATCTATCTCGGCGGGTTCTCCCTGGGATTTGTCATTCTATATTATGCGGCGCTTCTCACCTTTACATTCGGAGGCTCTCATATAAAAGACTTCTTCTTAAGCCTCGGTCAGCGGCTCCATTATTTGTCCGCGGTGACAAGCCTGGCGGTGTTATTAATTTTAACGATGTTCATCTGGCGGCTTGTCGCAGTCATGCCAGACGGAAAACTTCATATTACATTTCTCAACGTAGGGTCCGCGGATGGGGTGTTAATCCAAACACCTACGGGAAGGAATATCCTCATTAACGGTGGGCCATCCGCTTCGTCGCTCTCGGATGCATTGGGCCGGAGATTATCACCCCTCGACCACAGCCTCGATTGGTTGATCCTGGCCTCTACGAATGAGAATCAAGTCGCGTCTCTGCCGCGCCTGCTGCCGCGTTATCCGCCCAAAAATGTGCTACTCGGAGGGAACGAACAGGCATCCTTCTCATCAAGAGAAATTATGAAGTGGCTGGCCGATGAATCGATCTCCGTTACACCGGCTGAAGAAGGGCAAATCCTCGACCTCGGTGAAGGTGCAACGTTGAAGCTAGTTGACATTTCATCGGGCGGTGCAACACTTTTGATCGGATGGAATGGCTTCCGCTGCCTGCTGCCGATCGGGGAAAATTTCGATACCCTCGATCAATTGGAATTCGGCAACGCGATCGGTCCCGTAAACGTATTATCGCTCGCCCAAAGCGGCTATGCCCAACTTACGCCGACGGATTTGATCCAGAACCTGAATCCACAACTCACCGTATTGAGCGTTGCAGCCGGCGACCCAGACGGTTTGCCGGATGCCGCGACACTCGACGCTTTGGCGGGTCGCTCTTTACTCCGCACCGACCTTAACGGCTGGATCGAAGTTAAGACAGATGGAAAGGAAATGTGGGTAAGGGTTGAGAAAAAATAATAGATTTAGGATAAGGAGCCTGACAGACAGGTGATACAATTCGGATAGCCCATGTCCAATTTGACTTCTCCCATCGAACATGGCTATCTGGTACTCGCCGATATTTCGGGGTATACATCTTTTCTTTCCCAGACCGAACTCGACCACGCCCATGAGATCTTAACCGATCTGCTTGAAACAATCCTCCAACGCTTCAAAACATTATTGACCATCTGCAAGCTTGAAGGGGATGCCGTCTTCGCTTACACACCGGAGGCACGCCTCCTGCGTGGTGAGACTTTGCTCGAACTTATCGAGGTCACATATACCGATTTTCGCGAACGAATGAAAAACGTACGGCGACACACAACCTGCACTTGCCGGGCCTGTCAATCCATCCCCATGCTCGATCTTAAATTTTTTATCCACCATGGCGACTTTGTAGTCCAGAATATCAGCGGCACGCAGGAACTGGCCGGTTCAGATGTCAACCTAGTGCACCGCCTGATGAAAAACCATATAACCGAGAATACCGGCTGGCGGGCTTATTCACTGTTCACGCAAGCTGGTCTCGAGTGCACTGGTCTTCAGCCTGAAGGCCTGTTCGAAGGAACTGAATCTTACGAACACCTGGGTGAAGTAAAAATCTTTTCGATGGATATGCACGCCCGCTATGATGACTTCCTGAAGAACCGGCTTGTCGTCGTCCAGGAAAACGAGGCGTTGATCTCGATTACTGAAGAGTATAATGCCCCCCCACCTGTCGTTTGGAGCTGGATGAACGAACCGGATAAACGAAAGCTTTATTCCCTGGACCCGGACGGCCTAAAATTTATTCCCATCCTGCGTCCTGGTGGACGGACAGGCGCCGGCGCGACTACACATTGCGTGCATGGTAAAAATATCGCCATGCGCGAGACAGTCCTAGACTGGAAGCCGTTCGATTACTACACGGTCGAACAGGACAGTGGCCCGATGGGAGTCATCCAAGTGACATTTAAACTCGAGGCAGTCGAGTCAAACAAAACACATCTACGTCTATTTCTCAAAGGATATATGCACAAATGGCCCGACTTCCTCAGTCGACGGTTCATCAAATTCGTTTACACAAGAATTTTCGATTACCGGCTGGTCGCCACGAAAATGAAGGCGGTCATGGAAGAACAGGCGGACGAAACGCACCCAGACCCCGGTCTCACCGATGTCTAAATCACATTCTCAAACCCAACGGTGGTACACATTTCCGATTATCGCTACAATTCCGGGGAAGTTTTCTGCCAGGATTGGCTGCTCGGTTGATAGCAAATTATGTCACTGAAAATAACATCCTGCGATCATGGTCCTTTGACCAGATAGATGATCTAATCGAAAAAGAAGCGATACCCGCATAAATCAAAAGAGTTCCTGCATTCGAAGGAACTCTTTTGGCTGAACGAAAAATTGAATTAATATGAATTGGCTATTTCCGAGGTGACATTATCAGGGATGCTGAGATGGAGCAGTGCAGACGCCCACTTCGTCACCGACTCAATATAATAATAACGAACCCTCTTGAGTTTAGCCACTCATTATGTTATTTAGACTGCTGTTGACTGTACTAAAGGCATTGCCAATTACAGGGCCAAGTACTAATAGAGCTGCAATAACAACAATGGCGACCAAAACAAGAATTAATGCATATTCGACCAAACCCTGGCCTTTCTCTTGGGGAAAGAACAACATGGCATTTTCTCCTTTCTACTGGATTTCTCAAAGGAATTAAAAATTCATTTTGAGATAGGATTATTATAGTGCTTTGTGGCCGTTTTCGCAAACACTCTTTCAAATGTGTTAATTGCAAAAATGCAAGTAGTTGGAAGAATTAGAATTGTAAAAATGGGTCATTTTTTGCTTGAAGGCGGTGCGGAGTTCGGCGGCGGCATGTCAGAGCCGGACCTGCGGGCTATCGAACTGGCGGGCGGCTCAGCCGCATCAGTCGCCATTCTTCCGACGGCGGCTGCGCCCGATCATAATCACGAGCGGGCCGGGCGTAACGGGATAAGATGGTTTCGATCTCTTGGCGTCTCCCGAGTGGACCTGGTGCCGGTTATCGATCAACCCAGCGCGAATGACCCGGCGCTGGCTGCACGCCTCCGCTCCGCACAGTTTATTTATCTGCTGGGTGGATTTCCAGGGCACCTCGGAGAAACACTGAAAGGCAGCCGGGTTTGGCAGGCGGCGTGTGAAGCTTATGAAGAGGGCGCAGTGATCGGCGGAAGCAGCGCAGGAGCGATGGTGCTGTGTGAACACTATTACGATCCATATGAAAGCAAGATTATGGAGGGGTTAAAGCTCCTGCCCAATTGTTGTGTTCTGCCTCACCATAACAGCTTTGGCAGGAACTGGGCTGCAGCGCTCTCCAAGCAATTACCTAAAGATATTTTAATTGGCATCGACGAGCAAACCGGAATATTAAACAATGCCCCCGAAGTCTGGACGGTATACGGCACGGGAAAAGTCACGCTTTATCGAAGCGGCCAAACTGAAGTATACGGGCGAGGCGAAACATTTAGCATTTTTAATGAACCGCATGGACACTGAACCTTAACATGATTAACCCCGAATTTACTGCTTATTGCATAAATCTCTACTGCTCATAGGATCTACCTTTAACTTTGAATTCGGAAAGCGTAGGGCGATAAACAATTCTTTGTCGATATTATTCCGCATACTACTCCGTAGTACCTTGTAAACATGTTTACATCCTTTATAGGGTATAAAACAAGACTTTGGTTAAGATTTTGCCGCAGTACTCGGTAATCATGGGCAATTTTTTTTAATTATTTTATGACCTCACCCCCGGTCGCCTTCGGCGTCCACACGCTTCGCGGTCCGCTCCGCTATGCTTCGCATCTTTTTAGGAGAGGAGAGAAACTCGAAAACCGCAGGGTCCCCTAAAAGCAAGAACGGGGATGTTATCCCCAAGTAGCAGGAACGGGGACGTTGTCCCCTAAGAGCAAGTGCGGGGATTATATGCTTCGCGAAAATAGGATGGGTCGGCGATTTCTGCCGACCCATCCTATTTTTTCGAAGAATTTTTTCGATCCGGGGGGCTTAACCCTCGAAAGGATTGAATGTGCAATCTACTTAGAATAAAATCTGAAGCAGGGGATGGATGGAGAATCTCGTAAATGTGAGCTAGCTTCCCCACAAGCGCAAGGTAAACTTTATAAAATCGGACGAATGTCAACCGCCCAATAGAGAACCCGAGCTGTGAAATGTAAGAGTCTCGTAAGGAATTGTCATTTGGACATTAAGGTATGATTGGCACGAGATGGATAAGAAGTCGATCTTGATCGTGGAGGATGAGCCGAGCATTGCTGAGGTTGTCTCACTTTACCTCCAGCGCGCAGGGTTCCAAACGCGGCATGCCTCCGACGGTAAAACAGCCATGACACTGGTGGAAGAGCAGACCCCTGAACTGGCCATCATCGATATCATGCTCCCCGAAATTGACGGCCTGTCCCTCACGCGCTGGATGCGCGACCGTTCCAACCTGCCCATCATCCTGCTGACAGCCCGCCGCGAGGAGGTGGACCGAATCGCAGGACTAGAAATGGGTGCAGACGATTACGTCGTTAAACCATTCAGCCCGCAGGAACTGGTGAGCCGCGTACGCGCCGTTCTGCGTCGAACCGGCCGCGAGCAGGGCGAGGGAGAGTCCGGTCACATACTCAACTTCGAAAACCTGACCATCGATCCCCGAAGCCGTACAGTTACAAGAGCCGGCAAAGAGATCATGCTGACCGCCAAAGAATTTGACATGCTTTATTTACTGGCCTCCCATCCACGCCAGGTATACACACGAGGCCAGCTGCTGGAACGGATTTGGGGGAGGACAGAATATATCGATCCGGGGACTGTTACAGTCCATGTGCGGCGTCTGCGCGAAAAAATCGAAGACGATCCCTCATCTCCCAGTCGAATCCTGACGGTGTGGGGCGTAGGTTATAAGTTCGAATCATGAAATCGTTCCTTGCCGAACTCCCGGTCTTCCCACGTTACGCACTGGGCGTATTCTTCATCCTGGCAATTTCCCTGGGCATATTCGAATTGTTGATGTCGCCTCCGCTGCCGGTATTGGGGCTTATGGCAATGTTCCTTGCCATTACTGCCCTTATCTCCAGCCTGGCGGGTTACAGCGCGTATCGCCTCGGCTGGCTTACTTTTTCCCCGACCTTGCGGTGGACATTGCTAGCAGGCTACGCCCTCTCCAGTGTGCTAACTTTCTTCAATGTGTGGTTTTCGGCGCGCATGATGTTCGCCAGTGAGCACGACCTGCTGTTATCCATAGTCTTATTGGTCTTCGCTGGGGGCATGGCCATGGTACTCGGGTATTTCCTCTCTACAACGATCACCGACCGGATCCATGCCGTTAAAGGAGCCGCCGAACAATTGACAAAGGGCAACCTGCAAACGCGCGTACGAGTAAGCGGGAATGATGAGGTGGCTACTTTGGCTGAATCCTTTAATCAAATGGCCGCCCAGTTGCAAGCCTCTGACCAAAAGCAGCGTGAGCTTGAACACATGCGTTCCGACTTGATCGCCTGGGTCAGCCATGACCTTCAGACACCGCTCGCTTCGATCCGAGCCATTTTGGAGGCGCTCGCCGACGGGGTCGTGGAACAACCTGAGGAGGTTATGCGCTATCTACTCACCGCGCAACGCGATGTCCGTTCGCTTTCCAACCTTATTGACGATCTTTTCGAGATGGCCCAGCTTGATGCAGGCGGCCTGCCTCTCGACCTTGCAGATTCATCCCTGACCGACCTCATCTCCGATACACTCGAAAGCTTCTCGGAACTGGCGGCCCGCCAGGATATAACAATTTCGGGACATTCCGATCCAAACGTCGACCCGGTGCGTATGGATACAATGAGGATCGGTCGCGTGCTCAATAATTTGTTAAGCAATGCACTGCGACATACACCCGGCGGGGGCAGTATAGATCTTAAGGCGCAGCGGACCGACCGCGGCGTTGAAGTGAGCGTGAGCGACACCGGCGAAGGCATCCGACCGGAAGATTTGCCTAAAGTTTTCGACCGCTTTTATCGCGGTGAAAAGTCGCGCAGCAGGACTACAGGCGGGTCGGGTCTCGGGCTGGCGATTTCGCGCGGCCTCGTCCGTGCACACGGCGGAGAACTTACCGTTGAAAGTACGCAGGGCAGCGGGAGTCGTTTTACCTTCACTCTGCCTTAACTCGATCCCTCTGCTTAACCCACCTCTCATCTGTCCTCAAGATTTTTATATAATTTTTGCAACTCTGCACTCTGGCATCAGAGCTTCTCACACTGATTTACCGTGATAAGAACTGGGTTAACAAAACTCTCAGGCTCCCGTAAGCCTTTTGTAAGAAAGATTTTTTACAATAGGGCTATCAAGGAGACTGAAGATGAGACAATTCTGGTTAATTGCATTAATCTTCGGATTAACAGCCTGCGCTCGCACTCCCTCAGGAAATGCAAACGTGACCCTCCCAAAACTTCAAGCCGCCGCTTTACCCGACCTCGGGCCGGCTCCAGAATTAACCAATTCGGTGTGGTTGAACACAGATGCGCCTCTGCGGCTGGCTGACCTGCACGGCAAAGTGGTCGGGCTCGAGATGTGGACATTTGATTGTATCAACTGCCAGCACGTCATGCCCTCCTTAAAAAGCTGGTACGCTGCCTATAAAGACCAGGGCTTTGTGATCATCGGGAACCATTACCCTGAATTCAGCCAGGAAGCCGACCTGAACAATCTGAAAAATGCGGTGGCTCAGGACGGCATCGAATATCCGGTTGCGCAGGATAACGATGGTGAGACCTGGAATGCCTACCACAATATGTATTGGCCGGCCCTGTACCTGATCGACAAACGCGGCCACATCCGTTATGTTCACATCGGCGAAGGCGCCTACGACGAGACCAAAACGAACATAAAGACTTTATTGGCCGAAGCTTATCCTTAAAAATATATGAGGTAGATATGGAAAACAAATACAAATCCGTCCCCGTCCTATCATCCGAGATTACGCCCAAATCTCTATACTTGAACCGACGTGACTTTCTCAAAACAGCCGGCATTCTCACCGGCACCGCACTGCTCGCCGCATGCGCACCCACAGCGAGCGGCCAGCCGGCTCCCACTCCGAGCCATGCCGCGGCTTACGCCGGAAAGACCGACGAGTTGGGAGCACCGCTCAACTCATTTGATGACATTACAAATTACAACAACTACTATGAGTTCAGTACCGCTAAAGATGCGGTCGCGCCGCTATCGGCAAACTTCAAGCCCCGTCCATGGAGTGTCGAGGTAGGCGGGATGGTGAACAACCCCAAGACCTTCGCCATCGAAGACCTGCTCAAAATGTTCCCACAGGAAGACCGCATCTACCGGCTGCGCTGCGTGGAGGCCTGGAGTATGGTGATCCCATGGCAGGGGTTCCCGCTAGCAAGTTTACTGAAAGTTGTCGAGCCGACCTCGTCCGCGAAGTATGTGGCTTTCACAACGTTGATGGACACAACCCAATTACCGGCGGAGGGCGATGGCTTTTATCCCTGGCCGTATAAAGAAGGCTTGCGGCTCGACGAAGCCATGAACGACCTAGCGCTGCTCGTCACCGGCCTGTATGGTGACCCTCTTCCTCCACAGGACGGTGCACCCATCCGCCTGGTTGTGCCGTGGAAGTACGGTTTCAAAGGCATCAAGGCCATTGTCAAGATCGAGCTGGTGGACACACAACCTGAAACGTTCTGGAAAGATATTGCTTCCAACGAATACGGATTTTATGCCAACGTCAACCCCGATGTGCCGCACCCGCGCTGGTCGCAGGCTTCAGAACGGCGGATCGGCGAACTAACCCGGCGCGCAACATTACCCTTCAATGGCTATGGCGACAAAGTCGCAACCCTATACCAGGGAATGGATTTGAAACTGTTCTACTAGATCCGAGAAAGCACCTCGGAAACGGGTCTCAGAACAAAACGGAATCCGTGCTCCCAAACGGATTCCGTTTTCCATGTTATAAGATTATCAATGTTAATGAGTTCTATAATGTCTATTTTCGACCGCATCAAAAAGCTCCCCTACACTCCGCTCCAGATCGCCATGCACCTGTATGCCTGGTCGGCATTGGTCGCGCTTATCTTCGATTTCTTCACCCACCATCTGACGGCCAATCCGATCCAGGCCATGGAACAACGCACGGGCCGTCATGCCATCACACTGCTCGTGCTGACACTGGCCTGCACGCCGCTCAAAACACTCTTTGGCTGGCGCGAACTGCTCAAGCGCCAGCGCGCACTCGGTTTGTATACTTTGATGTATGCCACTGTCCACGTGCTCATCTTTATAAACCTGGACTACGGTCTGGCATGGAGCCTGATCATCCAAACCATCATTCAGAAGCCTTACATCCTATTTGGTGCAACCGTTTTTCTTATGTTGATCCCATTGGGGATCACATCTTTCGACATCTGGAAGGTCCGGCTCGGGAAAAACTGGAAACGGCTACATCAGATCATTTATTTAATTGCGCCCATCGCGGTTTTACATTTTGCCCTCTCCAAAAAGGGCGATATCTTCCATCTTCAAGGCGACATCGTACGACCGTTCATCTACGGACTGGTAGTCCTGCTCTTATTGATACTCCGCCTGCCATTCATCCGTAGATTCTTCTCGTCATTCCGGACTCGTGTGTTCGCCCTGTTTATCAGGCCGAACCCGCAGCCCAAAATGGACACATAAAAGTTGTAGAGACTACCAACCGGTGGTCTCATTTTTTTATTATCAGTGAATGGATCCAGGCAGGATTCCCTGTTCAATGACGGTTGTACCCGCCGCTGCAAAGGGGAAATATTTCTGATAACTCCAAGACCAGTCAAAAAATGTTTTACAGGCTTTTTACATTGAACCCACAAGGCGATAATGCCGGCGAATTAGAATGTTTCAAACGATACCAGGAGGATCGTACACATGTTCAAAACCAGATTTTTCCAGATCCTGTTCAGCCTCGCCGTGATCACTGCCTTGTGCCTTGCGATGACCCCGGCCCCCGTTTATGCTCTTTCGGCTTCTACTGCCACAGCTGCGACGGTCGGTAGCGCCGTAACTCAGGTCAGCACGCCTGTATTACCGACCAATGTCTTCGTATGCAGGATTGTGGTTGTGAGGCATAACGGCCATATAACAATCGTTCGGCATTGCCACCGGGTCGATCGGCAAAATATTTAAATTTCGGTTTTCTACCAGAAAAATTCCAGAGCGATCCAGGCTCTGGAATTTTGCATTTTTCCGTCTTTCCAGATGCAGATAGTTCTTCTCTGGCAATGAAAGGGACCGAATGGAGTGGGTTTATTTGCGATCTCAGGAGTAGAATCGTCAGCGTACGGTGTTTTAGATCGACCACAGTTATTTGATACAGAGAATTTAAAGAGACAGCATAGTTTTTATATAAGAGGTCTCATGGACGAAATCTCAAATCTCCAATCTCAGATTCTTGCCGCGCTCGGGAAACGGCCCCTCACGCTTCTCATCCGCAACGTGCGGCTCGTGGATGTCTATCAGGAAAGGGTCGTGGAAACGAACCTCGGCATTTATGGCGATCGCATCGTTTCTGTGCTCCCGCGCGGGACTTATGAATCAAGCGAATCTGCACCCAAGCGAACACTAAATGCCAACGGTCGCTATGCTCTGCCCGGTTTTATCGATGCGCACATCCACATTGAATCTGCCCTTCTCACCCCCGACCGCCTAGCAGGAGTCGTCGTCCCTACTGGCACGACCACCCTTCTAGTTGACCCGATGGAAGTCGCCAATGTCGCGGGCTACGACGGACTTGACGAGTTTTTCCGTTCTGCTCCATATCTACCCTACCGCCTCTTCGTCGAAGTCTCCTCGCGGGTCCCTACCGCACCTGGCATGGAAACGACCGGCGGTGAGTTGGGTCCGGCGGCGGTGCGCCGCGCCCTCGCCTGGGAGCGTTCCGTCAGCCTCGGCGAACTCGATCCTTCCAAACTCCTTAATCCTCAACGCCCCTATCTCCAAAAGATCCTTGCCGCCCATGCGCGGGGCAAGATCGCCAATGGGCACGCCGCCGGGTTGGAAGGCCGCGAGCTCGAAGCTTACGCCACTGCCCGCCTAGCTGACGATCACGAGTGTGTGACACTTGACGACGTAAAAGCTCGACTCGCCGTGGGCCTCGCCGTCATCATCCGCGAAGGCTCATCCGAGCGCAATTTACGTGACCTCATCACTGGGATCGTACGCGAGGGTCTACCCACCCGGCATATGATGTTCTGTGTGGACGACAAATTCTCGGCCGACATCGCCGCCGAAGGTCATATCAACTTCAACGTCAATGAATCCATAAAACTCGGCCTCGACCCGCTCAAAGCGATTCAAATGGCCTCGCTCAATGCCGCCGAACATTTCCGGCTTGACGATAAATTGGGCGCGCTCGTCCCGGGCCGCCTCGCCGACTTCATCCTCACCGATTCGCTCGAGCCCATCGTTCCTGCCCAGGTCTATGTCGGTGGAAGGTTAGTGGCAGAGTCAGGCGAGTTAGTTATCAGGGTTAAACCCATTCACTATGCCGCCTGGTTGAAAAACACTGTGAAGACCTATCGCGGGCGCGGCACTAAAGCAGCCCATTTTGAATTACCTGCCAAAGGCGCATTAGCCCGCGTCCGGGTTATCGAGATCGTCCCTGACCAGATCATCAACAATTTCCGCGAAGCCATGCTCCCCATTGTGGACGGTCTGCTCCAACCGGATCTGGAACAAGATGTGCTCAAGATCGCGGTCGTCGAGCGGCATGGAAAAAACGGAAATATTACCGTTGCCTTTGCCAAAGGCTTTGGCATAAAGCGGGGTGCATTTGGAGGCACAGTGGCTCACGACCATCACAATATCGTCATCCTCGGGACTAATGATGACGATATTGCGGCCTGTGTTCGTGCCCTAGTCAAAATGCGAGGCGGATTCGTGGCAGTCCTTGGGGGTAAAGTCCTCGCGCAAGTCTCACTCCCCATCGCGGGCCTTATGTCCGATCGTCCCGCCACCGATGTTAATAAGGCACTTGCTAAACTCAACGCCGCCGCTCGCCAACTCGGTTCACCTCTAAACTCGCCCTTTATGACACTTTCCTTTGTCTCGCTCCCATCCATTCCCGAAGCAGGCCTTACAGACAAAGGTCTTGTGGATGTGCGTGTGCACCAGTTTGTGCCGGTGGTGATGGAATGAGAAAATATCTTTATTTTTCATTGATTTCAAGTGTGATTTCTGCAGAATCTGTCGAAGATAGTTACTTCGTGGATCTTATTCTTCCACGTAAGGCACATACTCTGCCCTGGCGATCCCCTGTTCAATGGCAATCATTGCTACGGCTCGCGCCACCGCGTGATGTACTCCCTTATCCAGAGGACTGGGTACCAGTTCTCCCGGAGGCGTCATATCCGCGATCGTATTTGCCGCGGCCACGAGCATCTCATGCGTGATGCGGGGTGCGTTCGCATCCACTGCCCCGCGAAAGATGCCGGGAAAGCCCAGCACATTATTGACCATCTTTCCGTCGGCCGCGAAGGCCGCGCCATTTTCCAGAGCGAGATCCGGATCAATCTCGGGGTTGGGATTTGACAATGCCAGAATGATCTGCCCGCTACGCACCATCTCCGGTTTGATCAGACCAGCCGCGCCCGTGGTCGCGATGACGATATCGCACTTCGCCATGATCTCGTTCAAGTCGGAACCTTTGCCGCCGGCCGCTTCGAGATGCACGATCGCGTCCATCGAAAGATCAGCGCCTAACACCGTATTACCCGTCAACTGCATCATCATCCGGGCGATGGCAAAACCCGCCGCACCCAGCCCGATCTGTCCGATGACGGCTTTGTGGAGGTCCATGCCAGCCTGGCGGCAAGCCACCGTCAAGGCGGCTGTACAAACCACAGCGGTACCGTGCTGGTCGTCGTGCATCACGGGTATATCGAGCATCGCCTGCAACCGCTCCTCGATCTGAAAACAGCGCGGTGCGGAGATGTCTTCCAGTTGGATCGCAGCAAACGTCGGGGAGATCGCCGCGACCGCCGCTACAATTTTGTCCGGGTCTTTCGTATTCAGCAGGATCGGCATGCCTGAAAGTCCCACGAGCGATTCCATCAGCATCGCCTTGCCTTCCATGACCGGCATGGCTGCCAGCGGACCGATGTCGCCGAGCCCCAACACCGCGGTCCCATCGGTGACGATGGCAATCAAATGACTTATGCTTGTATAAAGCCTTGCCAGTGATGGATCTCTTGCGATCTTTAAACAAACTTCTGCCACACCGGGCGTGTAGACTCGCCGCAGGGTGGTCATTGAGTCGAGCGGATAGCGCGAGCGGATGGCGATCTTACCTTTTTGATGCAGTTCCAGCACCTGGTCGCGGACTTCGAGGACCTTCGTACCGGGGTTGGCCGTAAGGGCATTAACAAGTGTGTCAACATGCTGCACATCGTCGCCATAGATCGTGATATCGCGGATCACCGAACGCGAGGTTTCGGTCAACAAAACAATATCGCCGACGGTCCCGCCCAACTCTGAAACTGAAGTCAACAAATGAGCCAGCAGCCCAAGCTTCTGGTCATTACGGACGCGCACAGTACGACTTATTTTTCGTTCCCAAGCCATGGAAGCTTCCTTTCGGTAAAAGAGAAAGTAAAGAGCTGATACCAAGGAACCGGATAAGAAGCGAGCTCCTCTAATGTTTACCGATATCAGCTACTGCTTCCTGGTAGGGTGAGGCGATCTCCGCGCCAATCTTCGACCCTGAAGATCACAGGGTCTTCGAAAGCACTTGGCATCTTCGCGGCAATACACTGAAGAACACCCTGGAGAATGCAGGACCTTCGGCAGTGCAGGCGAACGCTGGCCATCTCCGACCCTAAAGATCACAGGTCTTCGAGAACACTTGTCATCTCCGAGAACCTACCATAATGCATAAAACTCCACTGCTTATCATATCTATCTTTAGATTTAATTTCAGAGAGTGCAAGGTGATAAACAATATTTTATCCATATTATCCCGCCGCAGTACCTTGTAATTATGCTGTACTCCGTAATTCAGGGTGTATTAAAATGTCTGGCAATTCGTCGAATGACTTAATGATCGGGCAGCCCGCTTCGGGGAAGATACCGCGCGGGTCGTAGAGCACAGGTTGAAGCCCGGCGCTGCGTGAACCGATCACGTCGGCAAAATAGTTGTCGCCAACATAAACTGACTCGGCAGGAGTTACCTCCAGACGCCGGCAGGCGTGGAAAAAAATATCCGGCTCGGGTTTCCAGGCGTTGACCTCACCGCCAGCCAGGGTGAACGTGAAAAACGGTGCCAGCCCGAGTGCCTCGACCTCCTCCTGAAATGACTTTTCGCGGTTGGAGATCACAGCCATTTTGTAACCACTTTCCATCAATCTCGGTAAAAGGTGTTTAACGTCGTCAGGCACCACGCTTCGAGGCCGGTAAAATTCTTCCATGTATTGGGTGACCTTCGGAACGAGGTCCGCTGCCTGGGCATTGGTAGCGCCGAAAGCAATCAATTGTCGCTGGGCATAATGGCGCCAGAAATCACCGTTCTCATCGGCATAAGTTTGTTTATCGGCTTGCAGGTCAAGTGAATTGGCCCAGTAGAAATTTTCCCAGCGAAAACCGCGCAGACGATCTTCATCGTTAACATGCATTCCGAGTTGGATGATGTAATCCGCAAAAAACTCCCCGCCGGAGGGGAGGTTGTGACGGAGCGTGCCGTCGAGGTCGAAGAAGACTGCTTTTATCATGGTCCGTTGATATGTTGAATGCAGAAAGTATAAGGTTGGAGTTACAAGTTTCGGGTTGCGCAGAACATTCAACCTTCAAACTGTAACTTGTAATGAGGTTTAACCGCCAATTTCGTTCATCACGCGTTTAAGCGGAATAACGCCGTCTGCCAGGCCGTGTCCCCAGGGTTTGGTCCAAATACCGTCCAGGATCAGCCGGCGAAGGTCTTCCAATGTGGCGCCGGCGCGCAGAGGTGCGAGCAAATCCACTTCGTTCTCTCGCAGCAGACACAGACGCAAGCGCCCATCGGCAGTAAGACGGGCACGCGTGCATGAATCGCAGAACGGACTTGTAACCGAAGAGATAAAACCGATATCGCCCTGTGCCCCAGGGAGGTGAAAAACGCGCGCTTCGCCGTCGAGTTTACCGCGGTTGGATTTTTCCATCCCACCTAAAGCCGACTGGATGCGCCCCTGGATCTGCGCAGCTGTAATGACTTGTCCGGTCTGAACATCGGTTACACCAGCAAAGGGCATCATTTCAATGAAACGGATCTGCCAAGGATGATCAACCGTAAGACGCGCCAGATCAACGACGTCCTGCTCATTATAGCCTTTGACCACCACGGTGTTAAGCTTGATGGGTGACAAGCCGGCCTTTTCGGCGGCTAATACGCCCTCCCATACATCCTCGAGATTGCCCCAACGGGTCAGCCTGTGAAATTTCTCGGGGTTGAGAGTATCGATACTGATGTTGACGCGTTGAAGGCCGGCATCCGCCAGGGGTTGAGCCAGCTTCTTGAGGAGCACGCCGTTCGTCGTCATGGATACGGAACGGATACCTTCCGCCGCAGCCATGATCCGCACCAGATCCACGATATGAGCACGGACGGTCGGTTCGCCGCCGGTCAGTCGGATCTTGTCAAATCCCAGGCTTGCGAACAGTTGCGTTAACAGTGCAAGCTCGTTGTCCTGCATCAATTCCGGATTTGGGTGGAAGGTCTGATCTTCCGGCATACAGTAAACGCAGCGCAAGTTGCAGTGGTCCGTGAGACTTATGCGCAAATAGTGTATATTGCGCCCGAACTGGTCAATCGCCATAGGCCCTAAATTATACTTCTCCTTGGGAAGATGGAAAATTCGTCACGAATCATTGCTGAAATCGTTAAGAATTGCGATAAAAAGTTTCTAATAAATTACCCGGCATCCTGGAAGCACATAAGTAATTGACGGGATACTGCAGGCATGCTATTATTTATATCGTTATTCTGTACCTTATAAAATTATAGGAGTTATTATGAGTTCTGAATTTTTTCTTCGCATTATTTTCATGTTTATTTTCGCTATTGCCGGGGGCTTTTGGGGCTATGATCTTTCGAAATTCAATCCACCGGAAGTTGTCCGTTACACGATAGGGATTGGTTTGGTCGGTGCGCTGGCCGGCTTAATTCTGACGCCTTACTTTACAACTCGTCCCACCAAGGCGTTGCGATCGCTCTTCGGGCGAATAGCGGCTGAGACGTTGTTTGCCGGTTTGCTAGGCCTGGTTGTGGGTCTGCTTACCGCCGCGCTTCTGTCTTTTCCTCTTTCGCTCCTACCCCATCCATTCGGGAGCATATTACCCTTTATCGGTGTTCTGTTATTCAGCTACTTTGGGATATCGCTGTTTATCATGCGTCAGGGTGATCTAATGAGTCTCCTGGGGTCGCTGAGCGGACGCACCGAAGGGGGATCGGGGAGTACCTGGACGAACCTCAATCGCACCATCTTACTCGATACGAGTGTAATTATTGACGGGCGAGTGGCTGATATCGCCAAGACGGGTTTTCTACCAGGCACATTGCTCATCCCGCGCTTTGTTCTGAATGAACTGCAGTATATAGCGGATTCACCAGATGGTCTCCGGCGTCAGCGCGGGCGGCGCGGCATGGAAGTGCTGTCAGAATTACAGAAACTACCAAACATCCTTGTGCGCGTCAGCGATATTGACGTGGAGGGCATACGCGAAGTGGATGATAAACTGGTAGTACTGGGCAAGCAGCTTAAAAGCCCCGTATTGACGAACGATTACAATTTAAACCGCATCGCCGAATTGCAGGGCGTGACCGTGCTCAACATCAACGAACTGGCCAACGCGGTCAAGTCAATTGTCTTGCCCGGAGAAATCCTCAACATCAATGTTTTTCAGGAGGGTAAGGAGATGGGTCAGGGTGTGGGTTATATGGACGATGGCACGATGGTAGTCGTCGAGAACGGAAAGGACTACATCGGTGAATATAAGGACGTCCACGTTACGAAGGTCCTGCAAACTGCGGCAGGCCGCATGATCTTCGGCCGTGTAGAAGATACCAATGGGAAAAAGAAGAATTAATGGGGGACGAATAATAAATATTGAAAACCAACGACACCAAGTACCGCGAAGGAAAAACTTTGTGCCACTCTGTGTCTCTTGTGGTTTAAAATAAGGTTGCCGTTTATCTCCTCGAGGTTTGGCGAAAGGTTCTTTCATGCTTCGCGTTTACAATACCCTCACTCGTAAGAAAGAAGACCTTCAAACTCTTGAGCCGAACATCATCAGGATGTACGTCTGCGGTGTGACGGTCTACAACGACGCGCATGTCGGACACGCCATGTCGGCCTTGGTCTTCGATATCATCCGCCGCTATCTTGAGTATCGCGGGTATAAGGTACGACACGTCATGAACTACACCGACGTAGACGATAAGATCATCAACCGTGCCAATCAGCTCAAGGAAGATCCTTTCAAACTTGCCCAGCGTTACATTGATGATTACGCTCAAAACCTGAAGGACCTAAATATCCTGCCGGCTTCGTCCAACCCGCGCGCGACCCAGACGATGGATAAGATCCAATCCATGGTCAAGGGCCTCATAGAAAGAGGCTACGCCTACGAGGCTTCGAATGGCGATGTCTATTTCCGCGTAACCAAAGATAAAGACTATGGCAAACTCTCCGGGCGCAAACTTGAGGACATGCAAGCGGGGGCGCGCATCGAAATCGGAGAGGCCAAAGAACATCCGATGGACTTTGCGCTCTGGAAAGCTGCCAAGCCCGGCGAGCCATCTTGGGAAAGTCCGTGGGGACAAGGGCGCCCAGGCTGGCATATTGAATGCTCGGCCATGAACCTCGCCGAACTAGGCGAGCAGATCGACATTCACGGCGGCGGTAATGACTTGATCTTTCCTCATCACGAGAACGAGATCGCGCAGAGCGAGTCCTTTACCGGCAAGCCTTTCGCCCGCTATTGGATCCATAACGGCATGCTGCAGCTTGGCGGCGAGAAGATGTCAAAGTCGCTCGGTAACATCATCAGCATCAAAGAGTTTCTCTCAAAGCGCGATGCAGACGTGATGCGGATGCTGGTTCTGAACGGGACTTATCGTGCGCCTTTAATGTTCAATGACGAGACCCTCGATGCTGCGGAAAAATCGGTTGAGCGCCTTAAATCCGGACTCCGGCCTGCGGACACTGCAAAAGGTCTCCCGGCTGGAACCGCTGCCGAACTGCTTACGCAGGCTGAAGCGACTCACCAGGCCTTCACCTCTGCCATGGACGATGACTTCAACACTGCCGGTGCAATCGCTGCATTGTTTGAACTTGTCAAAGCTATTAACACGGCGCGCGACACAGGAGCTACCGATGAACAGCTCAAGCCTGCCCAGGCTGCGCTCGGTGAGTTGACCGGCGTCTTCGGTCTACGGCTGGCAGAAAAAACCGGCTCCGCCGGCTCGGACGGCTTTATCAACCTGCTCGTTGAAGTGCGCAGCGAAGTCCGGAAACAAAAACTATGGGCATTATCCGACCTGATCCGCGATAGATTGAAAACTCTCGGCGTGACGATCGAAGACGGCAAGGAGGGTACAAAGTGGAGATGGTTGTAATAATACAAGAGAGATCCATAAGATAGCTTTTTTATAAGTGATCGTCACCCTCGGAGGCGACTGACACATTTTTTCTCAGGTAAAATACTCTTATGACCTCCAGCGAATCCTTTTCTCCCGGCGACTTCGATCCCTGGGCCGATACTTATGACCACGATGTAGCCACTCTCAACAAATTCCCGTTCGATGGTTATGGGCTGGCACTGGAAACTGCAGTGAAATTGGCTGCATCTGAAACCGGCATGACGGTGCTCGATATAGGCACCGGTACAGGCAACCTAGCCCTCCATTTTGCAGCGCGCGGCTGCGAACTATGGTGCACCGATTTCTCCGAAGCCATGCTGGTAAAGGCTCGTGAAAAACTCCAGCACGCCCATTTCGTGTTCTATGACCTGCGTGCGGATTGGCCGGCAGAACTGGAAAGCAGCTTCGATCGGATCGTCTCGGCCTATGTATTCCATCACTTTGATCTGCAGGGAAAGGTCAGTATTTGCCATACATTAGTGACCCAGCACCTGGCGTCTGACGGGAGGCTTGTCATTGCCGACCTTTCCTTTCAGAACCAAAAGGAGATGGATGTCTTCGCTCGATCCGTGGGTGATCTATGGGAGGCAGAACCTTTCTGGCTGGCAGATGAGTCCATAACCGCACTGGAAAATGCGGGTTTGAAAGTGAAATATGTGCAGGTTTCCGGCTGTGCAGGCGTATATTGTATGACTGCCTGAATGAATTTTTCTGCCGATATGGACATTCCATTAGACTTCGGGAGTTAAAGACTTCTGAAGTCTTTTTTCACTTCTAAAGTAAAATCAACCCGTGAAGGAATTCATCTACGGGCGCAACGCGGTCTACGAAACCTTGCGTGCTAAACGCCGCGAGCTCTTTAGCCTTGAAATCGTCGATGGCGTTAAAGAGACCGGTCGCATCGGTGAAATCCTGGAGTTGGCTGCATTGAACAAAGTGGGAGCCAGCCTCGTACCCAGGACGAAACTCGAGAAGCTCAAAGCCAACCACCAAGGGATCGCGCTCGAAGTCGGCGGCTATCCATACAGCGACCTCATCGAAATCCTCGAAAGCGCCCATCGAAGGGATGAAAAACCTTTTATTTTGATCCTCGACTCGCTGCAAGACCCACAGAACTTCGGCGCTCTGCTCCGTACAGCAGAAGTTGTCGGAGTGCACGGCGTTGTGATCCCTTTGGCACGCACGGTCGAGGTCACACCCGCCGTGGTCAACGCCTCATCGGGCGCCAGCGAGCATTTGCTGATCGCTCAATCGAATTTATCTCAAGCCGTAGATGCACTCAAGGAGTCCGAGGTTTGGATCGTAGGTCTCGACCAAAAGGGACAGCCTCTTCATGAAAATTCAAAACATCACCTGCAAGGAGCGATCGGGCTAGTCGTTGGCTCGGAGGGCGAAGGACTGCATGAGTTGACCCGCAAGAAGTGTGACATCCTGCTCAAACTACCGATGCGCGGACGGATCGAGTCGCTCAACGCGGCGGTAGCCGGTTCCATCGTATTATATGAGGCGTATCTCGCTCGAAACATTTAGCTTACGGTTATATCCGATAAATGTCTGTGTCGAAAATACAACCAAAGGAGGTATGAGATGGGCGCGGATCTAAAAATTACTTCAGAGCAGGCTCAAGGCAAAGCAAATATCATTGTTTTTCATTTGGGCGGTTGGCTCGACGCGTTGGGTGAGGGTCGCCTGGTGGCAGCGATTCAAAAGGCTAAGGATGAGGGAGCTGAATACGTCCTGCTCGAATTAAGTGAACTGGATACGATCACCAGTGCAGGCATCCGCGCCCTGCAAAAAGCTTATCAGATCTTAACACCGAAAGATGAAGCTTATAAAATTCCCCGCCTGAAGTTATGCAATGCACCGGCCCAGATCTATCAGGTGCTTGGCATTACGGGTTTTCTCCTAAATGTGCCGATGTATGAAAGTATGGAAGACGCCATCGATTCGTTCAGTCAATAACCCTAATTTTGTATTGGCCATCAACTTTGCAATTTTACTTCGCTATGCAGTATTGTGTAATTGACCCGTCAGACAATTGATATTCGTCCATTAGGAGGTCAACATGCCACAAGCGACCTACCATTTTCCTCGCGGTTTTCTATGGGGCACAGCTACCGCTGCGCATCAAGTAGAGGGCAACAATACTAACAACCAGTGGTGGAAATGGGAACAGGAAGGCCACACGAATGGCAGATCGGGTCTGGCCTGTGACTGGTGGGGCGGGCGCTGGCGCGAAGACTTCGACCGGGCTGCCGAAACGGGACAGAACGCGCATCGATTTTCAGTAGAGTGGAGCCGCATCCAGCCCGCGCCGGATAAATGGGATGAAGCCGCGCTCGATAAATACCGCCTCATGCTGCGCGGCCTGCATGAGCGCGGTCTGACTGCCATGGTTACGCTGCATCATTTCACCGATCCGCTATGGCTGGCAGAGCGAGGCGGCTGGGAAACCGAAGAAATCACAAAGCTTTTCGAAAAGTTCGTGCGAAAGACTGTTGAGGCTTTCAAAGAATACACAACCTTATGGTGCACGATCAATGAGCCCAATGTTTACGCCCTGAGTGGATATGCCAACGGCACCTTTCCGCCTGGAGTTAAGGACACCCAGCGTGCCATTCGAGTTGAAGCTGCGATGCTAAAGGCTCACGCGGCAGCCTATCGCGCTATCCATGAACTGCAGCCGGAAGCAAGGGTGGGATATGCGTTGCATTTTCGCCCGATGGTGGCACGCAATCCCTGGTCTCCGGCGGACATACTCATGCGGAATATCCGCTATAACGGCCTCAACATGGCTTTCCCGTCTGCGATCAGCACGGGCATCTTGAAGTCTCCGGTCGGGAATATTACCATTCCTGAAGCCAAAGGTACCCAGGATTATTTTGGGCTAAACTACTATTCCGTAGATACGATTACCTTTAATATCCGTAAAAGTACTGAATTATTTACCGATGCCGGCTTTTCCAAAAACGCCGATCTGAGCGACAACAAGTACATAGCAAACGTCCCCCAAGGTTTATACGATTCGCTGCAATGGGCCGTGCATACTTTTCCGAACATGCCGATCATCGTTACAGAAAACGGAGTCGAGTGCGCAGACGACCACATTCGGCCGCGTTATCTTGCCCAACACATCCACATGATGTGGCGCGCCGTAAATTTTAACTGGCCGATCAAAGGCTACTTCCACTGGACGCTGGTGGACAATTTCGAATGGGAACGCGGCTGGACGCAACGCTTTGGACTCTGGGCGTTGGAGGTCGAAACACAGAAACGCACCAAACGCCCCAGCGCGGACCTGTATGCGGCACTCTGTAAAGAGAACGGACTCTCGTCCGAGATGGTGCAGAAATATTGTCCAGAGGTGTTTGAGAAGATTTTCCCTTCATAGGAGGAGTTCGGAGATCGCTATGGATTTCAAAACCCAACTTTCAGGTCTGAATAAATTGTTGTCCGATATCTATGGGAACGAGACGCAGCTCGATACCTTGCTCCGAGACCTGGGCTTCGAACAAACTCAGATCGAACAGCTCGACCACCATCTCGAAGCAGTTGTCGATCAATTTCTAGAAATGATCCATAAACGGTTAACCAGCGAATCGGGCAAAGACACGTATTATCAGATCCTCAGCCGCCGCTATGGACTGGATGGCGAACTGCCCGATTCGCTCGATGTCATCTCACAAAAGCGAAATGACAGTCCCGGTTTTATGCGTCAGTTATTCCAGGAAATTCTCAATAAATGCCAAAGCAAAACAGCCCAGGCTGATTTCAAGAAGGGTCTTCAACATATTGTTATTGCTCAATTGGGAAAAACGGCTGAACGTCCGACCCGCGAGCATGTTACTGAAAAACTGGAACGGTTGACCAACCTGCGAGCCGCGGCCGATGTAACCCGGCTGGACTACGATGCGAAACGCGCCGAGATCCTCAAACAAGTGCAAGCCGAACTGGACGCGCTGGATACAGAATACAAACCTTTACTCGAATCGGTTGACGAAAATATTGGCCTGCTGGAAACAGAGATCAAAACCGAGGTGCTGCTCCATGGAGAGAGCGTTCAAGGTGGCACGTTTCGGGCAGTCTATACCAAAGGCCGGACTTCATGGGATAACAACGGCATTGAGAAATACGCCGAGCTTCACCCGGAAATCCTTCATTTTCGCAAGCAGGGTCCGCCGTCCGTCTCTTTGCGGATCGTAAATGAAAAAGATTAGCGAAGGGAATTTTCCGCACGATTTCATCATCACAACAAAACACTAATGGCGGCGAAGAGTGTAAGTTTTTAAACTCTCTGCCCGATTTTATTAATGAGGCTTCCCGGCGCTCGAATATCACCAAAATTCAAGCAGATCCCCACCTAACATACAATTATGCAGCATTTGCGCACCGCCCTTTATCACATTCGAGCCAGCTTGAAGAAGTTGTTCTCAAAATCGGCGAACCCAACCGATAAGCTCAACAGTGAGATGAAGGCGCTGCGTTTCTTTAATAGTCGGAGTTCGGTGTGCCTACTCAAAGCAGATGAAGAACATGACATGTTCCTGCTGGAACGCCTCCGACCGTACAGATATTCTTCGGCTCACTGAAAGGCGCATCGCCAGCTTATCGGAACGATTGGGCTTTAGATGTGATCGCTAACGTGGGTGGGGTTTGACCCATGCCGTGCTATCAGTAAAGCGGAGTTTGGAGGATAAAGCTGCCTAGGTTTACTCCATGAATAGGGCAGAACTGCTGGCTGGGAGAAAATGAAACAGCCTCCCGGAGGAGGCTGTTCGCAAGTATCGGTTGATCCCTTACATGCGGATTGCTGTCAGGACGGCAACGAGAAGGGCCAAAACCGCACCGACCTTCATGAACATATCAGATTTTAAGGCGGGAACAAATTCCGACAAGCCGTACCACAGGAAGAATAAAACCAGGCAGATAGTACTGAACGACATGTGACACTCTCCTTTGGTGAGATGATGATTGGCTGTCCAAAGCGGACAGTTCTAATATGTTAAACACGAGCCAATAAAGAGCGATGCGCCCTGCGTGGTACAATTTAGCCGACATTTTCCTTTCTCGCGGCCTGCCGCAGCGACTGCGGTAGGTTTTTTATGCCCCTATGACCTCGCTCTCTTCAGCAGCTGAATTTACACTTATCCGTAAAACTTCCCAAAGGATGGAAGGCCCCGCGCGCTGGATTTGGTCACATGCCGTGCGCTACCGGCCAATCCTCGTCATGTTGGTGTTAGGGGCTATCGGTAATGCCGCCCTGGCCGCTGCGGTCCCAGTGCTGGTGGGCAGGGCTTTCAACGATATGCTCCAAACGCATCCTGATGTGCGCATCCTGATCCCGCTGGCATTGCTCATGGGAGGATCTCAGATCTTGCGCGGTGTGCTCCAGTTCGGCCGCAACTTCGGCGCCGAGCTAATGGCCCAGCGCATCGAGCGGGATATTCGCGACGAACTCTACGTCTCCCTGCTGGGTAAGAGTATGACGTTCCATAATCTGCAGCCTGTGGGTGATACGATGGCCCGCGCCACCAATGATGTACGCGAGGTCAACTTCATGTTCAGCCCGGGCGTCAACCTGGTGGTCGGTTCGGTGCTGTTCATGATCATCCCGTTCTTTATCGTACCTCAGTATCATCCCGCGCTGCTGCTCACGCCCACTTTATTCGCCATCGGCTACTTTCTTGCCCTCTGGCGCTATCTCAAAACGATGTCCCCGATCACCGATGAAGTCCGCCAAACTTTTGGCGAGATGAACACGCACCTCTCCGAAACGCTGGATGGGGTAGAGATCATGAAAGGCGCGGCGCAGGAGGGTGCCGAGGTGGATACCTTCGTCACAAATGCTCGCCGTGTGCGTGATGCCTTCATACGTCAGGGCGATATCGAAGCGCGCTTCATCCCAAACCTGTTGATCGGCCTGACCTACGCAGGCGGATTATTCCATGCCCTGCTGCTGTTCCGCGCCGGCTTCATCAATACGGGCGCGGTAGTTGCCTACTTCGGCTTGCTCCGTATGTTAGAGTTCCCAACTTTCACCTCCTCCTTCGCTTACACACAGATCTCGCTGGGGATTTCAGGCGCAAGGCGCATCCTGGACTTGATGAACCAGGAGACCAATCTCGACCAGAACCAGTCAGGTCATGTCCAGGAAATGCGGGGTGAAATCGAATTCCGCGATGTTTCGTTCGCTTATCCTTCCGGCGAAGCCGTTTTGCAAAACATTTCTTTCCATGTCAAGCCCGGGCAAACGGTTGCCATCGTAGGGCAGACCGGCGCGGGCAAAACCTCCCTCGTTAAACTCATTAATCGCACTTACGATGTAACCAGGGGTCAAGTCTTTGTTGAGGGTGTGGACGTCCGCGAATGGAACCTTGCCGCATTGCGCTCACAAATCTCGATGATCGAGCAGGATATCTTCCTGTTCTCCCGCTCAGTCAGCGACAACATTGCATTTGGCAAACCGGGCGCAACACACGAGGAGGTTCTGTCCGCCGCGGATGCCGCGCAAGCACATGAATTCATCGAGACCTTCGGTCAAAGTTATGAAACCGTCATCGGCGAGCGCGGCGTGACGCTCTCCGGCGGACAACGTCAACGATTGGCATTGGCACGCGCCTTTCTAACAGATCCCTGCATCCTTATCCTGGACGATTCGACCTCCGCCATTGACTCGGCGACTGAAGATAAAATCCAGCGTGCGATCGCCAACACCTCCAGAGGCCGAACAACCATTCTCATCACGCACCGCCTATCCCAGATCCGTTGGGCCGATCTCATCATCGTCATGCGCATGGGCCGGATTGCGGCGATGGGCACACACGAAGAATTGATGAAAACTTCTGAAGCTTACAGCCGTATATTTAAAGAATAGACGGAACCTCAACACTGGAACTGAATTATGGGTTTTTTTGCCGGACTTAATGCTGAAAAATATGACCGTCAATATTCCGACCGACAGTTGATCGGCCGGATGATCAATTATTTTAAACCCCAGATCAATCGTTTTGTCTGGGTCTCAACATTGACGGCCTTAATTGCCTCAATCGCCGCCGCTCTGCCGGTCATCGTCAGCCATATTGTAGACCTACTAAAAAACCAGCCAACACTTCAAGCAATCAGCCTGGCCGGCCTAGCGCTGACCGTCATCGGTGTTTGCACGTGGGGGTTCAATTGGGCGCGACGCAGTCAGGTGATCCGTGCGGTGGGTGACGTTGTACTTGCCATGCGCACCCAAGCCTTTGATGCGGCGGCAGAACACGACCTATCCTTCTATGACCAATTCTCTTCGGGCCGCATCGTTTCGCGCATCACATCAGATACAAACGACTTCGGTCAATTAGTCGTCATTGTCACTGATGTTGCATCGCAACTGGTCACTGCCATCATCCTCGGCGTGGTCATGTTCCAAACCGAATGGCATATGGCACTTATTATGTATGCTTTTGCCCCGTTCATGTTTTTCCTCACGACTGCATATCGTAATCTGGCGCGTCGTGCGACTCGCAACGGTATGCGGGCCATGGCCGAGGTCAACCAGGCCATTAAGGAGACTGTAAGCGGAATCGCGATTGCGAAGAATTTCAGCCAGGAGGCAAGTATCTTTGGCATCTTCGATGCAGCCAATCAGCAATCCTATCGCGTCAACGTCCAGCGCGGCCTGGTATTATCGCTTGTTTTCCCCACCCTGAACGCAGTTAGCGGTTTTTTTGTAGCCATTCTGGTTTACATCGGTGGATTGAACGTTACACAGGGTATCGTCACGGTCGGTGCTTGGTATCTCTTTATCTTGAGTCTCGACAGCTTTATAACGCCCATTTCGAACGTGTCCGCGTTTTGGGCGCAGATCCAGCAAGGCCTGTCCGCCGCAGAACGAGTCTTTGCATTAATTGATGCGGATCCCAATGTAGTCCAAAAAGAAAAACGAAATGTCCCGCGTTTAAAGGGCGAGGTTTGTTTTGAGCATCTTGGCTTCCGTTATACCGACAAGGAACCGATATTAACTGACTTCAATCTATGTGTTCACGCCGGAGAGAATCTAGCACTGGTCGGACATACCGGTGCGGGTAAATCCTCCATTGCCAAGTTGATCGCCCGATTCTATGAATTCCAGCAAGGTCGTTTGCTTATCGACGATATGGACATCCGAACTCTTGACTTGCAGCAGTATCGCAGGCAATTGGGGATCGTCTCACAGGTCCCGTTTTTATTTTCAGGTACAGTTGCTGATAACATACGTTATGCCCTGCCAAGTGTGACAGAAGCGGAAATGCTGATTATGGCGAAACGGATCGGTTCCGGAGAATGGCTAGAGACTTTGCCCGAAGGTCTGCACACGGAAGTCGGAGAGCGCGGCAATCGCCTTTCGATGGGACAACGCCAACTCGTCGCTTTGATGCGAGTGCTTGTCCAACAGCCTGCCATCTTTATTCTTGACGAAGCGACCGCCAGCATTGATCCGTTCACAGAGTGGCAAATCCAGCAGGCTTTGAATCTGATCCTGGAGAATTCCACCAGCATCCTGATCGCGCACCGCCTCTCCACCGTCAAAGCCGCGGACCGAATTGTCGTAATGGAAAAAGGGCGTATCATCCAGGAAGGCAGCCATGAATCACTGCTTATGCAAGGAGGGCATTATGCCATGCTTTACAATACATACTTCCGGCATCAGAGTCTGGCGTATATAGAGCAGGCCAGGGAGATGGTAGAAAAATGAGCGGAACCAATTGTCATATATCACCTGATGATCCTATTTCACGATCTTATCGTTACACTAAGAAGCGACCAGCTGCCACAGCTTGGTTTTTGGACTTATTTTATCCTGGCGGTGTTGGTAGCCCTGGAAGGACCGATCGCACCATTGAATGAAGACCCATTCGCTTCCACATTTTTCCAACGACAATCCGTTCTCCGAGGCCCAGCTCAAGGCTTTGAATAACCCGCCTGATTATCCTAGTCGTTTAGATTGCCAGCCCGATGCGTGCCTGGGCAAATACATTCTTCGCCTTGTACAACCAGGAACATTTCCACAGCGGTTTGGCTTTGCTGACCCCGGCGAGGTTCATTATGATCGTACACAAGCCGTGCATCAAAAGCGTTAGACGGTGTTACAAGAACGATTTGTGAGGGGTCTGCCTTTCCCACCGAAGCCACCCTAAGCGACCTGGATCAATCCGCCTAAAGTCACTGCCGACAGTGACGAAATTCTGAATATCCGCGTCTCATTTCATTGACACATCCGGATATATCCAGCCTAATCATGATTGGTCAAAGCTCGCCCTAGACATAGCTTTTTTAATGTAGAATACTTCGTATATGAACTCTCCAGTTTTAGCACAGGTAGTAGATCTGATCTCTTCCCACGGATATTGGTTTATCCTTTTTGCCATGGTTATTGAGGGCCCAATAGTAACTACGGCGGCGGCCTTTGCCGCCGCTTCCGGGATCTTTAATCCATTTGTAATCTTTTTTTTGTCAATTGCCGGCGACGCTATCGGCGACGTTTTTTATTACGGGGTGGGTAAATTGGGGAGAATCCATTTAATTGAGAAATATGGCGTTAGATTTGGATTTGGACCCGAAAGAATAGAGAAAATAGAAAAGCTTTTGAGGATAAACACCTGGTCAACGCTATCTGCTATTAAAATAGCGCCTGGATTATCCTCGTTAGGACTGATCGTTACGGGCGCTTTAAATATCCCCTTTAAAAAATATATGGAAATTTGCCTTTACATAACTCTGCCTCGGTCACTATTATTTGTAGTTTTAGGTTATTATGCAGGTCAAGCCAACGCGGTCGCCGACAAATATTTGCACCACAGTCAGTTTGCATTCGTCCTGGCGGTTCTTGCTATAATTTTTGTTAACTGGGCTTATCAGAAGGCTTCGCAGTTTATTGCGCAAAAAATTGAGAGAGTTTAAAACGAACCTTTAATAGGTTTGCAACTATTATTTCCAAGGTGCTAGCAATTTCTGATAGTGCAAAAAATGTTTTCAGAATAAATATCCCCCCATGTTTTACCTGATTATTTTTCGACTCTAAAATAACATTTTCATAAACATCAACAGTTTTAATTGTAGTGCTTTTTATATCAAACCTGTCGGTTAAATTCCGGCAAGAAACCGAGGTCTTTTGATAGTTTTTATTCGTTTTTTCCACAAACAGCTTTAAATTCCTTGCAAACAATTCAGGTGAAACAGTTTGTGGCAGTATCAAGCAGCACCCGTCTGTAACCACATCTTTTGTAGTTTCGTTTTCCAAAGCGATTATTGGTTTTCCCGCTGCCAATCCTTCTATCACGACAAGGCTTTGCACTTCTTTAATTGAGGCCGATACAAAATAGTGAGCTTTGTCATATGCATTCAAAAGTCCGTTTTCGTCCAGATAGTCGTTAATATTTACATTTTTTAAATTGTATTTTTTGACCAGCTTTTCCAATTTTTGCGCATAAAGAAAGCCAGATATTTTATTTCCGTACAGATTCAGTATGTAGTTTTTGGGGAGAAATCGAAAAACATTAACCAGAAATTCCTGATTTTTACGACCTATGTAAGAACCGGGAAAGATAAATTCTATTTTGTCTTTGGGTATTCTGATTTTTAAGGCTTTGTACCTCTCAAGATGTATTCCGTTGTCAATGATCGTGTATTTTGTTTTTGGGCTGATCAGTTTGAGACCCTTTGTTATGACTTTGTTCAAAGCAATAACTCTATCAACATGCTTTAAATACGTTGATATATACGTTTTAGTAAGCATAAAGTCGAGGTAGGCCAAAAGCCTGTTTGCTTTGAGGTGTGGGTAGGTATATACCATCCCTTCCTGCGGCTGCCAATGGAACGTTACAACATAAGGAATCCCTTGTTCGGATGCCCAAATCAAAGTTAACAGCCCTCCGAAAATAATATTTTCGCCATGGATAATGTCAGGACCGAATATTGCAAGCTCTTTATATATTTTCTTTCTTATCCCTTGGGTTAGGAGAGGGACGCAAATGTTATTTATATTTAAAGAAGGAATAATAAGATATGAGAGGTTATTGGACCTTTTCTGGATTCCGAATTTTTGACCGAGTCGCAGATAGAGGACTTTATGTTCTTTCGATAATTCTTCTGCGAGGGTTTTTGCGATAAGCGCCGATCCCGTTTCCCCTTCAAATGAGTGTGCGGAAGTGATGACGATTTTCATAATATCATTGTACATTATAGAGTGTGAATTCAAATGAGAAGTTCAAAAGCTGAACCAAAAAAGATATCAAAAGATACCATGCCTGCGCATGCGAGCCAGGCGTGAGAAACCGAGGCATTTTCGAATGCGTAAATTCAACTTGATCATACCACGTTCAACTTCTTGCGTTGAGATGGTTTGGAAATCGTGTTTCTCGGGAAAGAACTGAACTGTTTATCTTTTCCTGCCATCAATAATAGATATTGTAATTAGTTTCAACTTGAGGTGTCCAGCCGCTATCTGTTTCTTGTCTCTGCCCTTCAGGCAATGGGTATCGTTATCTATCAAAGGCTTAACCGTCAGAAACTCCTATAAAGAGGTTTCAAAATATGAAAGGTAATAATCTCACACAAAAAGAATACTACGAGTTGCTACGCAAACAAATAGAACATGAAGACCGAAATATTGATAGCAAAACCAATTGGTTGCTCGTCTTGCAAGGCTTTCTCCTCGTTGGTTATATTTCGCTTCTCACTGATGATAAGATAACTTTGTCAAACAAGACTGCCTTGATCACAATCTTATGCTTAACGGGATTAATCTTAAGTTTTTTCGCTTTGCTGGGTATCTTAGCATCTTTCGTTCACATGACTCTCCTTGTAAAACTTTGGGAAAAGCCTGACAATGATCAAAAAGGGGAAATTAAAATGATAAGAAAACAATTTCCTCCAATAGTGGGTAAAGGAAGGTGGGTAATCATTAATGGAGGGGTTGGCTCAACGGGGACTGCGATCCTATTGATCGCCGTGTGGCTCTTTTTACTATTGTATGATCGATTGTAAAAACCAAGTCAACCCAATATAGTGACACAAATGACAAGCTTGCGCTTGCCCAACCATCCTCTTAGAGATAGTGTAGCTGCCGGGATTGGTCACACCAGGCGTCAACGGCTATTTATTCGAACCTAAGGACACGCAAGACGAGGCGCATAATATGCAGCTGCTGGCAAATCAGCCAGATCGATGGTATAAAACCTTCGTTCTCTTCGCAGGAGTCGGCACTTGGCCGTCGAGGGAAGAACTAGCCGAATAAAGCTATCACCAATATCCCTACAAAGATCACAATCGCGCCGATCACCCTCCAACCACCCAGCTTTTCACTCAAAAATTGCCAGCCCGCGAAGGCCGCCATTACTACACTTACCTCACGGATCGCGCCTGCATATCCCAGAAGAGCGAAACTGTATGCCCAAAGAGCGAGGGAATAAGCAGCAATAGTCAGCACACCGATTGCCAGAAACCGAAAAGAATGCAGACCGAATTCGGATTTGAGGGTGCGCCAACCGTAACGACGAATGAGGAATGGTGCTGTAAAAACCGGAAGCAGGAGAAAGATCATGATTGTGTAAGGGAGAGCCGCGGTTTGCCTAACCGCGGTGCCGTCAACCACTGTGTAGATGGAGATCAAGAGGGCTACAAAGAGGGCGAGCACAATACCGCGTAAGTGCGGTGTCTCATGACTTTGAAACAGGCTGCTGCCTCCTACAACCAAAAGACCTAAAACTATCACGATCAATCCGATCATTCCGCCAACCGTGAGGGTTTCGCGAAGGAAAAGCACCGACCAAAGCGCAATGAACGCAGGCGCGGTGCCGCGCCCCAATGGATAAACGAGGGAAAAGTCAGAGTCATTGTAGGCAGCGGATAAAACCACATAGTATGCGGCTTCCAGGAGCACACTCAGGATCAGCAGATGCCATGTCGCCCGTGCAGGTAAACCTGTGAAGAACAATACGGGCAGGAACAATCCGGCTCCTACTACTGCTGCCCACCAGATCGCCATATATTTTTCGCCCGACTGTTTTAATAGCAAATTCCAGGTCGTATGCAGGACGGCAGAAACCAAAAGCAATCCAATCGCGCTAAGGGGCATCAGGTAACTCTTTTCAGAACCAAATTTTTACTTACAAAAGCTAGCAGTTATCCAGAATTGTTCGCTGAAGATAGTTATATTCAGCAATGTACATACGGCTAAGGCGATCAAAGCTCATCACCAGCTTTAAGATAAACCATCAGGGTGAGGGCAGGAGATGCCTAACCCAAGGATGATTTCGAACAATTTTGTATTAGTGACGGCCCCCGCATTGGAGCCATTAGCGCAGATTCCCACAACAATTCAAAAAGCTTAATCACAAATATACATGAGAACTATCATTTAACCAAAGCAGCAATCAAGTGTGACGAGGGAATCGAGAGACCTGTTGTGCTCCAGAGCTCGGCTATTATAGTCATTTTTATAATGACCGACCGACAACATTGCCAAAGTGGGTACTTCAAAAGTTTGTGGGTCTCTGGTCAATCTCGTTCATCCTCATTCGATAATAGATAATGAAGCAGGACCCCGCCATCCTCCCAATCTTCAGATTTAATCAGCTTCAAAGGGATCGCTGCGCTTCTTACGAGGCCAAAGCCAGCTGCCAATGTTGGAGCTGTTTCCCCGCCGAAGATCATCGGGGCGATATATAGTGTCAGTTCGTCCACCAGACCCAGATTTAACAACTCAAAGTTAAGAGTCGCGCCGCCCTCCACCATTAAATTCTTAATGTCATTCTCCTTTAAAATCCTCAAGGATCTCACTAAATCCACCCGTTCACCACCGAGCACGAACACCTCAGCTCCGCGCGAGCGTACCAGCGCCAATTGAGATTCCAAAGTTTGTGAGGTAGTGAAGAGCATTATGCGGGTGGGACCAGCGTTCAAGAAATTAGAGTCGGGCTTGAGGTTGAGGCGCGAGGCGACGCCCACTTTGGCGGGATTTACTGGCAAACCAAGCGCCTTGCGCTCTGCCCGAAGCGCCGCTGATTTAATGGTCAGTTTGGGGTCTTCTCCGTGCATTGTCCGCCCCCCAATCATAACGGCATCCGACTCGGCACGCAGCTTGTCCACGCGTTCTATGTCACGGACGGATGAAATCGCAGCACCGAGCCGTTCAAAGGTGTCAATTTTTCCGTCGGCAGTTGCGGCCACGTTCATGCGAACAAAAGGACGATTCATAACTAGGTGATACTCACAGCTTTGTCCCACGCTTTCAGCCTGGGACAAAGAAAACCGAAAAAACGGACATGTGCGGGGCGTGCGCCCCGCACATGTCCGTTTTTTCGGGTATTTTTCGTAGAATGTGAGAAGATACCATAATTATATATCGAGATCTCCCTTCATCAAATCGTTTTTTGAGTTGGCGAGGACAGGAGGAGAGGTCAGTGTAAAGTGAATCCCATCACCACTTCTCCGACAGTCCTCACTTTGATGTGTCCTGCGCTCTGTTGTTCGGCCAGCCAGTATATAAAGTTATTCATAATATCCGACTTGACCGAATAATAATCGCAAGAGTCACACACATGATGAAAGATGAAGATGATCCAGCCTCCGCCCTCTTTACGGGTTCCACCTACATACCGTTCTAATTTACCAAGGTCGGTATCGGCAACAATATAAGGAAAAGCAAGCAGGGCGTATGGATCAGAAGGCGAGGTCTTCTCCGGTCCGCCACGGATCGTACGTGCATCGCTATAGCCGCAATCCTTGACAATTTGCTTGACCTGCTCGTCGTAATTTCCAAAGGGATAGGCAAAAGACACCGGATTAATACCATGTTCCATTAAGTTCGTACGGTCGTCGCAGATCTCGTGCCTCACGGTCCCTGCAGCGAGTCCTCCGAGCTTTATATGGTCGAGGGTGTGGCCTCCGATTTCATTTCCGTCGTTTTGGAGTGTTTGCAATTGATCCCAGGTCATAAACCCCTGACTCCCGACCAGGCCGCTTGGAATATAAAAGGTGGCATGAAATCCATATTGTTTTAGGACGGCGGCAATCTCGTAATTATCGGCATTCCCATCGTCAAATGTAAGAGAGACCAGCGTTTCCTGAGGTTTTCCAGGTGGAAGTGTTGCAGTGCTTCCAGCCTTTATCGAGGGCATGCATGCAGAAATGACCCAACTAAAAAGAACACAAAGAACAAATCGTTTAAAAAGATCCATTATTATGTTCGAATCGGGGTCATGCGCGCAGCAACCGCGAAGGTGGCATGTGTTCTTCTTGCCTCTTATTTCGATGAGGTGGTCCTATCTGACGACGGCTGTAACATTATTATTTTCATCAATAACTGTTTTGGAAATATTGTCGAAGGATATCTGAAAAATCTTTATTGGTGTGCTGCCGCAAAACCGCAAAAAATCCAGAGCTGGTAGAATGACCGTATGAAAATTGCGAGGCGTAATCACGCAGGAAGGCGAAGAACGCCTCATCGCCGATGCGCGTCCGCAGATCGTCAATAAAATTTGCGCCGTTCAAGTAAACTGCATTAACGTATGAACGGAATGTACCGAAACTGTATATGCTCGAATCCACAAATCCCGACGGGCCAAAATAATTAACACGGAAATTCCACCACCAATCACCGAAATTAGGATAGTTATACTCGTAGAAGATCCTCTCGCTGTAGACGGCCATGGCTTCGTCCAGCCAGGGCTCCAGGGCCTGGTCGCTGCCGACCAGACCAAACCACCATTGATGTGCGATCTCATGCGTCCCAATCGTAACGAGGTCACTTTTAGCAGTACCGTTGTAACCGGAATAGAAATTATTTCCCAGAAAAACCAGCCCATCGTATTCCTGTCCATCCGGCACATCGGTCTCTACAATGCTCAAGCTGTGATGTGGATAAGGCGCAAACTTGGCTTGATACAGGCCGAGCGACTGCGTGGCCATCCACACAACCGCTTTACTGGCGTTTTCGTCGCCGCTGAAGTAATAGGAACTGATCTTGGTGGACCCGACTGCAGACTCGTCCACTTTAAACTGGTCGCTGGCTGACAGAACAAAGGTGCGCGCCGCCTCAAGGTGATAATGCAATGAATCGCTATTTGAGTCGGCAGGCGCGGACGCAGCGATCATCACATTCGGGTCATGTACTTTGACGTTCACATCGTAATCGGCTGCATCGTACACAAGGTGCTCGCCAAAAGCCCACGGATCATGAAGCACCCATCCGCCTGAATAGGGAACGATAAAAGGGTACCAATCGGTTAGATTAAGCTGATCGCTGAGATATCCAAATATATGATTGGTTGATTTCGGAGGCAGGCTGAGGCTAAAACCCAAAGAAAAGGTTGTGATCGCGCCCGGTTGGACTGGCTGAGCGGGATAAATGGTCAGTCGCTGGCCATTGAGAGTGTAATTAGTGACGGTTGTTCCATCCTGGTTGAGTACGTTCAACGAAAAACAATTCGTCCACAGGTTTGGTTCAACGGCCATAACCACGCTCGAAAGACTCTGACCGGTGATGTTCACATAACGGACCGTTTCACTCACGGCAGCTGCCTTTCCCGCATAATTAAGCGAGAGGTAGAACGTATATAACGTCCGTGTGCTCGTGGGTGCGGGTGTGACCGGAGGAAGGGTTGCCGGGGGAAGAGCAGTATCGGGAGGAGGAACGGGTGTAAAAGCCTCGGTGGGTATTGGAATGGGAGTATCCGTCGGAATGTCGGTCCCGGTCGGATTGTCGGTTGCACTTGGAGAAGCCGTGTCCGTCGCAGGTGCGGGTTGAAAGGGAGTCGCGGTGGCGGTCGAGTTTGGATCGAGGGTCACCAGTATAAAGCCTGGGCCGGTAGAAGAGGATGAAGCAGGCGTACAGGCGGAGAAGATCCAAATACAAAGTGCAAGCAGGATACAGAGGCTAAAAAAACTCCGGGCACTCTTCCCTCGGTAATTCCAAAAGCCAATTGAGGCGGGATGACCGGCGTGACGCAGAGTTTTGACTGGAAATGCAGAGGTCTCTCCCGGGTGATTGGAACGCTGAGCGCTGTGTTGTGAAATGTTTTTTTGCATTAATATACATTCTGGAAATACTGGCGAACGAGGTCTGAGTAATCGATCGTCGTATGCTGGCTGAGGATCCGGAAGAAATCTGTAGTATTGGCGATCCGGCCTTTCTCCTGTGCGAGATAATTCTGGAGAAAAGCAAAGAAGGATGCATCGCCAATGCGCGTCCGCAGATCGTCCAGGAAATGCGCCCCGCGAAAATAAACTGCATTTGTGTAGGTACGGAAGCCGCCGCCCGCGTAGATCGGGATGTCTACCCAGCCTTGCGGTTGATAAATATCAATCCGTATAGGCCACCACCATAATTTTACCGAGGTGGGTGAAGCAGTTTCATAGTAAATGTGTTCACTATAAGTAGCCAGCGCTTCATCAAGCCAGGGTTGTTCGGCTTGATCGTTGGCTACCTGTTCGAACCACCACTGATGTGCCGTCTCATGAACAGCAACAGATATAACCAAATTGTTTAGTGTTCCATCATATAAGTTATATATTCCACGGCTATGAAAGTAGAGAGCAGAAAATTCCATCCCATCGTTGAAGTCACCCATCACAATTGCCAGCGTTTGATGAGAATAGGGGCCATAGCGCTGGCTGTAGATTTGCAGAGCCTGCGCTGAAGCATTCATAGCAGCCTCGCCAGCACCTTTGTAAAACGGAAAGTAATAGCTAGTGACAGTAATATTGCCAACTTGTATGCTCGATGTTTTGTATTCCGTACTGGCTGAGATCACAAATGCGCGACCAGAAGTAAGCGTATATTTTGTCCATTCGCCGTCCGGGCTTGGCGCGCCGCTCGCCGCAATAACGGGATTTACCGCCGGGTCGGCGGGCTTTACATTGACAATGTAATCTGCTGCATCATATACGAGATGTTCACCGTAATACCAGGGGTCATGCAGCACCCATTGCCCGCCAATATTCGGGACGACAAACGGATACCAGTTCGTAAGATTGATCTGATTAGAGGTGAACCCGAAGATCCGCGGACGTGAGATATTTGGATTAGAAGGTACGATCTCAGGAAGAAGCAGGCTGTATTGGATGTGGATCGTTGCGGTCGAATTGGGCTGGAAAACATTCGGTAAGGCAAAAGATAACTTTTGACCATCCAGGGTGAAGTTAGTGACGGACGTGCCGTCGAGGTCGAGACCCTTAAGGGTGAAGCAATTCTGCCAGATATTTGGCTCGACCGCCAATACAAGGTCGGTCAAGACCTGGTCGCTGTGATTTGGATAAATGATGGTCTCGTCCACTGCGACCGATTTGGCCGCGTAATCAAGCACGATGTTCATCATAAATTGGGCGCGTGCCGGCGCCGGAATAGAAGTTGCTGTAGGAGTAGGTACCGGAGTGGATATCGGTGGTACTGGTGTAGATACCGGGGGTACCGGTGTTTCAGTGGGAAGGATTGTTGGGATAGAATCCGGGGTTGGGGTCGAGCAGGAACTGAGCAGGGCAATCAGTAAAACGCAAAGCACAAAGCGGTAATGAGTCATGGGGTGTATTTTACTGCTTCTTTACCTACCCTAACTGCCATGCCTTGAGGAGTCCCCTGCCTGCGTTGCCAATCCTGTGAAGTTCACAGCCTCGAAGGCGGGCGTTGTGTTCTTTCAGCGCTGATCCGTGGAGGGCGGCGGCAAGTTTTGCAACAACCATTCTCGAAGATCAGTAATTATGGAGGGGGCGCATCGTGCGCCTGTTGTGGAGCTTATATCAAATTAAAAACCCTCCCGCCAGGAGGTGGGAGGGTGGGCTGCTAACCATCCATCAATTTTTTCATGGTTGCAAGCGCTGTGTCAAGGCCCGCTCTAAGTTGGGGAACAACCAGGTTCTCCGTCCCGGGGTAGATCACGGCATCCATTAAAAGATGTAACTTTGTACCGCTGCCATCCTTCTCTAATGTGTAGACATTGGTCACATCTGAGGCGGGCGGAGCGGCGAGAGTCTTCACGCTGAATTTTTTATTCGGCTCGATCGCAACAATTTCATTTTCAGACTCAAAGGTGCGGCCCATAACCGTGCCTTTGATCTTATAACGAGTGCCGACTGCCACCTTACCGTTAATCAAAACGTCGGTGATGCTTGAGTTCAAAGCCTTCTGGTTTTGCAGGTTAGTTAGAAAATCAAAAACCTTTTCGACCGGTTTATTAATGCTAATGCTGGTTTCAACTGCTGACATAACAACTCTCCTTTCTCTAAGTTTGGGCGATTATACGCCGCGCTTGTGCAGTTTCAAAGAAAAAGGGAGTAGTATAAAGGTCTGGGTGAATTCAGGAGATAGCTCAACAAGAAACGGTGGCGAAAAATGCTCTATGGTATCCAGTTCACAGTACCGGGTAGCCCACCCATATCGCTTATCACCGTGCTCAACCCCTGACCATTCTGATCCATAATGAATAATCCTTTGCCGCTATAACTGGCTATATACTTACCATCTGGTGAAAAGCTTGCAAATAACCCCGCAACCGCAATATGGGTTAATTGTGTGGGCGTGCCCCCGCCGATCGGCACAGACCACCAATCCGATGGAACTACATGGGCTGAAGCAATGGATATACCCAGGATCTTCTCCACCCAGCCTTGACGGGAAGATTGTGTCGGCGTGACCGCGCTGTACAAGATGTATTTGTCGTCGGGTGTAAACACCGGTGCATCTATGATCGGCGGGACATACTGACCCGATAAGGTCACTTGATAAGCACCTGACCCGTCTGCATTGGCAACGAAGAGCTTGTTCGTTCCATCCACCGGATCGAGCGTGACATAAGCGAGCCGGGCGCCATCCCTCGATAACCTCGGCCAATACGCCTCTTCGGCCAATTTTTCGGGCTGACCGCCCGGATAGGCAATTCGAAATGTTTCATAATAGGCGAAATGCTGGCCTGGTACTTTAGGCGGCGCACTATAGTCGACGTGAGAATAGTAAATATACTTACCATCCGGTGACCAGACCGGTTGAAAATATTGATCGCCGCTGGATGGCGGCGGGAATAGTAACTGGGGTGGTTGAGATCCGTCTGTAGGCATGGTATAAAGTGCCTGCTGTCCATTTGTGGGTGCCGTACCGCTGATCTTCGGCGGTAAATAAGCCATAGCCAATTGTTTACTGTCGGGTGAAACGCTGGCAAAATCGATCCATGAGGTATCCGGGGCTTGAAAGATAGTCGTGATTTCACCTGTTACCAGATCGAGGGCTTGAATGCTCATGTCAAATACGGATCCATTTTGTACTGAACTTTGGTAGACCAGCTCGCCGCTCAGATTCAGATTGCCCCACGTGACCGGTATGGTTGTGTTTGGCAAAGATGGGTTTCCGATCTTGTTGTGTTGAGGTACATTGCTGCCAGATGGAGATGTTGCTGCCGGCGTGGTAGAAACGGTTTGATCTTGTGGTGTTGAATTGGCGCCAGAGGGCTGAGAGATATCAACTGAACAGCCGCACAATATCACGGCCAGGATCAGAGCCCAATAAGAGGATCTAATATTTATCATAGGATTTTTTCTATTACCGATAGTGACTCGAGGTATTACAAAATTAAGGTATCCAGTTTACTGTTCCTGGTTGTCCGCCGGTGTAATTTATCACCTGAGTCACGCCCGTTCCATCTGGATTCATAATGAAAATACCATCCGCACAGTAACTGGCGATATGTTTTTTGTCAGGCGAAAAGCGCGCAAACAACCCCAGGGATTGGAGATGGGTCAAACGTTTGGGGATTCCCCCGGCTAATGGAACAGACCACCAATCGGATACGATCGTACCGTCGGCGAAAGCATCTGTTATTCCAAACAATCTGTCAAACCAACTCGGCGTAAAAGAGAGGCCGAAAGCCGGCGCGCTGAAAAGAATGGATCCGTCGTCCGCCAGGAACATCGGCGAGTCAATTACCTGTGGTATATAAGAGCCGCGGAGAGGGACTTGATGTGCGCCCGACCCATCCGCCTTGCTTACGTAGAGGGTATTCACGCCGGTCGCTGTCGAAGTATAAACAAGGGAGGTTCCATCATTTGAAATTCTCGGCCAAAAGGCCTTGTCCACCACTTTTTCAGCCTCCCCGTTCGGATAAGCCACCCGCATGAGCTGATAATTCGTGGGTGACGAATAATCGAAATGGGCAAAATATACATACTTCCCATCCGGCGACCACTCCGGCTCGAAATACCCCTCGTTCGTGGGTGGAGGAGTGAGAAGCAGTTGCGGAGTTTGGGAGCCGTCCAACGGCATGATATATAGAGTATCGATCCCGGCATAAAATGGAGCGGTGACCGGGGGAGTATATGACAATACCAATTGTTTATTATCCGGCGAAACAGTTACGGCATCGACCCAGGCGCCGTTCGGGGTTTGAAAGATCGTTGTGATAGCACCGGTTGTAAAATCAAGGATTTGAACATTTACTAATAATTGATTATTTTGAATAACTGCGGCGGTGTAAACTAACTTTCCGGTGAGATCTAAATTACCCCAGGTAATGGGAATTGTGGTGCCACCCGGCAGGGAGGAGGTACCACCGTTGGTGCCTGAGGATGGGGTGTTGATTAATTGAGATGGAACAGTGGGTGCAGTAGTTGGAATGGTGGACTGAACGGTGTTAATCGAACATCCGCACAAAGCTAAAAAAACGATGATATAACAGAGAGCGACGGGATTTTTACTCATGGATTGATTCTATCCTATGTAAAACCGCACTGTTATTAAGTTATCTTTATCCCATCAGTGCATTCAGACTACCTTGCCGTCTTATCGTTTTTATGGTTGGGTCTTTGGAGCAAAAGTGCGGATAAAGTTAACCAGGTTCCATCGATCGGTATCAGATAGATTGGACCGCCAAGCGGGCATCGCCGAACCCGGAAAGCCGTTGGTGATCCAATCAAAGAGCTGCGCATCGGTATGAACACCGGGGACGGCATGAATGGTAAGGTCGGCGGGACGCGGGATCAACGTCAGGCCAAGCGGTCCATCTCCTTTTCCCGATTCCCCGTGACATACGACACAACGGGATTCAAATACTGCCTTCCCGGCTGCGATGGATTGGGGGTTTGGAGCAATTGGGTTGGCTTGGGCGTTGTCAGCCAAAACAGGACGGGTCAGATAATAAACGCCTGCTCCCAGCATGATGATTGTCAACAGGCTGATCGTACCGAACCGGAAGGCAGGGCTTCCCCCTAGCGGGAGCATGGCAAGTGCAAATAATAGCCCATCCAGTAAGATAACTCCGCCAGCAAAATTCGGCGTCCTTGAATTTTCCCGGTTTGCACCTGGTGGAGTCACCGAAAAGTTGAAGTTGGCAAACGTATCGAATTTATTCTCACGGCGCACAACGACTTGGACCTGCCAGTTGCCCGGCAGGCTGAGATAGCTCCCCTTGGTAGTGTAAGTTCCATTGCCCTGCCCGAGGAGCTGCGCTTCGGACGGTGACACATTTTGCTGGCCGGGTGTGAAGCGCAGAAGCGTTTCTTTAACGGTTTCAACCGGCTGTCCGTTCGAGGTCAGGTTGACGGTAAACGTATTCTGACCGACCAATCCAGGAGAAATATTGATACTGATACGCAGGTCGTCTGCTGAAATCGAATTGTTAAGGTCAAAAGAAGGCGGTGTGATCTTGGCTGGCGGCAGGTAGGTAAGCAGGCTAACGCTTAACAAAAGCAGGCTACCCAGGATAATCTCGGTCAGCACCATTTTTCCGAAATGCGTTACAACGGTCGTTTCACTTGCACCCGCCAGCCGTGCTTTTTTCAGGCGCGGTGAGATGACCAGCAGGTTGATGGCGGCCAGCACCAGGAGCGAACCTACAAAGACCTGTTTGAGCAGAAGAGCCTCGCCGTAGATCGAAGTGTAAAGCGCCTGGATCGAACCGACCCTCAGATAAGCCGCGTAGAGACCGGTGACGCCAATGGCGGCCACGCTGACAAGCGCCATGAGCGAAAACCGCTCGATGCAGATGGAGGTAAGCCGGGTTTTCAGTACTCCTTCCAAATTTCGGATCCCTCGCAAGCCGGTAAAAAGGTAGGCCAGGCCGCCAAGCCAAAAGCTCATTCCGATCATATGGATCCAATCGCTCACGATCGGGAGGGTCGGGTGCGCCTCGGTTGCGGCGTGAGCGGTGAGACTGATGCTTAACAACAAAGCGAGTCCCGCACTAAAACCAGCCCAGCGTTTCCAACTGGAAGGCCGGCTCTTTGCCAGCCAAATACTGATCAAAGCCAACCCAAGGCGGATAAGCCAGATGACACCCAGGCGCGTATCGATCACTACGCGGCCCGTCTCCGGCGCCCAGGGCCAGGCGAGTTCATTCCCGGTTGCTTGACCGGCTTCCGAGAGGATATTCAAAGCTAATCCGATCAATAATCCTACCAGGGCAATTTTGGAAATGGTTGCCCATACCGGCGGCTCCTGCATATCCGCCGTTAACTGATCATCAGCCGCTCTGAGGGTTGGTTTCCATACAAGAACTAAAAACGAAGACTGACCGACCAGGAGGGCCAGGGAAGCCAGCATCAGCCATTTGGAGATCAAAGCGCTTGCAGGAAGCTGCGCATTGTTTTTCGTTGTTTGACCCGCCAAGGCAGCAGCGCTGCCAGAACCGATCGCGAAGGGGAAAGATCCACTAGTGAGATGACCGTCGGCTGCCGATATAGCCTTCCACGCGACCGTATAAACTCCATCGGTCAGGGACCCCACCGAAACAGTCATGCGCGTAGGGTCATTCGGGTCCACACGCACGTCTCCAAGGTCAACAGCCCTGCCGCTAGAATCGAAGACGGAGATGGTGCTCAGGCTGGGTTCAACCGTTTCACTGAAAAAAAGTTCAACCTGAGCCG